>NZAF01000091.1 GCA_002686115.1 Halobacteriovorax sp. | reverse complement strand
TAATTCTGATACAAGCCTGTCTTGAAGGGTTCTAAACAGTCTTTCGACTCTTCCTTTTGCTTGAGGTGAGCTCGCTAAAATAAGTCTTATATTTAATTGTTCAAAGGCCCTTGCTATTTGTGACTCCCATTCACGATCAACTTTGCCATAGATACCAGCTTGATCCATATAAAAGGCTTCTGGAATACCATTTTCTTCTACAAGATCTTTTATAACCTTTAGGCAGTGCTGTGACTTCTCTCCATAGAAGAACTCTGCTCCCACAATTTTTCCTGTGGCATCATCAATTGCAGCTAATAAGTCTGTTCTTTCGCTTCCAAACCAAACGTGGTTACTCCCATCAAATTGAATCAACATTCCTTCCTGCTCCATTCTAGGACGAGGCTTAAATGATCTTCTTTTTGATCGTCGAGCTCCTTTAATAAGTCCATGTTTAGTGGCTAATTTATGAACAGTACTCTTTTTGGGCATTTGAGGATTATGCTCATTTTCTAAAACCATCTCCAGAAAATGAGTGATGTTAAAGTCTTGATACTTATAACTTAACCAGTCTTTGATTTGAGCTTCAATATGTTCCGGAGTCTTATTATGAGGAGTCTTTCCTGTGTTGCCATGAATGACTCCAAGAAAGTCTTTGTCTTCTACTTTTTTAAGGATTCTTTGAGATTGCCGGTAAGACTTATTAATGAGTCTTGCAAAGTCCTTAATTTTCATTTTACCTTCTAAGACCTTACAAGCTAATCGATAAACCTTTAACTGATTAACATCCATGATAATTTTCTCCATCCTAAAATCTCCAGAAATATAGTTACTGGAGAATATTACTATTGATGCGGATGGTAGGACATTTTCGCTTGGAAATTAGGATACGTCAGAATCGGGTTCTTTCTCAGAAAAGGTTGTTGAGTAAAAAAGAAGACCTTTCTAAGTTGTTGTATAATTGATTTTTACCACAAAATTAATTTGAACAAACCAAGGAAGGTCTACAATGAGATTACCAAAATTTCTTCTAAAAGCAATATCAGGTTTCTACCTCAAAGACATGAAAGAATATCTTGATAAACAGCTTATCGATCTCTATGTCGAACATCACCACAAAGATAAGGGTGGATGCTGCCATCGTTGCAAAAAGCCTCTGAAGAGAATCACAGGCTCTTACAAAGTAAAGATACAGATGCTACCTGTTTTCAATAATAAGGTCTTTGTTCATTTAAAAAGACGCAAAGGTTATTGTGAATCGTGCAAAAAAATCAGAGCAGAGCACCTAGATTTTATTTCACCAGAAACACCTCACTTATCTCAAGAATATGCTTGGTGGCTTGGAAGACTCTGTGAAATTAGTGCTGTATCTCGCGCCGGCGCGTTAGCGGGAATAGATAAGATGACAATGTATCGATTAGATTTTGCAAGACTTAAAAGAATGTTTCAATACTATAAGATTCCTAAGGTGACGAAGATTTCTGTTGATGAAGTCTATGCAAGAAGCAAGAAGTATGGCCGGAAAGAGTCAAGAGACAAGAGGTTCTTTACGATTATTTGTGACCTTGAAACAAGACGTGTGATCTGGGTGTCAGAGTCTCGAGAAAAGGCAGCTCTTGATGAGTTCTTTAAGATTATAGGTAAAG
The DNA here is from genome assembly GCA_002686115.1 of Halobacteriovorax sp. GTDB lineage: Bacteria > Bdellovibrionota > Bacteriovoracia > Bacteriovoracales > Bacteriovoracaceae > Halobacteriovorax_A. The sequence goes on along the minus strand of NZAF01000091.1, from coordinate 7,020 downwards.
AAAGATGTCGTGATATTGATGTTGTCGCGATGGACCAGCATGATAGTTATAAGTGCAGCGTCGAAGAGCATTGCCCGATTGCAACAGTTGTCTGGGATCGTTTTCATATCATGCAGAATTTTAATGAAGCAGTTGATTCAGATAGAAAGTGGCTTCATGAATACATGGCACATAATGAAACGAAAAGGTTAACGAGAGGAAAGTTTAAGCGTCTCTTTGTGAAGAAAGATTCACGAAGATCAAAGGTTGAAACGAGGCATATTAATGAGGTTCTAAAAGACAACAAGGAGTTTGCTTATTTAGAACTAATCAAAGAAGGAATGTATCAATTATATGACTCAGAAAATGAGTACTATGCTAGGGAAAAGTTCGAACAAATAGGAGAATGGATTGAGCAGTGTCCTTATCTTTATGAGCTGAAGAAATGGTGGAAAAATTTTAATAACGGATGGGGTACATTTAGAAATTACTTTTATTATCGAGTAAGTAGTGCGCTCTCTGAAGGACAAAACAATGCGATTAAAGCCTTAAAGAGAAGAGGCTTTGGTTATCGAAATATGGATTATTTTAAGCTTAAAATACTTCAGGTCTGTGGGTTCTTAAACTCTAAGTATGTGCCAATGGACTTTCAATGACTTAACCTAAAATGTTACAGACACTGATTAGTGTCTAAAAAATAGACAGTAAGTATTAATATCCATGCTTTATCATAATTGAAGCAAATTTTGATATGGTTATCCTCAAAGGATAATTGTATGAAATCGTTACTAAGAATATTTTTAATCTTATTTACACTTAACTCTGCTCAAGCAGAATCTATTGATGACTATATAGACATCAATGATCCTGAGCTTGCAAACTTTAGAGTTTCTACTCTTCAACTCTCTGATAAACCCGTTGACCATCAGACTCTTAAAGAGTGGTACCATAATATGGTTGAACTCAATAAGTACGTCTATGGAAAAATTAGTCAGCACGACTCTTATGACGATTCTTATAAAGATAGATTAGGAATCATGATTGCTAATACTCTTGCAGGCTATTGGATTACAAGAACTGGGTACAATACCATGCATGAAGGGGCGCATGCTGAAGCTGCAATCGCCTTTGGTTCAAGCCCTGATGACATTACTTATTATGCCGGTGATAAAAAAGTTAAAACAATTGGTAGCCTTTTTCTAAACTTACTACCAACTCCAGCTAGAGCTGCGGTTAGTTACTCGGTACCTGATATGACTGCGATGGAAGATGCCGTTATTAGTTCAGCAGGTCTTAATGCTCAAACTGAGTTTTCTAGGGATAGGGCCTTTGAATCTGTTTATGAGGGATATTTTCATCATACGGAAACTCCACACTATCTTATGAATAAAATCATTAATGCCGTCTATTATTACTACGATCCTGATTCAAGCTCTAGTGATCTTCACTCTTATGTTTCAGCATTAAAAGATCAAAATATGATTACAGATGATGAGTTAGAAGATACTAAATCTTTTATCGCTCATGCCTCGATTCTTACCACTCTCTTATCTGGTAGAACATGGGAGGCGGTAAATGCATTCTCAAATGAATTATTAGATGCAAAGTCGTATCAAGAGACTTTAGGATTTAATACTCCTATTGGAAAAGTCACATGGCCTGAATTTAATGTCTTTTTAAATAAAGATAATATATCGATTAAAACTGATGCTTATCTTGTAAATGATAACTTTATCTTTGGTCTATCAGGTGAAACCTCTGTTGTGGGTTTTGAAGAGAGTGAGTATTCTGCAAGCGTTATGTACCGTCATGAAGACTGGAGTCTTAGATTTGAAGGTATTTATAACACTCAGGGTTATACAAGTTATAGCACTGAAGCAAAGTATCAAGTGACAGAAAACTTCTCTGTTTTTGCCAAGGCAAAGATAGATGATGGAACTTTGGCAGGTAGAAGACAATTTTTCTTAATGAATCAAGAGTTTAAACTTGAACACCAAGTTTTCATTGGTATTGAAGGTCGTTTTAAATAATAATTATTAATATTTCACTCTCGTCTAAGAAATTTAGAGACTTTTGTATTGGGTGAGTGGGCCTTTTATGCTAAAAGGCTATAAAAAGGTATTTGAGGTACGTCTATATGGAAACATTTTTAATCACACTTGTTGTTCTTCTTGTTTCTGCTCTTGGAATGGGAGTCGGAGTCATTTTGTCAAATAAAGAGCTTAAAGGTTCATGTGGCGGACTTAATAAAGTAATTGGTGAAGACTGTATGTTCTGTGATAAAAAAGATGAATGTACGGAGAATCCAGATATCGCTAAAGAATGCCTCGATCTTGAAAGTCATGCCTAGGAATATCACACGGCATAAATCTTCCTTCATATAATTTTACTTAATTCACAAACAACTTCCGTCGATAAATTCACATATATTTTAATTTCGTTAATTTTGAATGGACTCATTTTCTTGGTCGTTTCAATCTTCACGAAATGATAAAATGGAAATATAATAGCTTACGAGTCGGTCATTTGGCCGGGTTAACATAAAGGTGTATTTACGCCTAACAAAGGATTAAGTTATGGGTTCACTAGATTTTTCACATCTAGCAAGTTCCGATATCTCCTACATTGATTCCCTCTATGAACAGTACAAGCAAGACCCTGAAGGCGCCGAAGAATCTTGGCGTAACTTCTTTTTGGGTTTTGAGTTTGGAGCTGGAAAAGGGAGCACTGGTGGAGATGTCTCAGAGGAAACTCTAAGAAAAGAGTTTAACGTTTTTAGACTGATTCAGTCATTCCGTGCCAGAGGACATTTACTTTCTGACACAAACCCTATTAGGGAGAGGGTCGACAGATCCGCAAGAATATCACTAGGGGATTATGATCTCACAGATAGTGATCTTGAAAACTCATTTCTATGTGGAGAGTTTGTAGGTCTTGGAAGTGCAAAACTTAAAGACATCATCTCACACATGAAGAGTCTTTATACCGGTAAGATTGGTATCGAGTATATGCACTCTAATGACACAGAAATGAGAAGATGGATTCGTAAGGAATTCGAGTCTACTTATTTAAAGAGAAATTATTCTGTAGATAAGAAAAAGCGTATTCTTCATAAGCTTAATGAAGCAAATGTTTTTGAAAACTTTCTACAAACAAAATATACAGGGCAAAAAAGGTTTTCTCTTGAAGGTGGAGAGTCTACGATTCCAGGCCTTGATGCCATTATTAATGAAGGTGCTGAATTAGGTGCTAAAGAATTTGTTATTGGTATGGCACACAGGGGAAGACTTAATGTTCTGGCCAATACTCTTGGTAAGACCTATGAGTATATCTTTTCAGAATTTGAAGGTAACTCTTTAGAACAGCAGGAACAACAGGGCGATGGTGATGTTAAGTATCACATGGGTTATACTTCTGCTGCTGAGACGGCAACGGGTAAAGATGTTTACTTAAAACTTCTACCTAATCCTTCTCACCTTGAAGCAGTTGCACCGGTCGCTGTTGGTTATTGCCGAGCTCAAGTTGATATCGCATATGAAGGCAATGAAGATAAAATTATTCCAATCATCATTCACGGTGATGCCGCAGTTGCAGGTCAGGGTGTCGTGTATGAAACCCTTCAAATGTCAGAACTAGATGGTTATAGAACTGGTGGATCAATTCACTTTGTGATCAATAACCAAATTGGTTTTACAACTGATTTTAAGGATGCAAGAAGTTCACACTATTGTACATCTCTAGCTAAGATGCTTGATATTCCTATCATTCACGTCAATGGAGATTGTCCTGAAGATGTTGTTTATGCATGTGAATTAGCGGCTAAGTTTAGACAAAAATTTAAAAAAGATGTCTTTGTTGATATGGTTTGTTACAGAAAGCATGGTCACAACGAAGGTGATGAGCCAAAGTACACTCAACCACATTTATATGGCCTCATTGCTAAACAAAAGAATCCAAGAGAGCTCTATATTCAGCAGTTAGAAGCTAGTGGATCTGTCGATAAAGGTATCGCAAAAGAGATGCAAGATGAGTTTAAGAAACTTCTCTCTGACAGGTTCAACAATGTTAAGCAAAGTGAGCTTCCAAAAAGAGTGAAGGGTCCTCATAAAGAATGGCTAAATATGAGATGGTCTAAGCCTGAAGACTTTGATGAGTCTCCGGATACATCCGTTAAGAAAGCTAGTCTGCAAAAGGTTGTTGATGCAATGACTTCGACACCAGATGGATTTAAGGCTTTAAGAAAAGCAAAGAAAATATTAGATGATCGTAAAAAGAGATTTGATACAGATAAGATCGACTGGGCGATGGCAGAGATGCTTGCCTATGGCTCGATGCTTATGGATGGTCATGATATCCGCTTTAGTGGTCAAGATGTTATTAGAGGAACATTCTCTCACAGACATATGAAAGTTTTTGATGAGAATACAAATGCCCCTTACTGTGGACTTGATCATATTACAGAAGATCAAGGTAAGGTTCATATCTATAACTCTCTTCTTTCTGAGTATGCAGTTTTAGGTTTTGAATATGGTTATACCCAAGCAACTCCTAACTCTCTTAATATCTGGGAAGCTCAATTTGGAGATTTTTCAAACGGTGCTCAGATCATGATTGATCAATTCATCTCTGCAGCAGAGAGTAAGTGGAGAAGAATGAGTGACATTGTTATGTTACTTCCTCATGGGTATGAAGGAGCAGGTCCTGAGCACTCATCGTGTCGACCAGAAAGATATCTTCAGCTCTGTGCTGAGTACAATATGATAGTTTGTAATGTAACAACACCAGCTAATATGTTTCATCTTTTAAGACGTCAGATGTCTTATGAGTTTAGAAAGCCTCTTGTTGTCTTTACACCAAAGTCTCTTTTAAGACATCCTCAATGTGTTTCAACTGTTAAAGATATGACAGATGAAAAATTTCAGGAAGTCTTTGATGATAATTATGTAAAGGCAAAAGATGTAAAAACTGTTCTCTTTTGTAGCGGAAAAGTTTATTACGATCTTCTTAATCATCAACAGGAAAATGAAATTAAAGATACGGCCATTGTTAGAATGGAGCAGCTTTATCCTCTACCTGAGAAGAAGATTAAAGAGATTCGAAATAAGTATAAAGGCGCAAAACTTAGATGGGTCCAAGAAGAACCAAATAATATGGGCGCTTGGACATACCTTCTTAGATGGAGAGATACTTTCAGTGACTTTGATTGTATTTCTAGAAAAGCTTCGGCTTCTCCAGCGACAGGTTATGCGGCAGTTCACTTAAAAGAACAGAGCGAAATTATTACTAAAGCTTTTAAAAAATAAGGATAAGTTATGAGTGTTGTAAAAATAGTAATTCCACCAATTGGTGAATCAATTACAGAAGTAACATTAGGTGAGTGGTTAGTTGAAGACGGCTCATATGTAAATGAAGGTGATGAACTTGTTGAAGTTGAATCAGATAAGGCCACTCTTCCTCTGCCTGCAGAGCAAAGTGGAGTGATTAAGATTATTGCCTCAGAAGGAGATGATCTTGAAATTGGTGCTGTTGTCGCAGAGCTTGACACTTCAGCTTCTGCACCTGCTGAAGAGTCTAGTTCATCAGATGCACCAGAGCCTCCAAGCGCACCATCTGCACCAAGTGCAGAGGCTTCAGGAGGAGATAAGAATTATCCTTCCCCTGCCGCTGGTAAGATATTGGCCGAGAAAGGAATTGATGCAAATAGTGTTTCTGGTAGTGGAAAAGATGGTCGCATTACAAAAGCTGATGCGATGGCAGCTAATAAGTCTGCTCCAGCTGAAAAGCCAAAGGAAGCACCGGAAGTTCAAGCTCAGGTTCCTAGTGGCGGAGCAAGTAGGGAAGTAAGAGTTGAAAAAATGAGTCGTTTAAGAAAGACGATTGCTAAAAGACTTACAGAAGCTAAAAACTCTACTGCCATGCTTACAACTTTTAATGAAGTTGATATGCACAACGTGATGGAACTTAGAAAAAGATACAAAGATCAGTTCAAAGATAAGCATGAAATAGGACTTGGCTTTATGAGCTTTTTCACAAAAGCTTGTACTCTTGCACTTAAAGAAGTTCCTGGTGTAAATGCTCAAATTGATGGTGAAACGATTAAGTATCATGACTATGCAGATGTTGGTATTGCAGTCTCAACACCAAAAGGTCTCGTTGTACCTGTTATCAAAAATGCAGAGAGCTTAAATCTTGCTCAAATAGAGAAAGAGGTAAGAAGACTTGCTTTAAAAGGTCGTGATGGAAAACTCACTGTTGATGAGATGAGTGGTGGAACTTTTACGATTACTAATGGTGGAGTTTTTGGTTCTATGCTTTCAACACCAATTATTAATATTCCTCAGTCAGCAATCCTTGGGATGCACAACATCGTTGAAAGACCAGTTGCGGTTAATGGACAAGTTGTCATTCACCCAGTGATGTACTTAGCTCTTTCTTATGATCATAGAATCGTAGATGGAAAAGAATCTGTGACATTCTTAAAGAGAGTAAAAGAGTTAATTGAAGACCCTGCTAGATTATTACTAGAAGTTTAAGGAGAAAGAACATGAGTGATAATAAATTTGATGTTGTCGTTATCGGCTCAGGTCCAGGTGGTTATGTTTGCGCTATTAGATGTGCACAACTTGGAATGAAGGTCGCTATCGTAGAAAAGTATAATAAACTTGGTGGAACGTGTTTAAATGTTGGTTGTATTCCATCTAAAGCTTGGCTTGATTCAAGTGAGAGATACTATGAACTTGCTCATCTTGATGAGCATGGAATTAGTGTTGGAAAGCCTAAGCTTGATGTTGCAAAAATGAGTGAAAGAGTTGCTGGTATTGTCGCTGATATTACTGGTGGAGTTGAATATCTTATGAGTAAGAATAAGATCACAGTCTTTCATGGGATGGGTTCATTCATTGATAAAAATACAGTTAAAGTTTCTGGAGACAAAGAAGAGACTTTAAAAGCCGATAAAATCATTATCGCAACTGGCTCTAAGCCAGCTTCAATTCCAGGAATTGAAATTGATAAGAAAAGAGTCATCACTTCAACTGAAGC
>NZAF01000090.1 GCA_002686115.1 Halobacteriovorax sp. | reverse complement strand
GTTTTAAATCTGTCATCAATAAGTGTTGCTCTCTCAACGACGTCATATGACATGGTCATGCTTGAGCCTAGCGTTAGTGCCGTCAATAAAAGCGGCCTTAAGCTTTTAAAAAGCCTCATCTCTACCTCCAATAGTTTGATTTTTATTCATTTTATGCCTAGCAGCATTATGTTTATAGGAGGAATAATTTATCATCATTGTTGAACTTTTTAGTTTTAATTGAGATAAGCTACAAAACATTACTTAAGTAGGTATAAAATGAGCTTTAATTCTCTCTTAGAGACTGAAATTTTCGGTGAATATTTTTCTGAATATGACATAAAGGGTGCCAAAGAGATCCAAAAAAAATCGATTCCACCTTTTATTGATGGAGATGATCTCATTGTCTTATCAAAAACGGGTAGTGGAAAGACCCTTAGTTATCTCTTGCCAGTTTTTCAAAAACTTAAAATTCTTGAAAAAGAGGGCAGACATATGGAGAAAGCTTCTCCTCAGTGCGTGATTATTGTACCAATTAAAGAGCTTGCTCATCAGGTAAGTGCAGAGGCGAAGAAAATCAGTCACCACGCAAAACTTAGAGTGAAGAGTGCCGTTGGTGGACAAAAAGGAAAAAGAGTTCAAAGTTTTAAGTCGAGCTCTTTTGATATTCTTGTCGCAACTCCCGGTAGACTTCACTCGATGCTAAAGAGTAAAGAAATCAACTTTAAAAGCTTACAGATGCTTGTAGTTGATGAAGCTGATCAGTTAATGGAAATGGGTTTTACTAAAGATATGCTGGCCATTAAGTCCTTCATTAAGACAAAGGTGCAAGTGGCGATGTTTTCAGCAACTGAGCCAGTAGACTTTTCTGAACTTACAGCAAACGTTTTTTCTGGTTATGAATTTAATCGTATCCACCACTCAGCAAGTCTTCAGACAACATCTAATATCGAAACATTTAATATCTCTTTAGAGTATACAGAAAAAAAGTCTATGCTCTCTCAATTTTTAGAAAGTGAAGCAAAGGGTTCTGGGGTTATCTTTACTAACCAAAAAGAGATCGCAGAAGATGTTCATAAGTATATGGAGACTATTTCAAAAGAGAAAAAACTAAAATCAAAAATCTATCTCATTCACGGTGATGTCACTGAAGAAGCTAGAAGAAGGCGCATGAGTGACTTTAGAAAGTCGGGTGGTATCCTTGTCACAACAGATATCATGGCCCGTGGGATTGATGTTAAAGGGCTTAAGTGGGTATTAAATTACGATCTTCCATTTGAAGCGGTTTACTACGTACACAGGGCCGGAAGAGTAGGAAGGCATGGAACGATAGGTCTTGTTTATAACTTTGTGACTAAGAAAGACCAAAAGCTCATTCTAAAAATTAATGAGTCTATAGCCTCTCAAACTGCTTTAAATATTTCACCAATTGCTGTTCGCGGTGGAGCTTCTGGTTCAAGTAACAAAGCTTCGAAAAAAGCCTCTAAGAAGACTTCGAAGAAGGCCACAAAGAAAGCAAGTAAGAAGACTGGTAAGAAAGCTCAAAGAGGTTCAAGAGGTTCACAATCTAGCAAAGTGACTAAGAAAGTAACGAAAAGAAGATCACCTCGCTACAAGAGAAAATAGCTCTTTTGTCGATCTTATCCTGTGCTATACTGATATTATGAAAAATATCATCTTCCTAGTATTCTCATTAATACTTCTTTCTTGCTCGGAGAGTAAAACATATACTCCTATGCAAATGTTTCAGATGGCCTATGACTTTGATAAGAGTATTGAAGAGGTAAGAGTTAAGGATAAGGCCGATTCAATTAATTGCGGTATGTATCCAGAGGGTTGTATACCCATGTCTCCTAAGAGATTTAAGATTCGTCTCGTTGAGATGATTGTCGTTCAATACCGCTCTGAGGCACAGGCCTGTGCAGCAGCAAAGAAGCTTGATCAGTACTATGTTAGAAATTGGCTCTTAGATGATGTGAAAGGGGAGCCTGTTTTAGAGGACTTTGTCAAAAAAGTTTACTCAGCATCAAACCCTAGGCCCGATCAAGAATGTGAGTAAGATGAAACTTCATCAACAAGATCCTAAACGATTAAACTCACTATAGATTCTTCTCCATTCTAATATCATTCCAAAATCGATCATCCCAATAAGTGAAGTTTTTAATTTCTCCAATTTTTTTAAAACCCAATTTTTCATAGAATTTGATGGCACGTGTATTAAATTCAAAAACTCCAAGTTCCATTCTTTTTATCTTTTTAGAGGCAAAGATTTCTTCGAGTAATGTCATTGCTTCAAATGCGGCACCAGTTCCCCAGTAATCCTTCTCTCCAATGGTAAGACCAATCCATGCAGTATTGTTAATTTTTTTATGTAGGTGGGGTGGATCAATATAGTAATTAACATTTCCAATAGCAGTTTCATTATCATAAATAATATAAGTCATCTCTTGTCTATCAGGATGATTTTTAAAGAACTCTAAAATACTTTCTTTAGTTGTTTTGTGTTTCTCTTGGTCTTTAGATCTTATAGGTATTATGAGATGAGTAAGATTTTGGTCATTTTCCCATTTTAGATAAGAGTCTATAGTTTTTGAGTCATTAATATCTATTTTTTTTAATTCTATATTCATCTAATCAAAATCTTTTATTATGTTATTAACTTTAAATAAATACTTATAACTTTTATCAAGAGAAAGAAAATAGTTCTTATCGTCACTGTTTTCTATAACAAATTGATCAAAGGGTATTGATTGATCTTGCATCTCACTTTTTATAAAAGCCTGAACATGACAAGGGAATTCCTCGCAATGAATTTTATCAAATTGTTTCTTAACTCTATTCGCGATACTGAATAGCCAATTAGGTCTAGAGGTTTTACTTGTTCTTGGATTAAAGACAAGTACATCGTAGTTATCCTTCATGTCTCCAGTCCAAATGTCTTTATTTCTTTTTAAAATGATTGGTTCTTTAGTTTTATACTTTTTCATAATCTCAGTATAAATTATGTTCTCAAATTTTTGGTGAGAGTGTTCAGTCATAGTGACTTGATCAATCGTTAAGGGGTCTATTCCAGATATTCTTTTAAAATAGCGCGCCATAGGAATCCACTCTTCATCGCCTTTTTCGTTAATATGTCCATAACCTGCATGAACAAGTATTTTTGCCTGAGGATCGATTTGAAATGTTTTTTTCAACAGATTTCTTGCTTGCCCTTGTTCTCTCTCATTTTGGCATTTTAAAGGAGTACTATTGTCGTTACACGGAAGTTTATGTTCATATGAGATAACTGTATAACCTATTTTTAATGCTTGCCTTATTAAATCTGCATACACAGGTTCTACTGAGTAAAAGCCAGTACCTTTCAACGGATACTTTCTGTTATTAAGCTCTTTTTCGTCAAATAAGTTTAAGGTCTCAGCTGCAAAATATCGAAATCCTTTTTTATAAAGTGCTTTTAAAAGACTCATGGTCAATGCTCTGTGCTGAGGAATATGGTGTGCTTCATTTATGAAGACTGCCCTAAAGTTATTTGTTAGTTGAATGATCTCTTCTGTTGCTGGATAGGGATAAAAATCTTCAGTCTCTTTGGTAAGGAAGTTGTGTTCATAGTTAGGGTCATAAATATTAGTTGAATAACTAATTAAATCAAATTTTTGTATTCCTCTTTGATAATTTCCAATATAGCTATTAAATATAGCTGATGCATCTAGGTAATCATTTTTATATGAACTCAACATATACTCACTTTCGAGATGATCAATACTATAAAGTGCCGAGAAATAACCATCCGTATGAAAGGATTGATAGGATATTGTCCAAGGATTTTCTAGTGCTGCTACTGCTACGGAGATAATTAAAGCAAGTAGCATCTGATGAATATGAGTCTTCATGATGTATTTCATTATCATTTAAAAATATCTTTTGATAAATGCCTTTTCAAACTTTTCAATTTTATGAAGCCATTTATTTTTAATGTCTTGAGTTTCTTTATGCGTAGATAAGGAAAGCTCTTCTTTAAAAAGAGTAATCCACCTTCCAAGTTCACCTCGTCTTATGTTTAATTTATCATGAGCATGAAAAAGCGTTCTTTCAGATGTTTCAATCTCAGTTGGCAGAGAAAATTGTTGATACCAAAAGTTCTTAATTCTTAATAGGTGAGGATTAAAGTCAGATAATACCTGATTTAAATTGTCGGGCTTGTCTGAAATCTTTTTAAACTGATAGCCAATGAAAATATCGTTTATGGCCTTTGTATAAAAGCTTTCAACAACTTCATCAATATATTGTTTTTTCTCTTTTTCACTAAGCATAAATTATTTTAAAAAAAACAAAGACCGAGTGTAAAGTTCAAAAATAGATAACCGACAATAGTAGTATGTTTACAAAAATACTACAATTTACAATTCTAACGCTAATTTCTCTCTATGCCTTTGGTCTAGAAGTTGAGTCTCTTAATCAAGGAAGTTGCTATTTTCATCAAGATCAGATGGGAGATATTAAAGTTGCTTCATTTAATGATTCTAAATCTTTTCAATTAAATCCCACTCAGTGGAATGATTTTTTAGATGGACTCGGAGCTCATAAGGCAGATACTCTTATCCACTGTTCTGGTCATGGTGCAAGGATGGTTATCAATTTTGAGAGTGATAAGGGCAGAGAGTGTGTATGGGCAAAGGTAAACGGCAGTGATATAGAAATACTTGATAGAGACCTCTCAAACTATAACTCAGGACTTTGTGATGGAGTCGTTGAAAACCGCCTTATTATCTCATTTAAAAGTAACGGTCTAAGTGACACTGAAAACTTTACGCAGATTGAAAATAACTATGCAATAGAGATAAATGAAGTTAGAGAGTTAGCTAAAGGCGTATATGAGATGAGCTTTGAAAGTCAAAGCGATGATGTTTTTAGTGTTAAAAGTCTTTTAGAAAAATCAAAGACTTTAAGATATGTTGATCTTGTCACAAGACTTAGACCCGTAGGTGACTACAAGGTTATCGAAGAATTATCAAAATAAAAAAGGACCAAAATTTGGTCCTTTTAAATCTCAATTATCTTTTTCCTAATTCCTGAATCGTCTTACCAAGTGACTTAGAACGCTTCATAAAGAAGTTACTATTTTCTACTTGTTCAGACTCTTCTTTACAGCCAATACAAAGCTCAGCTGTCGTTCTTGCCATCAGCCTTTCAAAACCGATCTCAACATCACAGTCACTACATAGACCGTATTCACCTTTATCAATTTTTGTAAGGCTTTTGTTGATCTTCTTTAAAAAGAAGTTCTCTCTGTTTCTAAATCTGATTTCTTGTGAAGTTTGAGCATTAATACAGGCCTCATCTAATGGATCAAGTAATTCACTCTTATCCATACAGTACTGTTCTTTTTGCTCACGCTTGTTCAGGATTCTTTCTTTTTCAGAAAGAAGCTTGTCCTTAAGAGTCTTGATTTGTTCATCCGACAAATAAGAATTGGCTCTTGTCATAATCCCCACTCCTGTTAATTGTGTCTTTCGTCTCTCAGTTTATAGCTATTCCGTTGCCGTTTTAAAACTGAGAATGTGTTTTGTTCGTGTGTGTTTTAAGAATTTATTTGTTTAGTAGGTGTTAGTAAAAGGTATTTTTCTTACAAAGAGTGACATCCTTCGAGTTTTCAGTATCTTGATGCGTTTCGCTATATGAAAAAAAGAATAAGGCTATATAAAAAATCAATTTTTATTCAAAAGGTGCCACTATTCAAAAGGTGCCACCAGACTTGTCCACTACGCAGCGTCAATGATCAAGTCTAGTGGCACCTTTTTACCTTTTTAAAGTCTATATTAATTAATAACAAGCGCCATATGGTTGTTGTGATGGAATACAGTTATCAAAGTTCGTTTCACAAATTCCACTATTACATGTTCCTGAACAGCATTGTGAATCCTTTTGGCAGTACTCGTAATTTTCACGACATGTATTCACTTTATTAACACAGTAGCCATTGTGACAGCTTCCCTCACAACATTCATTACCGTAACCACAAGAGTTTCCTAAAGAGACACATGAGTTAAACTGATCTTCACATTGACCATTTTGGCATGTTCCAGAACAACACTCATAAGATTCTTGGCAGCTTTGTCCATTATAGGCACAAAACGGTGGAAGGTCTGCTCGTGCACTTGAAGAGCTGAGCGCTGTGATTAAAAGACATACACTTAAAAAAGTTTTTATAATGGACATGTGGTCTCCTTGGTCAATAAATTAAAATGATGGTGACTTGTAACACTCAAAAAATGAAGCTTCAATAATTTTGAAATAAGTAAGGCCTATTCTGTTAGTAATCATCTTTTTCTTACGTAGTAATGACCTCTTCTAAGTGCTCTCTAGTTGCAAAATGCACCTCTTTTAAGAAGAGAACTGATGTCATATGCTAAAGATATTGTGTTCTTAAAGGAGTGGTAATGAAGAAGTTCATTTTTTTATTTTTTATGGTTCATTCAGCGTATTCGTTTAATTTAGACTGGTGTAAGAATGAACGTTTTCCAAGCGTGTGTGTTGGAGAGAGTATTCTAAGAGCCATCACTCAATTCAATATCACAGACGATATTAGAACAGGGGTTTATGAGTACTATAAAGGTTCATCAAGAGACCTTAAAGGAACGAGAAAGATTATCGTTGAAAGATATGATAATAGATACTCTATCAAGTATCACGGCTCTGATGGAGAATTATACGCTACTTTTAAATGTGAAATCGGCAGCTCAATCTGTTATTCGAATGATAAGCATATTTTAACGATCCTTAGAAGCGGCGACCTTTTTATAGATTGGGAAGATGATACGAATGGTTTTTTTAAGCTGATTCGTTAGTTGTGCCATCTCTACCATTATGGTCTATAAACACAGCGAAAGCCTACTTTAGAATTGCTCCAACTCGTAGATCCGTTAACTAGCATTGAAAAGGGTCCAGCATTTACGGCTGAATCATACCCACCGCCTCTTCTTACAACATTGCCAGTCATGTAGGTATTACCAGAGTATCTTCCTATACCTCGAGATGAATTGTAATTACTTGCTCCTGCAGGGTTTAAAGGTTTTAGCTCATCATCATCAATTGTTGCACAATTTACTGATAAAATCTCTCTCCAAGGTACTTCACAACTTGGACTAGGCGCTTGTTGTAAACTTCCACCAGTAGTCCAGTCTACAAATTCATAGAGATTTCCTGAGAAATCCCAAATTTGATAGTTGTTTGACAGATCTAGTCTTGCAAGTGTGTTACGTGAAGACCCGGATTCAGGGTTTGCACCATTGTAACTACAATTTGCACTGTTGAGTCCTGTGTTGCCAGACTTTATACAACCACTACCAACACTTCCACCCGACCAATTAGAATTCACTTTTTCGACATCTCTTGCAATTGTCATCCACTCCATATTAGAAATTAAGTCGTACCCACTTCCTAAGGCCCGACAATTTGTTCTTGCATTAGTGATAGAAATGCTTCTCCAAGGCGTAATAGAAGCTTGTGAAGTAGCTATCCCCCCAATATTTTTTGCCTCAAATTGCATGACGCAAAAGCCGTTTGTTGTAAGGGTTGAGTTGCCGGCTACAGGTATATAGCCAGTAGGGCATGAAATTAGTTCTAGCGTGAAACTTAACTGTGTTTTTCCGCCGTCATTGTCACTCGCTTCAACAGTAAGATCGCATGATGAAGGAGGAGATGTGTTCAATGAAGCACTGAGCTCTCCTGTAACAGAATCTATGTTAAATAAGTCACAACTGTCCTCAATCTTTTGCCAATCTAGACTTACGTCCTCAACGTCACTACCGCTTATAAAACATGAGTATTGTGATGCCGGAAATAATTTCTGACATGACTCAGATAATATTGGAAGATCATTTACAGAAGTAATATTTAATGGGACTGATGAGAGAGTTGAGATTTGTGAATTAGTGACGACTGTAAAGTCAAAGCTACCAGTTCCGTGATAGTTATTAATGCCTTCAATTTCTACAGAACACAATCCATTTATGTCACAGTTACATGGTGAAATTATGTTGATATTGTTAAGAGAGGATAAAGTGCACGATGTTGCCAAGTCTCCGTCTATGTCGTTGTATGGCAGATTAATTTTGATAGATGTGTCTTCACTTAGGGCTAAATTTGGAATACTTTGAGCTTGTGCAATATTAATAGAGTCAAAGTAGTCAATAATTCCATCACCGTCAGTATCTAAGTTTTCTGAATTTGAAGGATGATCAGTATCTGCAATATTCGCAATACCGTCACTATCATCATCTGGTAGGGATGGGTTAATATCCAAATCAGCTAAGTCACCAATACCATCACCGTCAGTATCAATAGGATTAAATTCTACGATAAAAATTTTAGAATCTTGAAGCTCTCCATCAGTTGCCACAACTTTAAACTCTACTTGTGAGTTTTCATTTATATCTGTATTCCAGTTTATTTCTCCAGTTTGAGCATTTAGGTTAAATCCAGTGAGTGCCGCACATTGATTAGCTTCATTAACAACACCATCTGGTGTCCTATCAAAGTAGCATCGATAGCTTAGGCTTTGTAAATCTCTATCTTCATCATTACCTTCGTCATTAATATTTAAATTTATTAAATCACCAGGAGTAATATTTAATATATTATCTATGTTATCAATTTTCGGGGGACGGTTTGAGATATTGAATATATAATAAGAAATATTTGAGTTATATTCAGCGATTACTTTTGCTCCACCTACTTTGGTTGCAAGAAATTTTGCACTCACTCCGTCTTCTCCTAATGTGAGTGTGCCTACCCCTCCTTCAATAGACCATTTGGCTGAAGAGATGAATTTTTGAGAATTTTCATCTAAATATTTTAAAGTGAGAGATTCACCAACATATAAGTTTTGTGTCTTTGGATTAAAAGGTGTTGCTTGTCTTATAGCAGTTATTGAAAAAACATTAATAAAAGGATCGACGATACTTCTAGAGACACCTTCATATTCAATTTTAGAAGAGCATGAAATAGCGGTTAAGCATATAAATGTTAATAAGTTTCTTTTAAAGATATTTAGCATTGTTACTTCTATGTTTTTGATTGACTTATTATTTCGGGTATTATCGGACAATTCATAGTTTTTATTAATATATACGTGTTATTAGTTGGTTACACCTTTATGGGGGAGATGTTTAATCTATAAAATTGACAAATAATATTTGCAAGACAAAGTAAATATAAAAAAGCTAGTTATTGGAGAAAGGCTTTAATAATCTATGAAATAACATTAAATATTTTTTGAAGTCTCTTATACATGCACGTGCTAAGTGCATTAAGTTGTGTGCAAAGAATCTACTAAGTACCAGTAAATAAATATTAAACCTGGTATTTGTATGTTTTTATGTACATTTAATATTATTTAAGTGTACAGATATGTACATCATGGAAAAATATTTAGAGTCTCTAAAAATTGCGCGAGAAAATGCCAGACTTACTCAAAAAGAAGTTGAGGCGAATCTTGGGCTTAGAAATTTGATGATGCGAGATTATGAGATGGGACGGCTAAAGCTACCTGTTTCCGTGGCGATTAAGCTCAGTCGCTTATATGGCGTCTCTCTTGATTCTTTATTAGGTCAAGTTCCTTTAGAAAAAAAAATTAGAAGTGGTTTGGATGATTTTAAAAGCTTGTTTTATATGAACGAGTTTGAGCCTATGTTCTACGATCCTGTAATTAGAGGAGCGTTGAAAGTCACAGATGAAGATTTTAAGGGCGACTCGATATTTCATCAGTTAACTGCTGACTTTTCAAAAAAACTAAGCGAAGAGTTTCTTTTTGAACTTATGAAAATATTAACTTCACTCTCTGGTGTCGACGGTAAGGTCAGGTCGGCGGAGAGAGAATGTATTCAATATTTACTTTCTTCTTTTGCTTTAGAAAGTAAGAGTAAAGCTTGTTCAAAGTTTTTAACAGAACCTTATCTTCCCAAAAAACTGCCTAAAGTCTTTAATAGAATTGAAATTAAGCATTTCACCATTTGGATAATGTTCTTCTTTGCGGGGGCAGATGAAGAAATTGTTGTGCAAGAAATTGAATACATTGAAAAAATCGCAGAGCTTTTAAAATTAAATCGGACTAATTTTATTGAAATTAAAAGTCTATTTATTAAGGAGAAATTCTAGTGGAAACATGGATTATATGGATGATTTCTGGAGTCATCATGATGGTACTCGAACTTATCATCCCCGGAGGCATTATTGTCTTCTTAGGGCTTGCCGCTGCATTCGTTGGTGCTCTTGTCTACTTTAATATTTTAACAAGTGTCGTTCATGCTTTTATCGCTTGGTTTATAATCTCTCTTTTTCTCATGCTCGTTTTGAGATCAGTATTTATGAAGTACTTTGAAGGTGATTCCTCGGTGCAAAATGTTGATGAAGATAAGGATCAAATAGGAAAAATAGTCGAGGTGGTAGAAGATATTTTGCCTTTTAAAGAGGGGAGAATCAAATTTTCCGATACGACTTGGAAAGCTAGAAGTAATGAAGAGATATTAAAAGGAAATAAAGCAATCATCGAAGCACGTGATGGTTCGACATGGTTTGTGAAACCAATATAGGAGATAAGATATGTTAACGTTTTTTACCTTTGTGGCAATGATCATTTTATTTGTGTTGTATAACACTGTCGTGATTGTTCCAATGAGAGAGAGTTATGTTGTTCAAAGGCTTGGAAAATTTAAAAAAGTATTAGACCCAGGGTTTCACTTTTTAATTCCTTTCTTTGATAGCATCGCTTACAAGCATGAAATTAGAGAGCAAGTTTTTGATATACCATCTCAGACGTGTATTACTAATGATAATATGCAGGTTGAAGTTGATGGTCTTGTTTATTTGAAAGTCATTGATCCTAAAAAAGCAAGTTATGGAATTGGTAATTATAGAAATGCGTCTGTGAATTTGGCCCAAACTACGATGAGGTCAGAAGTAGGGAAGCTAACTCTAAGTAGCATCTTTAGTGAGCGAGAAACACTTAATGAAAAGATTGTTAAAGAGATTGATATTGCTTCAGATCCTTGGGGAATTAAAGTCTTTAGATATGAAATTAAAAATATAAGACCATCCGCTCATATCGTACAAACACTTGAAAAGCAGATGGAGGCAGAGCGAGAAAAAAGAGCTGAAATCACACTGGCGACAGCTGATAAAGAGTCTAAGATTCTTCTTTCAGAGGGAGAGAGACAGGAGTCAATTAATATTTCAGAAGGTGAAAAACAAAAGAGAATAAATTTTGCTAAAGGAAAAGCTGAAGAGATAGAACTTCTTGCAAATGCAACAGCTGAAGGTGCAAAGATAGTTGCTGAAGCAATTAGTAGTGCCGGAGGAAAAGATGCGGTGAAGATTCAGCTTTTAGAACAATATATAAATGAACTTGGAGAGGTTCTTGGTAAAGCGAACGTCTCAGTTCTCCCAGATGGAATGGCAAATATTAAAGGCTTTTTTGAAGGCGTAGAAAAAGTAGCAAAACCTATTAAGGAGTTGAAGTAATGAGTGGTGGTATTTTTGATATAATTAATCTGATTTTTTGGGGTGGGCTTTTTTTAATCGTTGTCATTGGGTTTATTAAGTCAATAAGACTTGTGCCAACAAAGAGTGCCTATATAGTAGAGAGATTTGGACTATATCATAAGACCCTTGATGCTGGTTTTCATGCTCTAATTCCATTTATGGATAAAGTTACTTTTATTCAAGATTTAAAAGAGAGAACAATTGATGTTCCACCACAAGATTGTTTTACAAAAGATGAGGTTAATGTTGTTGTTGATGGAGTCATCTATCTCTCTGTTATTGATCCTGCTAAGGCCAGTTATGGTGTGACTAATTTTATTTTTGGCTCTATTGAACTTGCTCAGACTACGACAAGATCAATTATTGGAACCCTTGATCTCGATAAGACATTTGAAGAAAGAGATCTCATTAGCTCTAAAGTCGTTGAGGTCCTTAATCAGGCGGGAGAGTCTTGGGGGATAAGAGTACATCGATATGAGATAAAGAATATCACTCCTCCTCATACTGTTCAAAATGCCATGGAAAAACAAGTTGGAGCAGAAAGAGAAAGACGTGCTATCCTTGCAAGAAGTCAGGGTGATAAGCAAGCAAGAATCAATATGTCAGAAGGAAAGAAGATGGAAATGATCAATCTTTCTGAGGGTGAGATGATGAAGAGAATAAATGAAGCTCAAGGTAGGGCAGAAGAAATTCTTACCATTTCTAGGGCAACTGGAGAGTCTATTAGAAAAATTGGACAAGCACTTTCTCTTCCTGGTGGTGCAGAAGCTTTTAATTTAAAAATTAAAGAGCTTTACTTAAACCAGTTAAAACAACTTGCTGATGGTAATGTTGATATCATCATCCCAGGTAATCTTAATAATTATGATCAGTGGATTGATAGCATAGGAATAGATAAGTAAATATTTAAAGGATAAGAAGTTAATGCATTTAAATATTGATCCTTCAATGCCAATAGCATCACAAATTGAATTTGAAGATTTTTTACAGGTAGATATTAGAGTAGGAGAAATTCTTGATGTTACAGACTTTCCTGAAGCAAGAAATCCTTCTTATAAACTGAGGATTGACTTCGGTGAAGGTGTTGGAATTAAGAATTCTTCTGCTCAAATCACACATCATTATGAAAAAAATGATTTACTAGGTAAGCGTGTTTTAGCAGTTGTTAATTTCCCTAAGAAACAGATTGGTAAATTTATGTCTGAAGTACTTGTGCTTGGACTATCTGATAGTGATCATAAAATTGTTCTTATGCAACCTGATAAAGATGTCCCAAATGGGGCCCGGCTAATTTAGTTATCTCTAATTATTGACTCGCTGTGTACAGAAAAAGTCTAGTGGCACCAATTAAAAAGTAAGGGGAAATGATGCGAATCACTGAAGAATCTTTAAAAATAATTGATTACCAAACATCACTTAGTCACTACTTCTATGAAATCAATAAAGAGTGGGTAAGCACAATGTTTGTCATGGAAGCTATTGACGAAAAGGTCTTAAAAAATCCTGACGAATATATCATTGCTCATGGTGGAAGAATATGGTTTGTTGAACATCCAAGTCATGGAATTGTTGGAACTTGTGCTTTAAAAAATCATGGCAAAAATAATTTTGAGTTAACGAAAATGGGTGTCTTTAAGAAGGCCCGTGGACTAAAGGTCGGAGAATCCCTCTTAAAGCATGTTATTAAAGAATCAATCTCGCATATGGATATAAGTAATCTTTTTTTATTAACAAATAAAGACTGCCAAGCTGCCATTCATCTTTATGAAAAAAATGGGTTTCATCATAGTCAGGAGGTTATGAACAAATATGGCAGTCTTTATAGTCGCTGTAATGTCGCAATGATTTACAGAGGATAATTAACTTTTACCCAGCAAATGCTATATTTGCGATATTAATTTCAGAGCGTTTATTATTTAATTTTCTCTTTGTCTTCTTTATTTGCTTAATGATTGCATGTTCTGCCTTATCTAAGCTTGATAAATAAGTGTTACAAACCTTTTTTGAAATAATAGTTTTTCTATTTTTGATATGACAACTGATAGAAGCTTTATAGTTTTTATCAGGGGTTCTTGTCATCTTTATTTCAACAGTTCCAATGTTAGGAAAGAGCGTCCTTAATCTTCTTTTTACATTTGAAATGTGACCTGATTTCTTTGTAATTTTTAAATTCATAGTGACTCCTTTATTTCTTGTATCAACTTTATCTGCCACTTCTTAATAATTCATGAGCTCAAGGTCATTTATTTGTTAAATAATTGTGAATTAGAAAAAGATAATTGGTTCAGTTGGCGACTGCTTTGGTCCGGTATTGTGGTAGAAATTTAGAAAAATCGTATTGCTCCGATAAAGTATTGAATCTTTGTAATGAGATATTGAGTGACATGATATTAAGAGTTTATATATTTTCCTTTATACTTTTGTTTTCTTCTAGATTGGTTTTTTCTAAATCTGAAATACCTAATCATTTTCAAGCCTGTAAAGGTGTCTATGGTGAGATGAATGATCAGCAGGTTCTTTGTGTTGAAAGAGAAGAAAACTTTAAGTCTATTGATAAACTTGCAGCAAGCACTCATCAAATAATTGTACAATTAAACCCAAATGATAAGAATAGACTTAAGATTCCTGATGAACTTAAGATATTTATTCAAAAAAAGTTAGATGATCAATATCAAAGAATTTCAAATATTTTAGAGAATTGTAATGACTCTACTAAATTAGAGTGTAAAGAAAAGAGACTTATAAGTGATGAGATAAAAACTGTCACAAAACAAAAGTTTCAAAACTTTAAATTGTCGATGGCGTTTGCATTTAATGAACTGCCTTATCTTCACCATGATCAATTACTGAGAAGACCATCAGTACAAGGAGGAGACTTCCCATTAGAGGGAGACTCTTTAGAGCATCCTTTAGATGATCTTGCAGATATGAGTGCAGATCAAAAGATTAATGACATCGCGAATGATGCAATTTTAATGACGTTATTTGAAAAGGCACCTTATCTTACTCAAAAGGCAATTGACGACGTTCAAGATGCTAATTCCTTTTCTGTCATTTCAAAAGTACATGAACTAATGAAAGTCTCAGAGTCAATTACTGATTATAGAGAAAATGGCGAGAGGGATAGATACATTTCTTCTTTAAAACAGATACAAAAAAATGCTAAACGTAATTACATAGACCTTCTCTCAAGGTATCCATTCTTAGCTTATGTTGAAAATGAGAATGTGAGTGAATCGGATATCGATAATATCTTAAAAAAGATACTTTCTAATCTTTCGAAAGTTAAAGAGTCACTGTCTTCAAAAGACGCTCTTGGAGCGGATTTATTACATTACAAAGGATATGTAGAAGAGTTCCTAAATGAAAATCCAAAATACTGTTATGTCACAAATATAGCTTATGATGATGTCAAATTCAGAAATAATGTTACTGATATTGCTATAGAAAGTTCTATGATCGCTTTTAATATTGGTTGCCCATTTCTAATAAAAGGTTATGGAGGTAAGGTTATTTGTGCTCCTATTGGTGGTACTAGTGCAGGTTATTCAATTTATAAGGAATTTAAAATTGAAGAGGAGCTAAAATATAAGTCATTTTCTCTCTTAGGTGAAAATAAAAGCTCCACAGTTGAAGAGTTACTAGATCAACATGAATCAAATAATTTTCTACTTGTGTCATCAGCAGTCAGTGTTATTCCTTTCTTAAGTATGCATGGAAAAAATATGCTCATTAATTCTGGAATTTTAAAATTAGGTGGAATTAAGCCAGGTAAGGGAACAGGCTTTAATCATGATCGTGTTTTTAAAAAATATGTACAACTTAATTTAGATAAGTTCAAACCGCGAGCAGTGAGTAGAAAATTGTTAAGTGTATCAAAAGACCTACCTGATGCTATCAAGAATAAATTTAGGGAAATGCGTGAGTTTGCAATTAAGCACCCACTAGAAAAACCTAATATTAATGTAGTGAATGGTTTAACGAATGCAAAAGATGGAGAAGTCGTTGTTGAAATTCTAACAAAGTATCCACGAATGCAAAAACCTATTGTTGGAGCCCATAAGTTACTAAGTGATACAGGAAGATGGGTTGATTATATGGAAGAGACGATGGGGCAAGTTTTTAAACGTATGCTAGCTTCAGGTAAGGCAACATTGATTGAAATGGCAAGAAATGGAGAAATTGATAAGGACACTCTTGTACAATATTTTAAAGATAAGTTTAAAGAAAGAGGACTTGAAGTTTCAGAAATTTATAAAACTGAAGGAACATTGCCTTTTACTGAGTTTAGAAAAAAAATTGCAAAAGGCCCGATTCTAGATAATGCCTTCACCAGTTCTCTACAAGATCATGGTCCTTATCCTCACTTATTGCAACTTGATTATCTTATCGACGATATGGCAAAAAAAGGTAATGTAGAGGATATGAAAGAGTTTTTTGACTTCTTTGCAACGGATGATGGACTTAAGGTCTGGAATGATACTTTTGACTTATTAGATATTTCTAAAGACTTAAAAAATACGAATGTCGTGACAGAAAGTTATTTAAAACGCTTTGGACTTTAGATTATTTAATAGTTTTTCTTAATAGTTTAGCTAAGAGTTTAGTTTGGGGGGTAACTCTTTTGGGAAAGGTTTTTCACAATGAGGGCAGATCTCCCAAAATTGTAAGTCTATAATATGGTTACAACCTTCACATTTATAGTCGTATTGAAGTTCTTCAAAAGCTTCTGAGTGCATATTTGCAAATAAGTCTTTTCTCATAGCTCTTATAGTTATCGGGTGAGCACGATATGTACCGGGCAGAGTCTTATTTGGGACAAACATCGAGGGAGAGACGCTCTTATCTGGATAGATTTCGACCTTTACCTCTTCGTGTCCATCCATATAATACATTTGGCGACCTGCAAGATTTCTTTCGTTCTTTAAAAGATTTAATTGTAGGTTTGGATTAAAAAAGTCTTTATTCATTTCCTCTCCTAGGTGCCCATCTCTTTTCAAGAAGCTCTATAAGCTCCTTAGTCATTTTCTTATGTTCATTAAAAATTGTAAGTTTTGGTTTGATTGATAAGACATCATCTTTTAAGAAAATACTTTGGGATCCTAGAGACTCAATAAGTCTTAAAGTCCACTCCTTCACTTCATAATGATCAAATTTTAAAAGCTCTTTTAATGTATTTAAAAAATCAATCTCCATTCTGTGTCCGTCTTTATGGCGGCATTCGATAATATGCTTTCTAGAGGCGCCAAGACACATAACTAGTAACTCTGAATCTTTTGAGTTTTTTAAAATGTTTAAAAGGCCTGGATAAAACTCATAGCTTAGAGTTCTTGAATTATCTAATATGCATAGAATTGGTTCGAGTTCTTTTTTACTTGATCTATTTTGAAGTTCTGTCTTAATTAGATCAATCTGCTCTGTTGAGAGTTCTAGGTGAGGTCTTTTACCTTTAACGAGATCTTCGATAACTTTTTGATAGAGACTTTCGATATCCATACTAATTATTATAGGACCCATAAGCTACATGGGCTATAAAAAACTTTGCATATCTCTTAAAATCATCCATTTATCTAAGAGAAGTTTGGAAACACCGATGACATGACCGACGTTTAAGCTCTTCTTTTCTGTATGAGTATATTTTGAACATTCTTCATATAATTCATACTGTGAATTAGTTGGAACTGACTTATCCCTATTAGCAAGAAAGAAATATAGTGGAGTATCAATTTCTTTACATGACATAAGAGTGTCAAATTTTAAGTTACTTTTAAGATATTTTTCGTATGAGTCCTTATCATTAATATTAAGAGCTCTCATGTGATTATTTCTAAATTCAATAAGTGATTCAACCTCTGTTTGTGCATAGATGAGAGGAAGATTTCCACCTGGTACATAGAGATATGCCTTTTTAAAAATTTTATTATTAGCGACAAGAGAAGTTGACCTAATTCCACCTTGAGAAGCTCCAATTGCAAAATATGCTTTATAGGTAGCGCCTAATGATAACAAAAAATCCATTTGTACAAGTGGCCTTACAAAGCCACGATCCATTTGTTTTGTCGTAATTTCTCCAAATGTTATGGGAGTTTCATAAGAAATGGGGACTACAACATCAAATCCTCTCTTTGCAAAGAATGAAGCGACATTCTTCTCTATGATGCTCACTCCAGCAATACTTGGAGTAAGAACAATAAGAGCATTAGCTTCAGACTGTTTAGTTTTATAAAGATAGTATTGAAATTTTATAGTAGTATTTTTTAAATCTTTATCAAAAGATGTTTCAGAAACTAAAATTTCTTTATTATAGATATCATAGTCATCATTCTTCTCAGAAGGATTAGACTTATCTGATTGATAACAATGTTTAAAACCCGATGGTCTATCTAGTATTGTTTCAATGCACGTACTAGTACTGTATCCTAGCATTTGATATATTAGTGTAAATAAAAAGATAGTTTTTTTCATATAGGACAACCTAGCAAAATAGACTCTTGGCAAAAAGTTGATGAAGTTAGACAGGTAAGAATTACATTTTAATATGTCGATAAAGCTATCAGTAATTTTAGAATCATGTAGAATATATGTATGAAATGGATAAATTATCATCATCTTATTTACTTTAAAGTTATAGCTCAACAGGGAAGCATTTCAAAAGCTTCAGAAATCTTAAAAGTCGGTCAACCAGCCTTAAGTGCTCAGTTAAAAAACCTAGAAGAGTATTTGGGGGTTAAATTATTTGATAGAAAAAATAGAAAATTACACTTAACCGAACAGGGAAAAGTAGCACTAGAATATGCTAGTCAGATAAATTATTTAGGACAAGAGCTTCTTCATACAATGGCCACTAAAGGGGTCGCACAAAACTTACAACTAAGAGTTGGTGCACTTGATAGTATTCCAAAGCATCTTATTTGTGACATCGTCGAGTTTGCGAGGAAGAAGACTGGCTGTTTTTTATCTATTTATGAAGACTCTAAAGAGAGTTTAATTGGTAAGTTATTAAGTCATCAAATCGATTTAGTGATCACTGATCATCATGTGACTTCCTTTGGTCAAAATAAGCTATACTGTAAAAAGATTCTTAATAAAAAAGTTATGGCCCATGCCTCTAAGGAATTTTCAAATTTAAAAAAGAATTTCCCAGAGTCTCTCAATGGTGCTCCATGTATTGTCCCCACATCTCATTCAAAATTAAGGGGAGATCTTGATCGCTTTTTTTATGAAAATGAAGTGACACCTAAACTCATTGCAGAAACACAAGATACGGCCCTTCAAAAAATCTTAGCTTCTAAAAGTGAAGGCGTTATTTTTCTTCCTCATTTTACGACCAAAGAATTGATGGCCGATAATAAGCTCATTAGATTAGGTCAGCTTAAGGACGTTTTTAGTAGTTACTATCTTGTTCATAGCGAACAAAGAATCGAAAACCCTGCAGCAAGACTAATTTTAGATCAAAATTTTGAAAAAATGAGGCTCGGATAGGTTCGAGCCTCATAGGATAATGGAAAGAGAGTAGAGAGCTTAGTAAATTTATAGTGCCTTAAGACTAATATTTGTCCATGGAACAGCTAATAGTCTTTGTGACTCTATTTCTTCACCAGTTTTCTCGCAGACACCATAGGTGCCTAGTTTGATTTTTAGAAGTGCTTTAGATATTTGAGGCAGAGTATTTCTAATCCTTGCTTTCTTAAAAATAGAATGCTGATTACGATAGAATTTATCAGATCTTCTAAATTCATAATCTTCAGAAATTATATCAAGATAATCTTTTTTCAGTTTTTTTAGTTTTGTTTCACAAACCTTAATCAACTGTTGTCTACTTTCACTCATTTTTTTCTCCTTAAAAAAGTGATTTACCTTAAACTTGTAATAAAAGATAAAGAGCTAATGGAAAAAAAGACATTATTAACATCAACCATTCATTCATCAGATCCTCCACATTTTTATCTTAGCTTAACTTGATAGATTAAAATAATATATAAACACGAAACTTTATATTGATTAAATCGAATTACTATTTATTAGTATATGACCGAAATGATCACAATAGTTGCTTATAATAAAGTAATATTTTGATAAACTCTAAGGACAACTAAAAGTATGGCATCCAATGACTTGATATTATTAGATTTGTTTTATTACTTTGGTTCAACGGCACTTCTCATCCCCATTTTTCGTTCAATAGGCTTAAGTAGTCTCTTTGGTTATATTGCTTCTGGTATAGTTCTTGGACCACAGGTGACAGGGCTTTTGCATCATGCTGAAAATATTCATGCTATAAGCGAAATAGGGATTATTCTTCTTTTATTTGTTATTGGATTAGAGTTAAGTCCAGGAAGGATAAATCATCTTAAAAAGACGATTCTTCAATACGGTTTTACTCAATATGCAATTACATCATCTATCTTTATGGGGCTTCTTAGTTTGTTTTCAAGTTTTAGTTTTTCTACCAATTTTGTTATTGCAAATGCTTTGACCTTATCTTCAACTGCCATTGGTCTTTCCTATTTAAAGGAATCTGATCAGTTGACTAAAAGCTATGGGCAGGCAGCTTTTGGAGTTCTTATTTTTCAAGATCTTATTATTATACCTGTATTGGCAATCATTCCATTGATTGCACCAAAAGATGGTATTAGTAATGATGTCAGTATAATGAGTATTGCGCAAACTGTTTCATTTATTTTAGTCTTTGTAACTCTTTCGAGGTTTTTATTAGAGAGGATTGTTAATTATGTATCGAGCTTTAAAGATAGAGAAGTTCTTATAGGATTTTGCTTGATGCTTGTTTTTGGCACATCATTTCTTACGGAGCACTTTGGTCTATCAAAGGCATTAGGAGCTTTTATTGCCGGTATGTCATTATCTGGTTCAAAATTTAAAAATGAAATTCATAAATTCTCTCTACCATTAAAATCAACGCTGATGGGTGTATTCTTTATGGGAATAGGTTTGAGTTTTGATATTAACTATTTTGCTAGGAATTTTCATGTAGTCATTATTTATGGATCGATTCTAATGGCCGTGAAATTTTCAATCCTTTTCGCAATAGCTAAATATTTATTAAAGGACTTTAATTCTTCTTTGCGTTTTTCTTTAACACTTTGTCAGGGAGGAGAGTTTGCTTTTTTAATACTATCTCCAAATCTATCTAAGCATATCATCGATAATAATACTACTTCACTTCTTTTATCTATTATTACATTTAGTATGCTCTCAACACCTGTAATATTATCTGTGTTTGATAAAGTTTTAGAGAAATCTTCTCTTGAGCAAAATACTGTAGATAACGTTATCCAATTAGAAAATATAAAAGAAGCTAAGAAAGAATCTGAATTGAAAAAAGCTAGTTAAGAGTCAATTATATCTTCACTGTACTTTTCTTCTTCATCATCAACGACATCCCATGTGTGATCTGCTAGTAGCTTAACCTTTCCTTCAAAAGATTCATAGGGCATCGATCTTCCCCATTCTTCAGGGGAGACGATAGATAAAATAGAAGAGCCATCACTTTTTTTGTAGAGGTAATAAATAGTTCCAATTGCAGGTTCAAATGGAATATAAGCGGTATAGATAGACTCGGATATGTAGACTCTTTTTTTTAGTTTTTCGATTTGTTCTACAAGTGGCTTCATTTGTTTGAGAATCTGATTAAACTCTCGACCAGTTTGTTCTTCCATGGCCCTAAGTGCACGACTCTTAATTTTTCCCTCATCTTCTGGTTTAATAAGAGCACTTGAGCGACCATGGGCGTAGTCAAGCATGGAAGGAAGAGAAGAGACTTGAGTCTTCATTCTTTCTAGATCAATTTTAGAGACATCGATCTCCTTTCCTAAGTTCTTGTCTTTATTAGAATTGTCGTCTGATCTATCGTTACTCATATCCATCCATTACCCATAATATTTATGTATATTATAATTATTACTGCTTAGTACCCTTCAAGTATAGGATAGATCAAGCTTTTATGCTATATACAAGAACTTATGAGTAGGAATTATCTAATTAACTCTATTTACCGTGCAACAGAGGGCGAGGGAATTCAGCTTGGAACACCTCAAGTATTTGTTCGTTTTCAGGGCTGTGCCATTGGCTGTATCAATTGTGATTCAATGGATACATGGGCCTTTGAAGGTGAAAAAATGGCCTTAATCGATGTCTGGGATAAGATTTGGAGTGAGTCTTTAGAAGGCAAGATAAAGAGAGTGAGCATCACTGGTGGTGATCCTCTTCATCCATCTCATGAGCCTCAAGTATTAGAACTTGTTAAATATCTTAAAGAAAGAGGCTGGTATATTAATATTGAAGCTGCTGGAACACGAGTAGTAGATAGTATTTTTGATAATATTGATTTTATTAGCTTTGATTTTAAAACACCTTCGACAGGAGTCAAAACAAGAATTCAAAACCTTGTTAAGCTTATCTCTCAATATCCAAATAAGTATCAAATTAAATCTGTCATTGCAGATAAAGTAGACTTTGATGCTACTGTAGAAGCTTATAACTCAGTAATGGCACAACTTGATTTGGAAAGTACTCAGCCTGTACCTTGGGTTTTAACACCTTGTTATGAAACACATGAAGATTTCCCGATGGAGAGATTCACTCAAGTTCAAGATATGAATATTAGTGCTGGATCGATGTTTAGGGTTATAGGACAACAGCATAAGTGGATTTATGGTGCAGAGAAAAAACGTGTTTAATCAGACTCTCTTATCTTAGCTTCTAGTAAAGCTTCTCCGTATTTCTTTATCTTTCCAAGAGTGACGAGTGTGAAATCAAAACCCTCTGCAAACTCTTCATCACTTGCATCTATCTGATTACAAATGACGACCAGTCTGTGATCTTTAGGGATCTTATTGATCGCTACTTTCAAAAGTCCTTTCACTTTCTTGATCTCTGGAGCACAGTAGACAACATATTTTTTATCCTGTTTTGCTGCAGTATAGTGCCAAAGATTAGACTTGTTCTTAGATATGACGACATCATATTCAAATGATTTAAAGACTAGGGTGCAGGAGTTTACGAACTCTTGAACAAGTTGTTTTCTTGATTTCGGAGCATTCATTCTAACCATTATAAGTCACTAGAATTGATCAAGATAGAGGGAGTCTTTTCTCCATTAATTTATATTATTTACATGATGAGTCAAAAGACTTTGTTCCAAACACCTTTCTGTAGTACTAATGAGCAAACTTAGGAGAAACCCATGAAAAAAACAGCTTTGACTATGTCATTTTTGGCGACCCTCAGTGGATTTGCTAGCCCAGATATTAATATCTATAACGGATCACTTTTAAATCAATTTTCTGCAATTACTAAGAAAGGTATACTTGTCTATAAGAACGGTAGAAAGAAAAACCGTATTATGTATTCAAGAAAAGCTAAAACTCTTCATAATCATATTCGTTTTACCAGTGACTTTTTTAATGATGAATTTGCCTATGATAGTTGGGATGGCAAAGGTAGTCCAATTCATGCAACATATAATGCTTCAAGATTTGCAATTCTTGATCTTATTGGTTTAAGACAAAATGCTGCTTGGGCAAAGGATCGTTTTATTTTTGGTGCAGGTAAAAGAAAAGGTCTAGATGATATGGAAAAGGCCATTGATGTAGTTGCTCATGAATATACTCATGCTGTTATCGATCATACTTCTAAATTAAAGTACGAAGGTCAATCAGGTGCTCTTAATGAACACTTTGCAGATGTTTTTGGTTCTGTTGTAAATCAATTAAAGAATCCAGATCTCTCAAACCCATTTCTTATTGGTGAAAGTATTTTAAATGGAGAGTTAGCTGATAAGCATACTGCTCTTAGGGATATGATGGATCCATCTAGAGGACTTAATGCTCAACCTTCACACATGAGCCAACTTAAAACTGATGCAGAGTTTAGAAAGTATGGATCATTTTGCGTTCCATCTAGAAGTAATGATAAATGTGGAGTTCACATCCTATCAGGAATTCCAAATAGATCGGCAGCTCTTGTGATGTCAAAAATTGGTGCGCGAGAAGCAGCAAAGTTATACTTCAATGTATTAACGAGTCTGAGCGAAAATTCTAATTTTGAAGATTATAGAAAAGCGATGCTTAAAGAATGTAAAGAGTTTGCAGCAGATACTTGTTACTATGTTGATGAAGCGCTTAAGAATGTTGGTCTTGTTGATACTCAAGAAATTGCAGAAGTTACAGAGACCCATATTTCAGAGCAGAGTGATATCTAATAAATTACCACGTTAATAATTTCTTTAATGAGTTTGGGCCCTTTTTTTCAAGGGCCCCTCTTATTTGAAAATCTTTTGCACTTTTCTTTCCAAGCTTTGAAGACTCACTACAGTGAGAGCCAACACTTGTACTTGTTTTTGAAAGTCTTGGATAAACATTTCTCACATGTCTTTGAAGATTCTTTTGTAAGAGGTCTGTTGTATTCATAGGTAAGTTTTCAGTATTCTGCTTTTGAATGGACTTCTTTTTTTGTTCTTCTTTATGCTCTTTTTTTTGTTTTATTTTCTGTTCTTTTAATTTATTTGATAATTCGTTAAAAAAAGCTCTGTAGAAACTATTCTTTGCAGTAATTCCCTTGAGCCTATGTTCTTTTTTAATGCTTTCCCATAAAAGAGGAACATTATTCTCTAAAAAAGATGCTATGTAATGAGCTATTTCTACGTTCGTTCTCTCTCCTACAACTTCAAGATAACTCTCTCCACGTCCTTGGTTATAGACAGGGTAGACGTGATAGTGAGATAAAACTTGGTAGATACCATCATAGAGAGGGTTCTTTCTTTTAAAGCATAAGACTCTGGCCGCATAACTTGTCAGAGAGTCATTATTTAGCTCTCTTGTAAGGTTATATTTCTCTATAAGCTCTGCAGCTTTTTTCGCTGCAAGTTGTGATTCATGCTCATTACTTGAGTGACTAAGATCAAGAAGCTTTTTTACTTTCTTTCCTATTTTACTCTCTTTTGTAAAAGCTGACTCATTACTTATTGTTATCTGAGCTTTTGAAAACTCACTATCCCAAGAAAACTTTTTAAAGACATCTTTAAACTCTTTCCCATGAGAGCGATAAGAGTTTTCACAAGTTAAATGTAGATACATGTGAGCAAGTTCATGTCTTAAGATATTTTTTAAAAGTTCAATATCACTAATTCTTAAAACTTCCTTATTAATGGCGATCTGATATAGGCTCTCATTATAGAGACCTAAGATTTTAGGGTCTTCAAAAACGACGAAGTTTATTGGATAGAGATAACCTTTGTAGAGGATTTTCTTTCCTTTAAGTTCTAAGTCTGTTTCTTCTTTAATGATTTTATAAAAAAGCCTTGATACGACTTTGATGAAATTTTGAGTCTCTTGATTGAAGATAAACATATCTTAACTTACCCTGTCTAGTAGCACCTTTCAATCAAAAAGGCCTCAGTTTGAACTGTACCCCATTTTTGGGACACAAAAATAAAAAGCCCCATCTGTGATATGATGGGGTTTCTTATTTATGGAG
>NZAF01000089.1 GCA_002686115.1 Halobacteriovorax sp. | reverse complement strand
TTGAAATTTCATGCCTGTTCTTTAGGTCTTTAACGCGGAGAAAACACCATTAAGTGTGAAGAGCCTTTTAAACATCATCTCTTCCACTAAACTCACTGCACTCTTGTTAAGCTCCGTTGGGGCACTATTGGTATAGATTTTTTCAACCACATCCCGTGATTTCCATCCTCCTACTGCTTGAGCTGCATCAAGTCCCATATTCTCTCTAACAATATTGGCCATGGCCTTTCTAAGAATATGCGTCGCTTTAAAATCAGGCCAAAGCCCTGCTCTTTTTAACGCTCTGTTATAGTGGTGTTGGATTTGTCTATAAGTTAGAGGCTCACCATTAAGGTGAAAGACAAAGTCTAGTCTCTTACCATCAGACTCTCTAAAGTACTCACAAAGACTTGAGCGATCTTCAATTCTTCTTTTTAGAATCTCAATCATTCGATCATTGATTTGAACAACCTAAAAAATTAGCTACATCATCTACTCGCCATATTCGTTTTTTAAAGAGCTGCTCATGTAACTCACAAGCCAACTCATTATACATTAATCCACCCATAAAATCTCCTTCTCATTCATCTTTACAAATTCACAACAACTTCCATTTCACTTTCACTCACCTCCAATTTAACTCCCACCTTCGCCAGTTTTAAATGCCTTAAGAATCAAAATTATTAACCATTATTGACCACCTCATCGAAACTCGTGGAGAGGGGGTGGTCAATAATGAAAGTTAGTAACTTTTTGATTCCATTACTCTTTTTCCTCACTGGCGAAGGAGGGTGTTTAATCACGTTCAAGTAATTTTTAATCAGTCATTCGCCTAATTCTTAAATTTTTATTTCAAACTTTAGACTTCATACAAATGAGACTTGGAAATTTTCAACAATTTCCTGTTTCGGGAAATGATATTTCTCATCGCGAGAAATGAATGGGAAATATTTTAAAGGCTAAACTATTGAAAACTCTTGTAATGTTTCTTTTGTGGGAAATATATGGGAAATTTGGACTTTTTTCACCTATACAAATCCATGTAATTATTTGAAATAACATCAATGATCCGACATATCTTTATACAGTTGTCTAAAAGTTCAAAAGTTTATCACTTTTATATATCTGTTATTACAGAGTTTTATTAGGCATAATTATTGCTACTAATTTAAATATGAGAACAATTTTTTTCATATTACTTACTCTGTGTTCAACACTTTCACTTGCAGGCAAAAAGAGCTTTAAGTGCTATGAGTTTGAACATTTCAATTATGTATCGATAGATAATTCTAATATTGAGGAATTTCCAGATTATCAATGCGACGATGCTAAAAGATTTGATGATCTCTTGGGAGAAGTCAGAAGCGTTTCGCCTATTAATCTATATGGAGTAAATCTATTTCTTTCAAAAAGGAAACCTAAAAAAGGAAAAAATGATATTGACTTTAATCATGTTAACATGGGCTTTAATAAAGATATGCCGGAAGTTAGTAAACATGTCGATGCAATATTTATTCATGAAGTTGGGCATAGTATTTTTCATCAATATTTACTTAAAGAGATAAGTTATTTCTCTAACCTTTATGATTTAGATAGGAAGAAAGACTCGCTATTTAACACACTTCTAGAGAGAAATAGCCTGCTTTCAGATACAGGAAAGTGTGAAAGTCCAGAATGCTTAAAATGGAATGCTGAAAACTCGAATATTTTTTCTGATATTAGAAAGACAAAATTAGAGATGGAAGATTGGTACAAAAATAATAAAAAGAAGATATTTATCCTGACAAGGCTAGCTGCGCCTTATCACGAGCTGTTTGCTGATATTGTAGCAGCAGCTGTTTTAAATGACCCAGAAGCTACAAGTAATGCATTATACGATCTGCTTAAAGTAGCTATACCATGCCGTAGTATGAAATATAGTAGTGAATGCCTAAATGATACACAGGGAGACCATTGTCTTTATTCAGGAGTAAGAGAGGCTATTTGGAACTCACTGATATCCCCAGCATTGAGTAATGGAGATGTGAAAAATGCAATTGAGGCAGTTTTACTTATTATAAAAGGTGAAATTGAAAATGAGCTTGATAATGCCCTAGAAAACGATGATTGGATTTATAATCCTGATTTGTACTTTAGATCTTTCAAGAGTAAGATCCATTAATCACGTTCTTTCAAAAAAAATAAGGATGATTTTATTTTATCGATTGGACATTCTTTACAAGAAAACTACTTCATAAGCTCAGTGTGATTTGCGTAAATCCATTCATTTACACTATCAAGTAACTCCTTGCAAAATTCAATTAATTCTTTGACATCACTCTCGCTAACACCACCTACTGAATGATATTCAACCCTATTTCTAACTCGGCGACAACGATTGAGATAGATGGCATCTTTTTCAAACCTTTCTCCTAGATAATAAGGAAGACACAAAATTGATATATAGTGATGAGGACCTCCAGTTACTCTAACCCCTGAAGCTCTAATTGGTATTACACAGAGCTTTAATGCAGCATTATAGGCAATTCCAAATTGCCAGTCTAAATTTAAATTAGAAGCTTCTTCGCTACTTTTAATATCTCTATGAACGATCGCAAAGAGATCATCTATTTCTTTTTTAGAGGTCTTTTCTTCTTTTATTAATACCTGAAGCCTTGAATCTTTCTTAGCTAAGTATTTCTTTAAACTCATCTTCATTTCCTTTTAGAAAAATCTTTTCTGTATCTTTTAAAGACTTTAAAAAGTGGTCTTTATTTCTTTTAGCTTTAAAGTCCTTTTTAGTATAGATG
The DNA here is from genome assembly GCA_002686115.1 of Halobacteriovorax sp. GTDB lineage: Bacteria > Bdellovibrionota > Bacteriovoracia > Bacteriovoracales > Bacteriovoracaceae > Halobacteriovorax_A. Next base: position 3,376 of record NZAF01000089.1, on the reverse strand, counting down.
TGATCATTTATCTCGTAAGTTATTTCTTTTTGCGCTTCCCATAAGAGATTACTTAACTTTCTTACAGAAATATCTCCAATAATAAAAAGATCAAGATCACTTCCTGCGTGGGTTTCCCCTTTTGCATAGGAGCCAAAGATAAAAGCAGATTCTATTCCATTTTGTTTCTCAAAAAGCTCTTTAAGTTTTGGAATAGGGCCATAAACCTTATTAGCAATTGAATGAAAGTCTTCAAATAGTGGATGTTTGGTATTTGCCTTAAAGTAATTTCTATTTCCATCTACACGCATAGAAATGAGGTCTAACTCCTGCATTCTATGAATATCAGTATGTAAGGCCTTATAAGTAACCCCTGTTTCTCTTTCAAGTTCTCTTAAATAGTATTCCCTATCTCTTTCTAAAAAGAGTTTCTTTAGAATTCCTGCTCTGGCTTTAGATAAGAAGATATTTTCTAATAAATCCATCCTGATTCCTTTTTAACATCAATTGATGTCTATTATATATCAATAATAAAAATGACTCAATGATTACTTTTTCACATCGATTGATGTCTATTTTACATCAAGCAGGTTCCGGTTTGTTCCGGTCGACAGTGAAAAAACGTGAAAAACGATGAGAAGACATGAGAATCAAGTCAGGCTAAGTTCCTGTAATTATTCCTATGTTGTTAATATTAAAAGTCTTAAAACTGGGTAAATCGAGTCCCTTCACTCCCGCCATTTTAGTTTTAATCTCTTCGGAGACTAAGATATCAAAAGCCGAGTTAACCCACTCGGCTTTTTTTTGCGCAAAATAAGGCTCCACATTGCTACGCCCGACATTGAAAAGACATGAAAGTGATGAGATTAGATGTAAACAGGCTCAATTCCATTAATAAGACTTTAAGGCCTTATCAAGTTCATGCTTTGGTATTTCTTTTAGACCGCTCTCTATAAGTTTTCTTATATCTTCACTTTTAGTCGCTACTGACACCCCTCTTCCTTTTTTATGTTTTTTAAGAACACGAATGGGAGTCTTAAGTTTCTTAGATAAATATATACCTACTCGATAAGGAGCACTTATCGCTGCAAATTTTCCAGACATTAATGATTTAAAAGATTCTTCCTTAGTTTTCACCACTGCAACTCGTAGATCTTTTGACTTAAGGTAGTTACTCATATCAGAGTCTTTATCATCACCGATTATCTTATTCTGAAGTTCATCAATAGATTTGTAATCACTTTTTTTTAATACAAAAAGAGTTGATACTCTTTCATATAGAGGCATGGTCATCTCAAAAAGTTTAACTCTCTTTTTGGTAATTTCCATTCCCCATATACAATCTCCTTTATTCGTATATAGTAAAGTTCCAATGGCATCAGACCATTTCATGGCCCTTAATTCTACTTTTATACCTTCAGTATTATGTTTGTTAAAAAGTTTAGCGATTTCAACATCAATTCCACGAACCACATTTTTCTCATCTTCAAACTGAAATGGAGGAAAACCTTTAGCTATAAAGCATGTTAAAGTTTTTGGCTCTTTAGCAAATACTGAAGTCAAAAAGATGAATATAATGAGAAATAACTTCATAATATCAGCTTACCATAATATTAGACTATGAAGCTGAAGTGTCACAAATGCCCCACAAGTCTCTGCTACACAAAAAAATACAGCAAGAAGCGTAACTCCCTGTAATCTCGTTACCTTATAATATTAAGCTCTTAATCTAAAAAACGATTTAATTCTTGTTCAGTTGGAATTCTACAAGTATCTTTTTTTCCGAAAAAGCGATATCGATTTCTAGCAATATTTAAGTAAATCGCATCTCTAATAAATCGAGGAATAAGCTTAAGAACTAGAAGAGCTTTTCCAAAAACAAATAGGTCAGAGCTTAGCTCAATCACTGCATCTGAATAATTAAAGACATCATTTTTATTTCTAAAATAAATGATAGACATCTCACTACTTGGAAACTCATTGAGAATGCCTAAGTCACTTGATGTTTTGCCACTAAGAGGAGCGAACAAAAGTAATTCATTGCTATCTATTTTAATAAGTAAATCTACTGTCGTATTACATAAATTACAGTAACCGTCGAAAAATACAATATTCTTATCTTTTTCAAAGTTCATTACAATTCATTTTATACCTTAAATAACTAGCTAAGTCTCTAGAGTATTTTCTTATTATAAAAACATCATTTCTTCTTTTAAATCATTTTAATCGACTAGATGTGACTCATAAACTAATATATGAGAGTTAGGAGTTACCATGATCAAAACTTTTCTCATAAGTATTATGCTTGTTTCACTTTTTGGCTGCGGTTCAATTAGTAAGTACATAGAAAAACAAAATAGAGCTTCAAAGGCCGTTAAGGATAAAGAATATAACCTCACTCTCAGAGAGCTTAAAGAAGGTCTTGTGAAATACTTTGGTGGTTGGAGATCAACGAATCCTAATAAGCGTGCACAAAGAATCAAAGAAGAGATTGATAAAGGGTTTATCTACAAGAAACAATATTACCAAAGATATGAACCTGGACTCCTCGACCTTATAGGCGCTCTTAACTCTAAAGAAAAAAATTCATTCAATAAATTTTTTACTAAAGACTCTTTTCATACCATTGAAGATAATAAGGATGGTTTTAAGTTAGTATTTGATGGAATGGTCTATGAAGGTATAAGAGTAGACGTCTCAAAAAGTAAAATTCATGTCTACGAATTTGAAAATATTAAGTACGGCCCATATGAATTAGACGTTAATTGGCTTGCTCTTTTATCAAAACATGGATCAATTTTTTCAATTAGAAGTGGTCCCGTCCTATTAGATAAGACAATGAAGTACGCCAAAAGAAGTAGCCTTACAGAAGTAGATCTTCTTAAGACTCTTGATCCAGCTGCATATGAAAAACTTTAAAAGCCTTTTTTAGTAAGAATCTTATTTAAGGTATTTGTAAAAGTAATTTTATCTTTGGAGCTAAATGCATCTGGTCCACCAGTGACCAGTCCGTTATCTCTAAGGTCTTTCATGAAATCCCTCATTGAGAGACGCTCTGAGATATTATCTTCATCATAGAGCTCACCCCTGGGGTTAATAGCTAATGCACCTTTCTTAACGATTTCACTAGCGAGAGGAATATCTGCGGTAATAATAAGATCATTTTCAGTAGAATGATTAGCAATATACATATCTGCAACATCAGTTCCACTATCTACTTTTACGAATGTAATAAGTTCGTCATGTGGGATATTCATATATGAATTTGCGACTAAAACGACAGGGATTCTTAGACGAGAAGAGAACTTATAAACGACCTCTTTGATAACTTTTGGGCATGCATCTGCATCGATCCAAATCTTCACTTCTTTTTCATCTAAGGCCACTATAAAATTCC
>NZAF01000088.1 GCA_002686115.1 Halobacteriovorax sp. | reverse complement strand
TTTACACTTAAATCATAAGGACTTTTTCTATAAAAAATTTCTGAAAGAAGAGGAAAATGGTGAAAGGTTTTTAAGGTGAGATTATGAGCAAGTTCAGCATCAAGTTTAAAAGCAATATTTTTAAAGATTTTATATATCATTAATACAACTGCACAAAGTCACCTTCATGTACAGAGCCTCCAGAATGTAATATTGCAACACTGGCATCTTGACCAACAAAATCAATTATCTCAACGGTTCCCTTAAGCTCACCCTTTGATGTCCCAATCATTGCACCAGTTTCTGGATCAAAGATTTCGACACCTTCCGTAAGAACTTTTAATATGTCTCCAATATTTATTCCAGAACGCCTACCCGCATTAATGTATATTTTAGTACCAATAATTTTTGCAACACGACCGACCCAATCAAGTTTTTCAGATACTTTTAAAAGTCTCGGCACAGCTTTTCTTACAGCTATCTTTACAACATACCTCAGTAAGTTTCTTCGATACTCTAACTTTGACTCTCTATCACTTATAAAAAATTTAAAACTATTATCATCTGCGTATGCCGGAATTGTTTCAGTAAAAATTTCTTTTCCAGCATTAATATCGAAAACTCTTAACTCAACCTTAGCTTCAGAGTAAGACTTCGTCTCTCTAACAACACCGATCTCATCTGTTTTTTCTCTAATTCTCGCATCAATAATTCGACCAAATACAACAAAGTTAATCCCACTAGACTTAGCTTTTCTAGTCATCTGAACAAGCTTGACACCACCACCAGAATAAATTTCTTTTGAACTTCCAAATAGACTTTTAAGCTTTGGTTCAATGACATATTGACCAGAACGAATCATTTCTTTTCTAAGCTCTTCCGTCGCAGTAATACCTAAGTCTTGACCTCCATAAGGAGACTCATTAAAAAAAGTAAGCAAAACAACTTTCTTTTTTACACCATTAAAAAACTGTCTTGGAGCTGTTCGAGGTCTTTTGCCTCTCTCATTTCTTTTGATAACATCCATTGAACAGGACGAAAGAAGAAAGATCAGGAATAATACAATTTTCTTATTTAAAAGCATCTTATAAATTTACTCCAGAATTTTGGTTAACTTCCTTACTTTTATTGTCGCCCTTTAATTCTACGCTCTTAAGTTCAAAAGAAAAAGGTAGATTATTTTTTCTCAATAACTGTCTTTCTTCATCTATTTTTAAATTCTCTAATTTGTTTAAAACAGCAAAAGCTTTTTCTTTTACCCCTGAGTAATTAACATTCATGATGACGACCGAGTTATTTACTTCACTAATTTCTGGATTAAAAAAGTAAAGAACACCAAGCTCTTTAAGAATCTTTTGAATTTGATAAACTTCATCGAGATTCTTAGCTCCTTCAATGGCCAATTCAAAATTTTGCTTAAGCTTCACATTTTCTTCAACAACTTTTCTAAAATTATCGACAACTGGTAATGCCATCTCAAACATAGCTTGAGCGATACTAGAGCTGAAAGAATGATCATCTAGTCTTGTAAACTTAAGTTCGACAGGAGGGAAATCAAGATGATTAACAACGCTACCATTTTTTAAATCAAAAATTAGCATGCCTCCTGAGAAATGAAGGAAGTACTCCATGGTCTGATCATCAAAATCAATATTCTTTATATTAATGATAGATTTAACATACAAAGAGTCACTAATTTCATTAACAGCATCCGGTGAATTGAGTGTGTCACTTATCTTACTACTCATCTCAAGCTGCTTATTTATTTCATCTCTTTTTATATTATCGACAACTTGAACTCCACCAGAAAATATGTCACCAGCTTTCAGTTCAATTTTCTCTCTCCAACTCTTATTCAAAACATTAAGAAAATCATTTTGTGTCGTGACCCCTAATTCAGTCCAAGTAATGTTTTTTAAAACAATCTTAGTATCAACAAAGACCTTATCAAAAGCTCTTATTGAAGAGACACCTATAAACTTGTAATAAACTTCGGCCAGTCTCTTCTCATCAACATTTGCGTTTAATTTTATATAGTGAGAGTTTGGAAGAGCGATAGATTTTGAAAACTTTTCAATTGAATATGACTTTATCACTCGAGAGAGACGTCCATAACGTGACTTTGAAATCAACCTTTTTTTTCTAAGTGTTGATTCATACTGATCCATCATCTTCGGAGGTATTTCTTTTTCAGGATCAGGTTGGTATTTCGCTCTTAGGGAATCTTTAATCCTTGAAAAGTTCTCTTCAAACTTAGCATTATAATTTTGCCAAAAAGTTGTAGAATCAAGATTCATCTCTTTAAGCTTTTTATCTATAACCATTTTAAAGGCATTACTAATCAATTGCTTTTTAATAAAAGAAAGCTTGTCATCATCTTTGGACAAAAACTTTGATTCAGCTTGAAGTGCTTTTGCTTCAACACTAAGATTTAGTAAAAGAGAGATGGTAATTACCATTCCAAAATATTTCATATCCTTCCCTAGAATAAACTTATAATTTCAATATATTATACTCTTTCCCTCATACATTTCAAGCGAGAGAAGCCCACTTAATTACTTACAGCATCCTCTACTCTGCCATCAACAATGAACTTCACAGCATTTGAGTCAAATATTTCATTAACTTTTGCCGCAAGTTGAGGACTAGGATTTACGAGAAAGTCTTCACCAAGTGGCATTCGTGCTCTTCCATCTTTATGTTCAAAAACAAGATGAATAGGAACACTCCCTCTATAGCTAAGTAGTGTCTGCTTCAAATTATTCATTTGAAAGTCTTTCACTCTCTCCATTTCAACATTAATACGAACTGATGTTACCCTTCCTTCTGCTTCATCTTTCAACTTCTTAATTTTTGTTGGAAAGAATTTTCGAGGCTCTTCAGCAAGATTGCATTGCCCCGAAATAATTAATGGATCATCAGTTGAGAGAATTTCATTAAATTCTGCATATGTTTTAGGAAAGACAATAAGCTCAATTTTTCCTGTCAGATCTTCAAGGGTCGCAAAACACATTCTATCGCCCTTTTTAGTCATGATGTCCTTTTTCTCAGTAATCATGCCTGTTAAGACCATATCTCTTTTATTTTGACCATCAATTTCATGAACCTTTGAAATAGGCATTGATGCCATTTGCTCCATAATTCCTTGAAATCTATCTAAAGGGTGACCTGAGACATAGATCCCCATAAGCTCGGCTTCGTATAAAAGCTTTTCTCTGTCATCATAGTCTTCAGAGACCTGTAAATCTAATTGTGTTGCTTTTTCCTCTTCAGCCGTTCCACTTCCCATATCAAAGAGATTAGACTGACCAATTTCTTTTTCTTTCTGTTTTTTCTGAGCATAAGACACTATGAATTCCATGTTATCAAACATCGTTTTTCTATTCATAGAGCTTTCAATATTATCAAAGGCTCCAACCTTAATAAGAGCTTCAATAACTCTCTTATTTACCGCCTTTAAATCAACCCTTTCCAAGAAGTCGATGAACCCTACATAAGGACCATTTTCCTCTCTCTCAGCAATAATATTTTCAACTGCTCCTTCACCAACACCTTTGATCGCTCCCATTCCAAAGCGGAGGTTATTATCCACAACGTTAAACATCCAAAGAGACTCATTAACATCTGGTGGAAGTACTTGAACTCCATATTTTTTGGCATCATTAATATAGATTGTAACTTTATCCGTATTATTAAGCTCTGTACTTAAAAGACCCGCAAAGAATTGCGCCGGATAGTAGTACTTTAAAAAGGCAGTTTGATAAGAGATATAAGAATAAGCAACAGCGTGGGACTTATTAAAGCCATATTCTGCAAAACTTGCCATTAGGCTATAAAGGTCATCAGCTTTTTTCTCATCAAAGCCTCTCTCCTTAGCACCATTTAAAAAGATTTCCCTATGCTCTTGAATAAGTTTAATCTTCTTTTTACCCATGGCCTTTCTAAGGATATCTGCTTGCCCTAGTGAGTACCCAGCTAGAACTCGAGCAATATTCATAACCTGCTCTTGGTAAATGATAATGCCGTAAGTATCTTTTAAAAGAGGCTTTAATTCTTCAAACGCATATGTCTCGGGTTTTCTACCATGTTTAATTTCAACAAACTCATCATGCATCCCTGAACCCATAGGTCCCGGTCTGTAAAGAGCATTAATAGCTGTAATATCATCAATAGAGTCAGGTTTAATTCTCTTACAAAGATCAATCATCCCAGAAGATTCAAGTTGGAAGACACCTGTAGAGTGCCCTTCTCCGATGAAGTTGAAAACATCACTGTCTTCATAGTCAATCTCTTCAATATCAAAATCTTTGATATGATCTCTTTGAATAAATTTTGATGCGTAATCAATAACGGTTAGAGTTTTTAGGCCAAGAAAGTCAAATTTAACAAGACCGATTTGTTCACCAAAGTCCTTATCAAATTGAATAACTTTCTCCCCTTTTGCTCCTTTAAAAAGTGGACAATATTCAACAAGAGGCTCATTGGTAATAACAACACCAGCAGCGTGAATACCAGCATGTCTGTATAGACCTTCAAGTCTTTTCGCAATCGTAAAAATTTGGTTAATCTTTTGATCTGTCTCAATAAGTTCTTGAAGCTTAGGCTCCATTTCAATCGCCTTATCAAGAGTAATACCTATTTCATCAGGGATAAGCTTCGAGATCATATTTGCTTCTGCAAAAGTTAAATCAAAAACTCTTGCTACGTCTTTAACAACAGCTTTTGCTTGTAACTTACCAAAGGTAATGATCTGGCCAACCTTATCTTCACCATACTTTTGAGTAACGTACTCAATAACTCTTTGCCTTCCACTTTGACAAAAGTCGACATCAAAGTCAGGCATAGAAATTCTTTCAGGATTAATAAATCTTTCAAAAAGAAGGTTATATGGAAGAGGGTTAATATTTGTAATTAACATCGCATAAGCAACTAAAGAACCTGCCCCAGAACCCCTACCTGGTCCAACTGGAATCCCATTGTCTTTAGACCACTGTATAAAGTCAGCAACAATAAGAAAGTAACCAGGGAAACCCATCTGATTAATCATATCAATTTCATATTGAAGTCTTTCATAGTACTGAGGTCTTAATTCGCTTTCCCAATTATCTTGAGTCACAAGTTTTTTAAAATGAGGACCTTTAAATCTTTCTTCCAGTCCCTCTTTTGCTACTCTTTCAAAGAACTCTTCAGGGCTCTCCCCTGTATCAATTGGATAATCAGGAAGATGATAAATTTGATTTCCTTTTTCATCTGTCCATGTAAGTTCAACATTACATTTATCAGCTATTTCTAAAGTATTATCACAAGCTTCTGGAATGTAGTGGAAGGCTTCTCTCATTTGCTCTGGAGTTTTATAAAAGAACTCTTGAGAAGTCATACGCATTCTATTTTCATCTGCGTACGTTTTCCCTGTTTGGATACATAGAAGAACTTCTTGAGCTCGTGCATCTTCAGGGGTCATATAGTGAGAGTCATTAGTTGCAACTAATTTGATATTATTTTTCTTCGCAAAATCAATAACTTTTTCGTTAACAATTTTTTGTTCAGGAATTCCATTTTCTTGAATTTCTAAGTAAAAATCATCTTCAAAGACATCCTTAAGTTTTTCAATAGCACTAATTGCTCTTTCGTCTTGACCAGTAAAGAAGTTATAACCAACTTCTCCTTTAAGACATGCCGTTGTACAAACGAGTCCTTCTGAATATTCTCTCAGTAATTCAATATCAGCTCTTGGCTTGTAATAAAAGCCTTCTAAATATGCTTTAGATAGAAGTTTACAAAGGTTTTTGTATCCAGTGTTATTCTTACAAAGAAGAATTAAGTGGTGAATTTGTCTTGATGACTCTTCTGCATCTTGAGAGCCTACAGTTTTTACTCTTTTAGCAGCTCGCCTATCGTGTCTTGAGCCAGGTGTAAAATAAATTTCAGATCCAAGAATTGGCTTAATTCCCTCTGCCTTACATCTCGTATAAAAATCAATTGCCCCAAACATATTTCCATGATCTGTTTGTGCGATTGCTGGAACTCCTAACTCTTTTGCTCTTGGGATTAAATCTTTAAGTCTAATCGCTCCATCTAAAAGAGAATATTGTGTATGAAGATGGAGATGAACAAAACTATCCGGGTGAGTTTCTTTAAATGATGTACTTTCTGTCATTTATGCCTCATTTTGAAATCAGTGTGTGTCATACAATCATGCCATATTTCATGTGCTTTGTAATTTATTAACGCTTAAAGACATGCGAAAAAACAATGATTCGCTACGCGTTACCCACTAATTTATCAAGCATTTTCCCAGAAATTTGGACAACCGCTGGACGCGGCATATCATTTCCATGAGAAGGCCAATGACTTGAGGGCCTAGAAACAGATCTTGATTTTTCTCCAGGATGTTGAACTGAGAGAAATAATGTTTTGTAGTCTGGTGTAAAACTCATTCCAGTAAGCTCTGCCTCAACTGGTGCAGAAGCAACTTGAAACACATGGCCTGCATGCTCACCACTGGTAGGAATATAATAGAGACCATTATTTTTAAAAGATTTGTAAGGGTCTTTATTAATCATTGAACCTGAAATATCGTTTGTAACCCATAAGTTTCCGCTCTTATCAAAAGCTAAATTATCTGGACAAGAGATACGAGAATCAACTCCACCAACAACAAAGTCCTCACTTTCAAAACTATCTAGAAGATAATCATTATCCTTATGAACGATTTTTAAAATTTTTCCGTGATAATTATTCTTAGTTTCAGGTTTGTTTTTTGAATAATTGTTTGTAAGTGTTAAGTAGACATCACCAGTAAATGGATGAATCTCAAAATCCTCTGGTCTATCCATTTTAGTTGCCCCTAAAAGCCTGCCCGCTTCTCGGCAATGAATCAAGACATCGGTTTGATCCTTAAAATTCTTTTTTAGAATATCACTTTTGTTAATATCTAATGAAAGCCATTTCCCGTTTACGAAATCAGCTACAAATAATTCTCCCTCTTCTAGAGAATCTTTTTTTGAAGAAATAAACTTATAGACGAATTCATCTCTTTTATCATCACCAGAAAATGCCACTGCTCGCCCATCTTTTGCTTTAACAACGGTGCAACACTCATGAGCAAATCGTCCTATTGAAGTTAACTTCTTTGCTTCTCCTGTAAAAGGATTAACTTCCACAACCCAGCCATAGTGATGTGGACTTCTTTTATGAAACATCTCCCAACCTAGTCTGCTCTTTTCTACAGTACCATCATGTAAAAGGTCTCCATAAAATCCATCAAAATTTTCTTCACAAGTTAAAACAGTTCCCCATGGGGTAACTCCCCCGGCACAATTTGCGAGTGTTCCAATAGCTTTTGTCTTTCCAGCAATTGGCCTTTCGCTAACAAGAGGAATTTCTGTCATGCCATCGAGTCTTCGATTATATTTTGAGTTTTCGACCAAGCTCCATTTTCCTTGCTCATCTTTTTTGATCTCTATCAATGAGCCTCCGACACTCTTCATTTCTTCTTCAACTTGCTTGAGTGTTCTTTTCATTCCTTTCTCATAGCCAGAAACAAATCTCACATCTGGGTACTCATGGTTCACCCATAAAATACCTCGGTCATTAGCGATAGGAAAAAAAGCTGTGTAATCATTATTAAATCCAAACTCAGAGGTTGGGTTGATCTTGTCTCCCCACTTAGAGACAATGTCATATTTAAGACCTTCGGCAAGAATCAAATCGTCCTTATCTGATGGAAAAAGTCCTTGAGACTTTAAAAGATCCCCAGGTGCTTTTTTCATAAGGAATGAGCATGAAGCAAGGGGTAAAAGAGCAATCGATCCACCGAGGAACTTTACAAAATTTCTACGAGTTATGTCTGTCACAATGATATCCTTTTAAAACGACCAAATAATAACGAAGTTCCCTAGAATATAAAAGTCAGATTTTTGTCATCTTATGTATATTTACTGTAAAAAACATATAAAAAGTTCATATCAAGTCTTATCTCATTGAAAATAAAGATCAATTTCGTATGATATTGAACGTATGGCCATTTTTACGAAGAAAAAAACAAATAGCACTCAGCTCGCCTTTGATTTTCCGCGAGAGAAAGAGAAAGACCGAAATTTTCATTTGGGTGGTAAGAGCTTTTATTTCTTCGACTTTGATGACAACGTAGTTTACCTAACAACTCCAATTGTCATCTTTAACAAAGAAGATGGTAGTGAAAAGTTCCTTTCTAGTTCTGAATTCGCTGAACACAATAGAATCATTGGTAAAGAAGGTCCCTATCAAAATTACTTTATGGACTTTAATGATGAGAATGGCTCATTTAGAAACTTTAGAGATCAGGACTTTTCGATAGGACAAAGAATAACAGGAAAACGACAGTCATTCATCAGAGATATTGAAAAGGCATTAGAGAACGCAGATCATGTTTGGAAGGCTCCTAGTTGGAATCATTTTTATCATGCGACTTATAATCAAAGACCGATCTCTATAATTACAGCCAGAGGCCATCAGGAAGAAACTATTCGCGCTGGGATTGAAAAAATAGTCGAACATGGTCATCTTCCTAGCAAGCCTAATTTTCATACCATCTACCCTGTATCAAATCCTCACGTGAGAAAGAAGCTTGGTGGAAGAGATGAGGGCTACTCTGTGCCAGAGCTAAAATATAAGGCAATTATAGAGTCTGTTGAAAAAGCGATTTCAATCTATGGCTACTCTGATTTCCACCGCTTTGGAATGAGTGATGATGATCCTGGTAATATCGACCTCATTACAGAGTCTATGGTAGAACTTAAGTCCAAATTTCCTAGAATGAGTTTCTTTGTTATACAAACATATGAAAATGGCTTTGAAAAAAGAGAAATCCTCGAACATGAAGTCAAAACAATCATTACCAAATCAGAGTCAAAGCTTGACCAATTAAGTCTCTTTATTTAATCAAAAAAGATTTTCCCGACAATAAAGTACCAGAAAAATTTGCCGATAAATAAATTGTGAAAGCAATAATAATTCTTATATTCATTTTAACTATTAACTCCTGTGGATCATCGTCTAAATCTGAAGATGGTATGACGATGGAATCAAATCCACTCGAAACAGCAAGTGACTTAGATGATTTACTAGGTTTCAATGATGAGTCTGACGATGAAGATGAAACAGAAGAACTTGATGATGAGTCTGATACTGAAGTAGCTGAAGTTGATGATGTAGATGAAGAAGAAAATGATGAAGATCAAGAAGAAACAGAAGTCGCCACAAATACACTACTCGCTTCTCCTGATAGTGATTCAATCAATGATCTATTAGGTGTCGAAAACTCACAGGATATTCTTGATTCTGATAACAATGAAGTAGCTCAAGCAGACTCAATGGATAGTTTAGATGAGAGCTCTGAGGATGACTTAGACGAATTATCAACAAATCAAGAAACAAGCGTAGCAGCTAACAGTAACTCTGAAGAGAACGAAGGCTCTATAACTGATGAGATTCTTGATGATGACTTTCTCTCTGATCAGAATGAAGTTGCCACGAATTCAAATTTAGATAACGATAATGAATTTTTTGAAAGTGACTCTGAAATCGCTGCACTACTCTCTGATGATTCTTCAGTTGTTAGTGGAGTCAGTAATAATGGAGGCTTACCAATTTTAGACTTAACAGATGAGAACTCTCCAAAACTAAGTGAGAACTTATACTACCAAAATGGAAAGCTCATGGTTAAGCAAAAGAGCGACAATTTAGCTCTTAAAGAAAGTGACTTAAATGACTTACTAGGAGTAGATAAGAGAAAAGAAGTCGCTCCACAAGTAGCAAAGAGCGACTTGAGTCTTGAAGATCAGGATATCAACGACCTCTTAGGAACGAATGACAAAAAAGAAGTGTACAAGAATAAAATAGGTAACAATATAAAGTCTGGGACAATAATGCCAGATAGCTTTAAAAAAGAAGATCAAGAAGCACTTGAAATACAGAAGCTTCTTGCTGACAGAGACAAAAAAAGAATGGAAAGAAGAAGATCAAGGAGATCATCTAGAAAGCCTGCCTCTTTTAATAAGCTTGTCGGTTTAAAAGAAAATGTGAGATTAAAAGAAAAGAAATATAATTCAAAATCATTGTTTTTCGCTTCAAGAAATGCAGTCGGAGAAACATTACGTTATCTTGTTAACAGAAAGAATATTGATGTCAACTCTGTCTCACAAAATGATGGAAAAACGGCCCTTCACTATGCTATCGAAAATAAAAAGTTCGGTAATATTCGTGCATTATTAAAACTTGGTGCAGATCCAACAATTAGAGACCAAAAAGGTGAATCTGCAAAAGAGCTCGCTACAAGAACAGGCATCAAGCTACCAAATATCAGGATCAAATAAATACACATGAAAGATATTTATCTTTTTAGACATGGCCAAACTGAGTGGAATTTACTTCACAAGATGCAAGGACATAGAGATATTCCACTAAATGAAACAGGTCTAATTGAAGCAAGAGAACTTCATCAAAAAGTTTCTAATGTGACAAAGACTCTCTCTTCATTTGCAGTCTATTCTTCAGACTTAAAAAGGGCCCATGAGACATGCAAAATTGTCCTACCTCATAAAGACATTGTTCTAAATGATCAGTTAAGAGAAATTGATATTGGAATGATGGAAGGAATGAGTCGGAGTGAAATTAATTTTGACTTTCAAAGCCCTACCCCTGAATTTCGATTTGAGGGCGGTGAGTCCATCAAAGAACATCGTGAACGAATTATGAACTTTGTAAAAAAGACTGTTAAACAAGATAGTCATGAGGTTATTATTCTCTCTACACATGGTGGAACAATGGCAAGATTTCTTGAGCAATGTGAGAAATATCAATTTAAGAAAATAAATAATTGTGAATTAGTTCATGTTAAATATAAGAATTCGAAATTTCATTTTATTAATTACTTATAAGTTACTAACCAGGTAACCTTCCGATATCAACAGAAAGATTGAGACTTAAAATCACTTCATTTACATCTTGATCGAGATCATTTGAGGTATGAATGAGATCTATGACTAAGTCTAATTGCTTAGATATAAGATCAATATACTTAGGAGATATTCTTTTTATAAGTCCCTTTCTTTTAATATTAGTGAAATCATAATCAACACCAATCTCTTTATCCCATTGATCAAATTTATCATAAAACTTTCTAAGTTGATCGTTTGTCGCTTTTGGCATTTTTACTTCTGAACTTAAAGAAGTGTAAAAGTCTCCATCAAATTTGATTAGTTTATTTTCATTCAGATATGAAAGATATTTCTTACATCTTTTGCTAACGGCCTTTTCAATTTGTTCTTTAG
>NZAF01000087.1 GCA_002686115.1 Halobacteriovorax sp. | reverse complement strand
ATCGATTCACAGATCAATAAACGACAAGATGGAATGTCTATTACTGAAGTTCTAAAAACTAATATTACAAGAAAGAATTTTGGATTTAATAAGGCAGATACTGATAAACGTTACCGTAATATAAGAGGGCGTTTAGGAGATAATTATGAGTTCACAGTTCATATGATTGTCAGCGATCATGCAAAAGGCTTCGATGTGATTGTGAAGAGTAATCTTTATATGAATGTAAGCTTTAATACCCCAAAGAGAAACTATGGGAGAGGACTATATGGTCTTACTCAGTTCTATGATGAAGATGGAAGTTTTGAGCTTGGTATTGATATTTTGGGCGATTATGATGGGATCACCGATGGTAGTAATATTCTAAGCCCTAGCTATAATAGCCACTTTCGCGAACCAAAAGTTTTGAAAAAATTAAAGTTGTCATGTGTAATTAAATAACTTTGCTAGGCGTCAATGGTTAGCAATAAAAAAGCCCAGTCAGTGACTGGGCTTTTTTATATGGCGCACTCGGAAGGATTCGAACCTTCGACCTATCGCTTAGAAGGCGATTGCTCTATCCAGCTGAGCTACGAGTGCATAATTCGTAATGTTTGGATTTTGATAAATTAATGGTTTCGGCTACATTTGTCAATTGGCTGGAGTAACTTTTTCAATGGTAAATGATATTTTATATGGTAAAAAATTAGTATGACCAATTGCTGTTATCCAAAGGACTTAAAGGAGCTTCGCTCTCAGGTCCTCGAAAATAAACATATTTTAGTTTCTGGAGCGCAGACTTCGACGGTTATTCCTTTCTCTAGGCAAGATTCTATGGACCATTGCCTAGGTGACTCTAAGCACATTTGCCTCCAATCAATGGCCCCAAGTATTAAAATTGAAGGAAGTATTGCATCAATTGCGGGAGCTGTTTCTTGGAAAGAATTAAGAGCAGCCGCATCTCAGTTTGACCTTGATGTCCCTTTTTGGCCTACTGATCAAAGTGCATTTGTTATTTCTGGTATTGCAACATCTGCTACCGGAGAGAGATCATTTCACTACGGTCATTTAAGGGATTACATCGATTCGTTATCAGTCATGAATCATAAGGGTGAAGTCGAGGTTTTCTATGGCTCTGACTCTTTTGAAAAGATTTTTGATAATGAAGAACTCGATAAGCTAGGCTCCTATAATAAGAAGTTAAAAGCATATGACAGCTTTAAAAATCCGCCATTTCCAATATTTGAAAATCCTCTAGAGTTATTTATAGGCACCGAAGGCCAATTAGGTATTATCGTTGGATGTGAGTTAAGACTCGTTCCAAAAAAAGATTCCGTTCATATTCTTTACCCCATCGCTGAGTGGGAAAAGTCTGAGCAGATAATAGATTATTCTCTCAAGGCAAGAGATTGTCGTGAGTATATCTTATCAACGGAGTTTTTTGATCGTCATTGTTTAGACCTTGTGGAGGAGACGCCTCTAAGAAAGTTAGATCATATTGCTTTTGAAGTGATTGAGGATTCTCTTGCTGAATTTATATGCGATATGGACTTAGAAGAGGACTTCATTACAATAGTGAGTGAAGATCAGTTTTCTAAAATACGAGTCAATATACCACGAG
This sequence comes from Halobacteriovorax sp., assembly GCA_002686115.1. Taxonomy (GTDB): domain Bacteria; phylum Bdellovibrionota; class Bacteriovoracia; order Bacteriovoracales; family Bacteriovoracaceae; genus Halobacteriovorax_A. Next base: position 7,952 of record NZAF01000087.1, on the reverse strand, counting down.
CAATTAACGAATATCTTTCTCATAATCAAATGACAAAGAAGGGGACGGATGTACAAGTCACACCTGAACAATTTAGTGACTTAATCTCAAAGTACAGGGATTTAACCAAGCATGGTATTAGCTACATACTCTTTGGCCATTTGGGTGATCAACACTTACACTTTAATTTCTTAGTTACTAATGATAATGAAAAGAAGTGTCAAAAACTCCTTTCAGAGTTCTACCAAGAAATAAGAGCACTAAAAATTAGTCCTTTTGCTGAGCATGGAATTGGCCTATTAAAACAAGAGTATATGACAGAGTACTATACAAAAGAAGTAAAAGACTTTTTTATGATTTTAAAAAATAAACTTGATCCTAATAATAAATTTTTCCCACAAGGGTATATGAGTGTCTGATCTTTTAAGCGCTAAAGTTATGCGCTCTCACCAAAGAGAATTTGATTGTAAGCTACTAGAGTCAGCGGAGCTTGTAACTGCTAAAGCTCTTGGTAATCTTTTAAAAAAAGGCGATAACATCGTTGTTGGTGATAACGTCTTACTTGAAAAAATTGAGCAAACTGGAGAATTCATTATAAAGGAACTTCTTGAGAGAAAGAGTGAAGTTTTTCGTGTTCTTATTCGCCAGTCTAAGAAAAAAGTGACAGCAGCAAATATCGACTACTTGATTATCATTTGTAGTAGTTCAAGACCTAAGTATGTTCGAGGAATTTTAGAGAGGTTTCTTGTGAGGGCCTATCAATGGGGGATTGAGCCTCTTGTTGTCTTTAATAAGATGGATGAATATACAGGAGAAGACTTCAGCATAGAATATGAAGTTGAAAGGCTTTCCGGACTTGGGGTAAAGAGTTTTGAAATTTCTGCGCTTAATAAAGACTACGAACCAGAATATCTTGAACTTGGACTAAAAGATTTAAAAGAGATGATTCAAAATAAAACGTCGATCTTTGTTGGAAAGTCTGGGGTCGGTAAGAGTGAAACCATCACCACCTTATCAGATGGAAAGGCAAATCTTCTGACAAAGTCGGTAAGAAAAATTGGGAAAGGTTCACATACGACAACTTGGTCTGAACTTGTTGATTGTGAAGATTTCTATCTAGTCGACTCACCAGGTATTCGTTCTTTTTCTCTCGATGATATTGATCCTGATGATTTAATTCACTATTTTCCAGATGTTGAAAAGATTTCTTTACGCTGCGATTTTTCAAATTGTACGCATCTACCAGATAATAAAGGTTGTGCATTTTATCAGGAATATGATCCTGATACTGACGAAGGGCTCATGGTGCACTCAAGATTAGAGTCATATCTTATGCTCTATGATGAACTCTCAAGCACACCATTTTGGGAAAAGAAAAAGAAGTATCGTTCATAAGTAATATTAATAGAATAAGAAGTTCTCAGAAATACAGTTACTTATAAAGCCTGAGTGAAGTTGTAGGGTAAAGTTTTCTTCTCAAGAAAAACATTTCTAAAATTTTTTAGATTTTCTTAAGATTTACGAAAAGACCTTAGTAAGGAGCTATCTATTAGCTCAAGTGAATTATTAAGGAGCATCCATGTCAAAGACAAACGTCATTAATTTTCAAGAAAAGAGAAAAGAAAATATTGAAAAGAAAAGAAGAACATTTGAAAGAGTTCTTTTTCAAAACTTTTTAGGGGCGTACACAGTTATCGCTGCCGACGACACTGTTTATCCTGTTTCACTTGTTGATATCTCTCATGATGGATGTCTTTTTCAGATTCCATGGGACGAGAGCTCAGACAAAAAACTTCCAGAGCAAACAGAGCTTAAGTTAAGAATGTATTTTACTAAAGACACATTTATTCCAACTATTGTTCATACTCGTTATGCAAAAATCCATACTGAAAAAGATGGTAGGACATTTATGAGATATGGTTGTGAGTTTGATAAGACGATGCCTAGTTTTCATGCGATGAAAGACTTTATCAACTTTATGTATTCATACGCAGAGCATTCAGCTGCAGATAGGGGTGACGCTGTAAGTTATTTTCTGTAAGTCATTAGATTTAAATATACATATGGCCCCCCAAGGTAGCGCTTTGGGGGGCTTTTGCTTTTAAATCCCATTCTAGTTGTGCTAAAAGAAATTTATGAAAATTGCAATTATTGGCTCAGGCCTAATTGGTACGAGTGCGGCCAAGCACTTTTATGATTTAGGTGCAGAAATAAAATTATTCTCTAGTTCAGATAAACTTGGTGGACTGCTAAATATTGAAAATAATCTCTTGCGCGACGAAGATATTATTCTTCAGAAGATAAGGTCTGATGAAAAGATTTTAAGAGATTCGGGTCTTGTGAAAAAGGGACGAGTCTTAAGACTTCATAAACGCTTTTTACCTCCTAGGTCAAAAGCTCTCGCATCATCTCGTTTTGCAGATCTCTTTCGTGTTGTTTACCAAATCGATGCAAAAGAGCAGATTGAACAAAATAGAGATGAAAATGAAGAACTCTTTAAAAATCTTGATGATACCATTATTGAATCACTAAAAACATCAATTGAAGCCTACGAAGACTTTGATGTTGTTTTAGATTGTACTGGCTCATTTTCACATCCTTTACCTATGGGTGCCGGTGGAGCATTAGCTTTAAATGAGAAAGTCATTATGGATGATGAACGTGTGGCCTATGGTAAAAATGTACTTTCGAAAGTTAGAGCTATTGATGGACAAAGAAATATTGTCTTTATTGGAACAGGAGAATTTAATCTTCTTGCATTGAATGAATTTAGAAAAAAATTCTTTTCAGATAAAAGAATTAATCTACATTTTGTTTGTACAGATTCAGTTCCTTTTGAAAATGTATCTCCAAAATTTGCAGATGCATTTAGGGGCTTTCATGAGTTTATTGAAGAGTCGAATAAAGAGTATCAAGATGAGATAGACATTTTTAATAAGAAGATTCTCGAGTGGAAAGAACTTGAAAATCATATACGTCTAAAAACTCCTAAGCCAACTGAGCCTAGAATGAGACTTTCTATTTATAATGGAGCCGTTGTTTCATCTGTAGATAAGCTCCTGGATAGAGAAGGTCTTTTTGTCACGATTGAAGGTAGCGAGCTTCTTGGAAGTTTTGAAAAGCTAATGACATTATCATGTGATGCTATACTTGTTGATAATGGACAAAGATCAAGTAAAAACTTCGACGCAGTCATTGACGATAATGAAGTTGGATTCTTTAAGCTTAAAACTTTAGATGATATTCAAACTGTTGAAAGCGAACTAATGAAGCTCTTTTCCAAAGGGAGTGAGCAGTGAAAGCTTTTTTTCTCTGTTTCGTAGCTATCTTTATTATTTCATGTTCAAGTTCTCAAGATAAGACCTTTTCAAGAGTGAATGTCGATAAGTATTACCGAGAAACAGGTGTCATACGCTATTTTCTTCCAACACTTCCTGACTGGGCCAATGTCTCAGAGCACTATGGTTGTCACAGAAAAAAAGCTATTCAATATCTCAACGTGAAAAATGTTAAAGAGAGTTTTAATCTGTCTTATATGGAAACTCTTCAGCTTCAATATATATACAACGTAGAGCTTATGATGGCCGAAGAGAGGGTACAAAAAAAGGCAAGCCCGACGGCCGAAGAGAAATTATTTTTTAAAGCCTTTGATTCTATTAAAGCTGGTAATTATCTTTTTAAAACACCTACATATAAGAGAGTTAATTTTATTCTCGTCGATAGTTTTTCAAATGATATAAAAAAGCTTAAAGAACTAATGAAGTCTTCAGATATGTTTGAAGGGCGACCAGTCTTCTTTTCTGAATGTATGAGAAGAAATGAACTTATTATGTTTTTAAAAGATAATAACGTTGCTCTTAGTGGGGGGCGCTTTTTAAGTTATGAGGTCTTAGGCCCATATGACTCAGAAGCTAAGCTGGTTGGCAAAGAAGAGTTGAATTTAACAAAGTTCTTTTCAAAGAAACAAACAATTTATTTATATTACACAAATCAAAGACCTAAGAATTTAAAAGGTCGTTTTAAGTTAAAGAAACAATAAGGAGAATTCATGTTTGGACTAGGTACAAAGAAGAATGATTACAAAGAGGATATTGAAAGAGTAAAGGCTCATTTTAAAACTAATATGGGAGACTTTACAGCAGAGTTATATGCTAAGGAATGCCCAGAAACAGTTTGGAATTTTGTTAACCTTGCAGAGGGAAGACAAGAGACTAAAAAAGGTGGGAATTTTTATGATGGTCTCCTTTTTCACAGAGTTATTGATGGGTTTGTGATCCAAGGTGGATGCCCTGAAGGTTCTGGTATGGGTGGACCTGGATATAAGTTTGATTGTGAATGTAGAGCAGACCTTCGTCATGAAGGTGAAGGAATTCTTTCGATGGCAAATGCCGGACCAAATACCAATGGTTCTCAATTCTTTATTACATTAGGTGCAACACCACACTTAGATGGTCGCCATACTGTTTTTGGTAAAGTTATTGATGGTATTGAAGTAGTGAGAGAAATTGGTCAGGTAAGAACAGGAATGATGGATCGTCCGATGCATGACATTGTCATGGAATCTGTTACAATCGAGAGATAGAAATTTGATCATTTAAAAAGGAGTTTTTATGGCAACATTAAATACAGGAATTGAAGAGGGGAAAAGAGTACAAATCGCTGATCACCTTTCAAAATTATTAGCAGAAACTTATACATTATATTTAAAGACTCATAAGTATCACTGGAACGTGACAGGGCCAATGTTTCAATCTTTACACATCATGTTTGAAGAGCAGTACAATGCTTTATTCTTAGCTGTAGATGAAATTGCAGAGAGAATTAGAGTTCTTGGTGTTAAAGCTCCAGGTTCTTATGCTGAGTATTCAAAAATTAGTGAGATTAAAGAAGATGCTTCTACAGACACTTCTGCAAATGATATGATTTCAAATCTTCTTGCAGATCATGAACAAGTCGTTAGAACAGCAAAAACGATTCTTCCTCTTTTAGAAGGGGCAAATGATGAGGGGACGAATAGCCTTCTTGGTGCAAGAATTGAATTTCATGAAAAAACAGCTTGGATGCTTAAAAGCTTAATAGCATAAAAGAAGGGAGATCAAATGATCTCCTTTTTTTTAATATATAGTGACTTTATTAACCATTAGTTGAATATACTTATTACCTCGAAAGTAATTAAATCCAAGAGTGAAGAACACTTCAAGATCAACTTCATCAGACTTTTGCCTCTCAAAGACTTCCATAGGACTAGGCAGTCCATACTTTCCGATATAATTAAAACTAATTCCTTTAAGATTTAAATTTTCATTCTTCTTTGAACAAAAGTTCCAGCGAACATGAACATCTTTTAAAAGATCAAAGCTTTTAAGCTTAGCATTCTTTAATTTAAAAATAGGTTTTGCATTACCCATTCCAAATGGCTCTAGCATATCAAGTGACTTTAAAAGAGTAGGAGTGATTTCTTCTGGTTCTATTTCAAGGTCATAGAAGTCTGTTACAGTTCTTTCTATAAGTGGAATTTCTAATAAAGCTTGATTCATATTATTTTTAAAGACTTCAAGGTTTTCTTTTTGCATTGAAAGCCCGGCCGCTGCTTTATGGCCACCAAACTTTAAAAAGAGATCACTATTATCATTTAAGAGATTAAAGATATTTAAGTCTCCAGCGCTTCTTGCACTTGCCTTTATGACACCTTCCTCTTCAGCATCACTAAAAACAACAGCAGGAATTTTAAATGTTTCAACAAGCTTACTCGCAACAATTCCAATAACTCCTTCGTGCCAATGAGGAGCATAGACGATAGCAATATTTGGCTCACTTACTTTCATCTCATCAAGAACTTGAGTATAGGCTTCATCAAAGACTTCTTTTTGAATGGCCTTTCTCTCTTCATTACAATTTTGAAGATGATGATAAAGTTCACGTGCCTTTTTATTATCTGTTTCAATCAGTAGCTTTAAAGCGATTTCTGGGTGATCTAATCTTCCTTTTGAATTTATTAAAGGACCAACATTAAAAGATAATTTCTCACTTGGGATGATATCTTTTGATCTCTCTTCAGGATCAAAGAAAGTCTTAATACCTTCAAACTTAGTGGACTTAATAGACTTAAGTCCATGTCTCACAAGTTTTAGATTCATTGGAGTGAGCTTTGCGAGATCACATATTGTTCCAATTGCAACGTATTCTAAAAGAGGGTAGATTGAACTTACATTTTCACCTCTGCCCATAAGTATCTTTCTAATTTCAACACAAACAGCAAAGGCAACGCCAACACCAGCAAGACTTCGCATCTCTTCATGTGTTTCATCTCTTCTATTTGGATTTACAATAGCAAGAGCATCAGGCATTTCGTCTCTTGCATCTTTATGGTGATCAGTGATGATAAGTCCAAGACCTTTTTCTTTTGCATATGTTGCAGCTTCATTATTAGTAATTCCGCAATCTACTGTGATCATCAGATCTATACCTCTATCAATTGCATCATCAATAGAACTTAAGTGCAGACCATAGCCTTCTACAAAACGACTTGGTTGAACAAGGTCAACCTCTACATTGATCATTTTAAAAAATTGATAAAAAAGAGCACAAGACGTTGTACCATCAACATCATAATCTCCATAAATGGCAATTTTCTTCTTCCCATCAAGATGTTCTACAATAATCTCAGCTGCTTTTTTTACGTCTTTCATTTGAGACATATCAGGCAGAGAATGTAGATCCCAAGAGAGGAATTCTTCAATTTGTTGTTCGGTTAAGCCTCTTTTCTTAAAGAGGTCGATAATGATTTTTGGTAATGATTGTTCTTGTGTTTGTTGTGTGTGTTGCATTTACGAAATATAGCACACTGATTGCGAATGGTCATTGACTCCCTGTGACAGTAGCGGTCACAGGGAGTAAGTTATTAGAATCTAAAGTGAAAGTTTACGCCTATCTCTGGCTCTCTGAAGAATTCATTCACCCCATCTGGAGAGACGATCCTTTCTTTGATTGTGATATAAGTTTCACCATCTTCAAAGATCGGTGCTTCAAAGATTGAGTTGAAGAAATCAAGCATTGGTTTTGCCGGATTTGTCATGACACCTACTACTGTTCCAAGAGCCTCAGAACCATAGAGTTCACCGTTATTTTCTTTAATTTCTAATTGTACTTTATAAAAAAGTTCTCCTAAGAGGGAGCCAAGAATTGGCGTGATAAATAAGTCTTGAATACTTGGAGTCTCTGCAACCGCTTCCAGTCCATATTCCCAAAAGAATGTCGACATAAGAACACCATATCCAAATGACTCCCAAGGGCCAAGTCCTGCGTGTCTTGCTACAACGTGGTATGCTGCACCTGAAACAGGATGTCCAATATAATTAATCCACCAGTCATCTTTATCAACGACAGGTTTCGTTTTAACATTGTCTTGCCATTTTGTGCTTAGGTTATCAATAATTTCACTTCTATCCCATTTTGATACACTTTCTGGAAGTGCAAAAAGAAGACCCATCATTGCAAAGCCAAGTCCTGTGAAATTTCTCGTTTCTTTTAGAATTTTGTCGTATTTCCCAGGCTCATCTTTTCCTGTAGAAATAGCTCCAAGATATAATTTAAGTTCTGTAGGTTCTTGTTCAATAAGATAGATCGAAACAAGTGGAGCGTTCTCATCTGTGACACACATTCCATCATAAACCTTATCATTACGATACTTTCTTAGTGTGTCTCTTACTTTCTCACATGCTTCTTTGTTACGAGTGTCGACGGTAATTGTTTTACCTTGATGGCCAACAACTTTATTGCCAAATTTTTTCTTCTTTTCTTCCTTTAGAATATCTAGAGGTGAACCAAAAATTTGTTCATATTGTTCTTGGCTGATTTGATTCTTAAATCTACTATTTTCATATTCATGATTCTTTTTAGAATCTTCAATAATCTGCTTGTAGTAGTCTTCACTTGAAAAGACTATCTTTCCCTTTTCAAGTGCTAGGGCGTTT
>NZAF01000086.1 GCA_002686115.1 Halobacteriovorax sp. | reverse complement strand
TCTTCACATTTATAAATATACAAACGGAGAACTAAAAAGACTTAGTAAGCTTGGTTATAACTTTGAAAAGTCCATGGCGTATAAGGCTTATAATGGACAAGGGTTATTCGATTCAACATTTATATCTCCTGACTTTAAAGTCATGGTTACAAATTTTAGCAACCTAAAAAATCCCATGCAATCCAAAGTTATTAATCTAACATCAAATAAAGAGATAACTCTTGGAAAAGCCGATGTAACAGAGCTCTTATCTAAGAGATACCGTCACCCTATTGAAGTCAAAGCTTTTGCTACAGATAAGAGAACAGAATTGTTTGGACAAATATACTTACCTAGTCACTTTGATAAATCAAAAAAATATCCAATTATTGATTTTATCTATGGCGGACCACAGCTTAGACAGACCTCATGGAGCTACTTTGATAAGAGAAAGCATTTTGCTCATCAGCTAAGTGAATTAGGCTTCATCGTACTCATGATGGACGCAAGAGGGACACCTGATCGAGGTAAGGACTTTCAAGACTTTAATTATAAAAAATTTGGTCAACTAGCTGTTTATGACCATAAATTCTTTATTCAGCAAATAGCAAAGAAGTATAAGTTTATCGATCTATCAAAAACAGGTGTCATCGGCTCCTCATATGGTGGATTTCAAACATTAAATTTCATCACTCGTGAACCTGATTTTTTCAAAGTAGCAGTTGCTAATGCTGCAGTGGCAGATATTAGAGATGTACACTCTATTAGTTCAATGATGTATATGGGTGATCCTAAAACCAATATGGACGCTTATGAACAATCATCAGTCTTTAATCAGATTACTAATTTAAAGGCCAAACTTCTTATTCTCCACGGTGCAAGAGATATTAATGCACCTCTTTTTGGCATGATGAAGCTTATGCAAAAGATGGTAGAAAACGATATATACTTTGATCAGTTTATCGATCCAATTACAGCTCACTCCAGAAGAGAGTATACATGGGAAAAAATGGCACGATATTTTCATGACCACCTAAGTCCAAATAAATAATTGCAAATTTAATGCGTAGTTATTGTCTAGCTTAATCAGAAAGTAGTAGAGTTAGTATCACATAAAAGGAGTTTTTATGAAATTGATTATTACTTTTCTACTATCACTAAATCTTTTTGCTTTCACCATTCATGATTACACGATGAAGAGTTCAAAAGGTAAAGATGTCAACTTTGAAGATTTTAAAGGTAAGCCTATTGTCTTAGTTAATATTGCAACAAAGTGCGGCTATACACCTCAATTAAAAGATATCGAAAGCTTTCATAAAAAATATAAAGATAAAGTTGTTGTCCTTGGAGTTCCCTCAAATGACTTTGGTGGGCAGACACCTGAGAGTGACAAAGGCGTTGCAGAATTCTGTCAACGAAACTATGGAGTGACATTTCCTATCATGAGAAAAACTGTTGTTAAGGGAAGTGACTCACACCCTCTTTTTAAAAAGCTTAAAGAGTTAAATAAGAATCAAGATATTCAGTGGAATTTTGAAAAATTTCTCTTTAATAAAAATGGAGAATTCGTTTCAAACTTTAGCTCTAACGTTAACCCGATGGATAAGAAATTTATCTCTAAAACAGAAAGCGTACTATGAATAAGCTAGTTATTATTTTAAGTTTTTCTCTACTTTATTCTTGTGCCATCTTTGGTCAAAGAAGTGAAAAGAAGACCGTTGAAAAATGTGGTTTTCTACCTCATTGCGTCAGCTCTGTAGACTCACGTGATAGATTTAATATTAAACCGCTCAAGCATAATCACAAATCTATTAAGGAAGCCAAGAAAGAGGTTTTAAATTATTTAAAAAAGCAAAAAAGAGTTAAAGTTGAATTTGAAAATGACAACTATATTCATGTTACTTATGAATCAAAACTCATGGGCTATATCGATGACGTTGAGTTTCTTTTTACCGACAATATTGTTCACATACGCTCTATTTCAAGAATCGGGATCTCTGATTTAGGCGTTAATAGAGAGCGTGTTGAGAAAATAAGAAAGGACATCTTCAACGAGATGTAAGGATATTTAAGTACCATATGCTCCATAAAAATTCATACAATATTAAAAAATTTTTATGGAGCTTTTATGAAACTTATCTCATTGATAATCACATCTTTTTCAATACTCGCCTTCAACGGAGATATTGACTCAGTAAACTTCAAAGAATCAAAGATAATTCTGAATGAACGAATCACTCCTATTCATACCAGTGCATTTGAAAATGCTCTAAATAAGACTCAAATAAGAATTAAAATTTCAGGTAATAATTTTGAAAGACTTGTTTCTCATGATCCCGTGGAAGTAGACTGTGATAAGGGTATAGGTCGTCTTGAATTTAAAAATAGATTCTTTGAAATTAAAAGCCAGTCTTACTTCTACGTTGAGGGAAATGTAGAGTGTGGGAAACTTAATGTATGGGAATTTGAAAGAGAAAGTGAAGCAGCTCAAGTTTTAGAGATATATCACCAGGCCATCACTGCAAGAAACAAGTTTCAGGCATTAGATCTTGAAAGTTTTTGGAAGAGAAAAATTAATATCAGATGGCCATCAAATGGAGACTACTACTCATGGGGAACTGTAAATATCACTAGAGGTGATCATTGGGATGTTGTGGCCCATGAAATTGGCCATGCTATTTATGATCAAGCAAATATTGGTGTTTCTGGTGGTGGTAGGCATAGAATTGATGAGTGTTACACGAATGCTCTTGCCTTAAGTGAAGGATGGGCGACGTTCTTTGCAGGCTGGCTTAATCTGCGTCTCAATGATCAAGATGCCAGATTTGAATTTCTTGTTCCTAGAAGAGCACCGATAAGACTTGAAAATATACCAAGTGATGTATGCGCTGGACAAAGAAATGAATGGCGTGTGGCAGGTTTTTTCTGGGACCTTATAGATAAGTCTAGAGATAATGAACACATTGAAATGGATTTTAAAACGGTTTGGAATTTAAAGGTTAACAAGAACTATAGAAGTACTAAACAATTTGCAACAGTATTGCTTAATCATACAGACCCTATTCTTTTAAGGGCCATGTGGAAGAATAACTTTCTTACTGACCTAGAATAATTCCAAGGGGCTTTGGAGAGAAGGACGGAAAAGTTAAAGAACAAAGGTTAATACAACTTTTTTCACTATTCGCAATTCCAAGAACATTTAGCTTTATACCTATAAGATTTGCAATAAGATCTTCTACTTCAGAATTTCCAGGCCCTAATATATCATATATTTCTTTTAAAACTCCCAATCCAAAAGAGTCAAGTGCACCACAATTGAGACTCATCACACATGAAGTTGAACAATGTTTAAACTTATCTCTTGGAACAAGAGTTTCTGAAAAGAACTGTGCCGTTTTTGAAGCTTCATGAAAAGCACAACTATTCTTTATCATGTTAGAGTAACCACGGAACTGAATTGTGCTTAAGAAAATAAAAATTATAACTTTCTTCATTTTTTTGCTTTTCTAAAAAATAACCTAAGGTCTACAAACATCTCTTTAAATTCATTTTGCTTTTTATAGCTCACTTTCCCTTCAAGATAATCTCTATAGTCCAATTTAATTTGACCGTACTGATAGTCACCATTGGTAAAACGAAGAGAAATATAATCCCATTGCCTATAAGAGTCTAAATCTTTTTTTACCCAACTAATAGGTGCGATAGATATGAACTTCTTTTTAGACATAGAAACCCAGTTAAGAACTGACTTTCCGTTCACCGTTCCGTTTTTTTCTCGAAATGTAAAGCATTCATCATCATTACAAACGGACATCACCATATTTACAGGCTTATCAAATGTTTCAATATGAAAAACTGTTAACGCTTCTACTGAAATGATAAATTCATAATCATCAACATTAGTATTAGAATTAAAATCATATTCCATAATATCAAGGGTATGAACTTTATCCTCTTCATTCTCAATATTTCCAGTAATATTTTTTACAAGACTATCAATGACGGTCTTACTAGAGTTTAGTATAAAAAGACCTTGATCATTTAACCAATTTTCTTGAGCAAAAACTTTCATCAAGCGTGAATAAATCTTCCTATTGCCTCCGGTAATCATTCCCATTAAATACAATTGACCATCAGACTCTATGAAAGCACCACCACCACTATCTCCAGGTGTTGCAACTTTTTCTGTGAAAAAGAGATTTTCATAATAAGGAAATGTATAGTCGCTTGATAAGTCTACATATTTAGCACTATTATACATTCTTCTTTTATTAGAAACTCCTTTCTCATCGACTCCATAACCAGATAACGTTAATGTTTGATTCGACTTGTCTAGAAGACTAAAGAATTCATCATCACTAGAAACTAATCTTGGATAACGCTCTATCTTTATTTCACTTTCTAAGATTAAAACTGCAAAGTCATTCTCGTAGTAATGACTACCACTATAGCTTGTGCCTTCATATGGTGAAAATGATTTTAAAACTCTTGATCTCTTGTCTTTCTCTGTATTTTTATAAGGACTATTTGTAGCGACCACAAACTGGGCTCTGTCCAAACAGTGACTTGCCGTCAAAACGACTCTTGGATGTATGAGCACACCACTACAAAGACCACTTGTTCTCTTAGGTGTGGCACCATAGATTTTCACTACTGATTCGTATATGTTATTTTTATCAAAAGTTCCATGTAAAATAGCGTGAGACTCGATAGATAGCCCAAACAAGGCAATCAACGATATTAAAGAAAGGTATAGGTTGGCTTTTCTCATGACACTATAATATCAGTTACTTAGTGCTTATTGGTGAGAAGGGATAAACTCTACATAGTGTAAAAAAAATGATCAAAGCAGAGTGTCTATCCCAAATAAGTTTAAGTAGTAGAAATTATAGTTTTATTTACCAGACGCTGGCACTCCAAAATACTTCGTACTTTAAAGCAACTAAAATATAGGTACAATTTAAGTCGAAGACTTAAGTTGTGCCCAAGTCCGAGCTAGATAGCTTCTAAATTGAACAGTATAGAAGCGAGGACTTAATATCTATACTGTATAGAATTTTTCTTCAAATATTGGGAAGATGATCAAATAAAGTATAAAAAAAGCCCTCGATTGAGGGCCTTCTATATAGATAAATCTATTATTTCTTAGTGTTCAACTCCACCTGGTCCATGAGCATGCCCATGATCAATCTCTTCTTGAGTTGCATCTCTAACATCTGTTACTTCAACATCAAAGTTAAGATTTACACCAGCAAGAGGGTGGTTACCATCAAGAGTAACTTCAGTATCTTTAACTTCTACAACTGTAACAACAATTGGTCCGTTTGGAGTGTCTGCTTGAAATTGCATTCCTGCTTTGATTTCTTCTTCAGCTGGAAGTTCATTTTTTGGAACTGTTTGAATCATCTGATCATTTCTTTCACCATAAGCTTCTGATGGAGCAATCTTTGCTTGAAGCTTATCACCTTTACCTTTTCCTTCTAATTCTTTTTCAAGACCTGGAATAAGAGCTCCTACACCGTGAAGATATACTAATGGTCCACCTTTATCAGATGAATCAAGAACTGTCCCATCATCATGTGTGAGAGTAAAGTTAAAAGAAACAACGCTATGCTTTGAAATTTTCATTTTAATCCTTTTAATGACGTGCTTACGCCACTTAACATCTTTTACATACCCTAACATATACAAAAGCTTAATCAAATGAGAATTCCCTCAAAATATGCTTATAATTTAGCGTTTTTCTTAAATCCCGCAGAGCATCACCATGAATAACTCTCTATTTTAAAAGATGACCAGTCTTTACGTAAATGAGCGTTTCCTCATCAACGCGTGGATGATGCGTGGAGAGATGAGGACTCCTAAGCCATGTCCACTTTGGATAGCTTCCATGTTCATCAATAAAAGTTCCACTTAAGACAAAGATCTCTTCCCCACCATAATGAGCGTGTTTTTGAAAATTTTCATTCTTTGGCCACTTCACAAGAGCACAGCTTTCTGTTTCATATTGATGAAGTGGTAAAACTTTTAAGCCTCCAATTCCAGGACGCCAAAGACTTTCATCATGAGTGTTGATAACAACTCTTTCAAGATCATTTTCATTAAACTGATCAAGCTTCACTAATATCTTACAACCGTCTTTACTAAACGGTGAATGCCTCGAACCTGGAGGGTTTCTAATATATGTTCCAGCTGGAAAATCTCCTGTCTCATCTGAAAAGACACCTTCAAGAACAAGAATTTCTTCACCAAGAGGATGAGAATGTTCTTTAAAAGCTGCACCTTTTTTATATTCTACAACACTCGTCACATGTCCAGACTCTTCACCACTTCTTTCAAGCGGGATTCTCTTCACTTGTGACTCGGGTGAATCAATCCACTCTTTTTCAAGTGTGTTAATCACAACTTTCTTTGAAAAATCCATGTTGAAATTGATAAATTCTTTCATAAGTTTATCTCCACTATTTAGAGTCTAGCGCAGAAATACTTTAAAAAAAATAGACAATTGATTACTCATCACTTTTTAAATGACCAGCTTTCATTAGAATACTAATGACTTCTCTATAGGCTTCACCTACAGGCTCCCTCTTCTGATTCTTTATGAGCGTTATTAAAGAATTTCCGTCTTGATCAGCTGCTAAAGGATCAGCTCCAGCTTTTAGAAATATTAAAACCATCCGCCACTGATGATTAACTGCTGCATAATGTATTGGTCTCTCACTTTTAAAGTACTCGGCTTCTAAATTAAGACCATTATCAATCATTGCTCTTATCTTTTTTTCTTTCTCTTCATGATAAATCTCTTTTTTTGGATAAGAGTAATAAACAGGAATCACACTAAAGATAGCAGGATAACCACTGACTTCAACATTAGGGTTTTTAATTATCTCTCTTTCTTTCATGATAGACTGAAATTTCATATTACCGAGATAAGCTAAGCTAACAAATCCTGCAATGATAAAAGGTAAGCCTTTAAGAAAGTGTATAGTTTTCATAGCATCTAAAAAACTTAGATTCACTTCATTGAATATCAAACCAAATTTACGTCCCCAAATTGCTCCATAGAAAAAGCCAGCAGGAACGGTTAAAATCATAAACGCCCAAAGCGGGTCATCATTCATTGATTTTCCAAAAGTTTTTATTAGAAAAAAAATTACAAAAAAGGAAAACTAATTCCCGACAAAGAAAAAAGAGTTGAACTACATATAGTAAATACTTTGTAAATCAAAACAAACTTCCTCATAAAAAAAGGGTCTGATTCCAGACCCTTTCTCAAGATAAGACCAGCACGCCTTATGTTCCTCTCTCACATAGAGACTAAGTTTCTAGCGTCTATGCAACATCATCAAATTGTTCTTCGTTATAATCCATCCAGGCATCTGACTGCTCAAGGATTTCAAGATTCTTATGTTGAATCCTGTCTTTTTTAGCAGTGAGCTTCTCTTTTTTCTTTTGAATCTGTTTTTCAAGTTTTGAGACAACAAGATCAATAGTCTTATAGAGATTGTCTGATTTCCCTGTGGCATGATACTTAAATTTTGGGCCAATAAGCTCTACTTCAGCATAGTGGTTTCCATCTTTCACATGACACCCCCATTTAATATGGGATCTACCACCAAGATATTTTCCAAGCTTCTCTGATTTCTCTTGAATTCTTTCGTCTAGTGATGGTGTGTGCTCGAGGTGTCTAAATGCTATTGTTACTTTCATAAACTACGATCTCCTTATTTTAAGATAGGTACGTGGTAACCTTTGGGACCATGTGCGTAATTATATTCGCGCACATGGTCCCAAAGGTTACCACGTACCTAATCATTATTTTACTTTACGCTTGGATGAAGACAAAATGCCAAGAGATTCTCTATACTTAGCAACCGTACGACGGGCAACCTTTACGTCTTCTCGACTCAAAAGATCGGCAATCTTCTGATCACTAAGTGGTTTCTTTGGATTCTCGTTTTCAACAAGTTCTTTAATTTTTAATTTTAATACTTCGCCGGCAACATCGATTCCACCATTCTTTCCACCAATACCAGTATTAAAGAAGTACTTTAATTCAAACATTCCTATTGGTGTGTGCATGTACTTATTTGATGTCACTCTTGAAACCGTTGATTCGTGCATACCGATTTCATTTGCAATATCTTTTAAGATCATAGGCTTTAAATGTCTTGGCCCTTTCTTAAAAAAGTTTTGCTGACGACGAACAATACTCGTCGCAACTTTTTCTATCGTTTTTTGTCTGTTTTGGATTGATTTAATGAGCCAAAGAGCTGACTTAAGTTTTTCATTAACAAATTCTTTAGCTTCCTTATTTTGTTCACTATCAACTTGATTAAGCATATTTTGATACAGCTTCGAGATTCTAAGACGTGGAACACCATCATCATTTACTTGTACGACAAACTCTCCGCCAACTTCCACAACATAAACATCTGGTGTCACATAGTGAGTGTCTGCTGGAGAAACAAGTCGACCAGGCTTTGGGTGGAAGTTATGAAGAAGCTTAGCAGTCTCTATGATTTGCTCCTCACTAACACCTGTCACTTCTGTGATTTTTTTATAATCTCTATTTTTTAAATCAGTAAGGTGATTCTTAATAATCTTCTCTAAAAGAGGTGATCTCTCCTCTGCAATTCTTGCCTGCGCTAAAAGACAATCTGTTAACCCTTCAGCTCCACAACCCACAGGATCAAGTCTTTGAACGATTTCTAATATTTCAAGGCACGCTTCTCTTTCAAGTTTACACTCTTCAATAACTTCATCAAAACTCACTGAAAGATAGCCATCATCATTTATGTTATGAATGATTTTAGTCGCAACCTCCCACTCTCCTTCTGTCAGATCTTCCATTCGAAGTTGCCATTCAAGATGTTCAGCAAGTGACATTCCTTTTGAAACCATATTTTCATAATTAGGAGCTTCACTAAAATCAGGAGTCGCCATATTTTGGCCATAAGAAGTCGAATTATAGCTATCGACATACTCTTGCCAATCAATACTATCTTCACCTTTGGAGACGATTGTCTCTTCTTTATAATCTTCTGAAGAAGTTTCTTTTGCTTGTTGCTCGATACTCTGATTTGAATAATCTTCTTTTGAATTATCCCCTGGATTGATTTCTTCAAGCATTGGGTTTTCCACCATCTCGCTTGCAATCATATCAGTCATTTCCATGTGGGTTAGAGTTAAAAGCTTGATCGCCTGCTGTAGTTGCGGCGTCATCATGAGATTTTGCTGCTGCTTTAAACCTTGAGATAATTTAACGGCCATATTTAACACCTAGTTCTTTTGGGGCACTAGGATTCAAAAAACCTAGCTACCTCACATTTTAAATTCTTCACCTAAATAGAACTTCCGTGCTCTTTCATTATTTACAATCTCGTCTGGCGTCCCGCTCACGAGTAATTCACCATTGTTCATAATGTACGCGCGATCAACAATTCCTAGAGTCTCTCGTACATTATGGTCTGTAATCAAAACGCCAATATTACGTCTTTTCAGACCAGTGATAACACTTTGGATATCACTAACAGCTAAAGGGTCGACTCCTGCAAAAGGTTCATCGAGAAGTACAAACTTAGGCTCTAGTGCCAGGGCCCTTGCGATTTCAACCCTTCTTCTTTCACCCCCAGAAAGTGCTCCACCTTTAGACTTTCTTATATGGTTTAAACCAAAGTCACTAATTAGCGAGTCCAGTAAACTTTTCTTTTTTGCCGTCGGAAGATTTCTGTTTTCAAGAACTGCGTAGATATTAGCTTCCACACTTAGATCTCTAAAAACTGATGCCTCCTGCGGCAGATAACCAACACCTTTTAAAGCTCTTTTATGGATCGGGTCCATTGTCAGATCTTCTCCAGAAAGTGTGATCACCCCTTCGTCTGCTTTTACTAAGCCTACGATCATATAAAATGATGTTGTCTTTCCCGCTCCGTTTGGACCTAATAGGCCTACAACTTCTCCGCGATCAACATCTAGGCTTACGCCTTTAACAACTGTTCTTCCGCCATATGTCTTTTTAAGACCCTCGGCTTTTAACGTTACCTTGTCTTCCATTACTTCAACCTAAAATTAGAGTTTGCATTATCTACTTCGATCGTTTCATTGTTGTCTCGTAGAATAATGATATTACCCTTAATAACATCCTGTTTCTGGTTGACCTTTGGGTAGCCTAGGAGAACAACTAAATTCTCACTTGGATAACCCTCAAGTTTCTCAGAAAATGACTCTCGCTTAAATGGTGGCTGACCATCCTCCGGAATCACATCCTGAACAACAACCACATCGTCATAAAGGGCAAAATACTTGAGTTTTTTATTATAGTTTTCTAGGAATATCTCACC
>NZAF01000085.1 GCA_002686115.1 Halobacteriovorax sp. | reverse complement strand
GTACTTCTTAGTACTATCCATATTGAGTTTGAATTTGCTTTTTTGAATTAACTTATATCTCTCAACGGTTTCATCTTCTACTTTTACTTCGACTTTTTCACCATAGGCAATATAGAAAATATTTGGAGCTTCAAAAGTTATGGTTTTCACTTCATTAGCGCTTGGATAGTTAATGACAACCGGTTCATTCTTATTTTCATCATCTAATAAAACATCACAAACTTCTTTTAAGTGACCATTTTCATCTGTATCGATATCAGTTGAAAAAAGAGTTGAACCTTCTCCTCTAATATAATTATACTTTGGAATACCCTTATCATCTAAAGATGGTGAGAAGAATGCTTCTTTAACCGTAATTTTCTGTTCTTTATCGGGATCAGTATCATTACACTCTCCCTTTTCTACTTTAAAACCAATTTCTGACACTACTGTAGCTGAAGGGTCAAAGATTCTTGCTTGAATACGCAATCTCTTAGTTCGAAAGGCACGACAAATATTTGTTGCCAGTGAATTTTCATCAGTCGTTAATCGACTATCTAGTGTCAGATAATCCCCTGGATCTATTGAAGCGATACCTCGACTAACTTCTCCTGTTCTTCCGCAAGAAGTTAAAAGTATGGTGAATATGAAAAAAATAAGTGACATAAGTTTTTTCATCAATTACGTATCGTCTAAAGATTACAAGTCTTTAATAATACTCACTTAAGCACATAAAGCACTGAAATCACATGCCTTGTTAAGACACTAATTTCATATTATTTTCCCAATATGAAAATTAAAGAATTTATTGGTGACCTAGGCCACTACCAAGTTGTTAAAACTGAAGATGGACATGAGACTCTTAAGAGTGAATATTTTGATGAAGCATGCCATAGTACAAGTGGAGCTTGGGAGGAGACAAAGTATAATTACTTTGAAGGAACAAAGGTTTTAGAGAAATATTGTAGTGATGAAATTTTGGAACTTACAATATTTGAAGTTGGATTTGCTCTGGGTCTAGGCCCTCATGTGGTCTTTAATGAACTGGAAAAATTAAATATTAAAAAGAAAGTAACTTTTATAAGTTGTGAGCTCGATCTATCTTTTATTAAATGGACATTAAACAAGTCTCATTTTTCAGAGTATTTAAAATCAAAGAATGCAAAGATAACTGAATCAAAAAATTACTTTGAAGTTCATTGGAAAAACTTTTCTTTATTTATCATTAAAGGCGATATTGAAAACACAATGGATGTCATCTCTTTAATTACAGATAACAAGATAGACTGTGTATTTCACGACCCTTTTTCTCCTAATAAGAACCCAAATCTTTGGACCGTAGAGTTTTTTAACCATTTAAAAATCTTTTTAAAAAATGATGTTATATTGTCTACCTACTCTTCTGCAGTAAGATTTAGAAAAGCACTTTTAAAAAGTGGTTTTTATATTAGAGCAAGAAAGGGCTTTGGTAGAAAAAGAACAATGACCCTTGCTTCACTCGATTCAACATTTGCTGATCAAGAAGTCATGAAGCAAGTGGAGAATGCAAATGTAGAACCTTTTATAAAAAATGAGATGAAAGATGAATGATTTATATAAGAATAATAAAATTACTAAATTACTCAATATAGAAAGACCAATCATTCAAGGTGGAATGGTATGGGTAAGTGGAGCAAAACTAGCAGCAGCTAGTGCAAATGCTGGCTGTTTAGGACTAATTGGTGCAGGAAGCATGAAACCTGAGCTCTTAAAAAGTCAAATTCAAAAAGCAAAATCCCTTACAGATAACTTTCATGCTGTTGGTGTTAATATTCCCCTACTCTATAAATACACAGATGAACAAATCAATGTTGCCTTAAGTGAAGGCATAAAAGTTTTTTTTACATCAGCAGGAAGTCCAAAGAAATATACAAGTTACTTAAAAGAACATGGAGCTACAGTAGTACATGTTTGTGCTAGTCCAAAGCTTGCAAAAAAATGTGAAGACGCAGGAGTTGATGCAGTTGTCTGTGAAGGATTTGAAGCTGGTGGACACAATGGTATTGAAGAAATAACTACTATGTGCTTGATTCCTCAAGTTAAGAAAGTTGTTAATATTCCTGTCATCGCTGCCGGAGGTATTGCATCGGGAGGGTCAATGGCCGCGGCCTTTTGCCTTGGAGCCGATGGAGTACAAATGGGGACAAGATTTCTTATGACAAAGGAAAGTTCAGCAAACGAAAAGTTTAAAAACTACATACTTGAAGCTAGTTCAGGTGACACCAAGCTCATGATGAAAAAAACCGTTCCTGTGAGACTTTTAAGAAATCATTTCGCTGATGAAATTGAAAGACTTGAGAAATCTAATGCAAGTGCAGAGGAACTTAATAGCTATCTTGGTAAAGGTCGTGCAAAGGCTGGTATGCTCGATGGAGACCTAGAAGAGGGAGAACTTGAGGTTGGACAAATCTGCTCTTTAATAGATTCTGTGCCTTCGACTAAGGAAATGATAGAAAAACTTGAATCCGAATATATAAGCGCCATTAAAATCTTTAAATAAAAAAGGCCAGTTTAACTGGCCTGATTTTATTAATAAGAATTTCTTAAAGCATCGATTCTTTCATCAAGAGGAGGATGTGAAGAAAAGAGTCTAGCTATTGATGTTTTTCCAGAGATTTTAAAGGCCGCTAAATTAGGCCGAGAGTTATCTATCCTCTCAGTAGCTCCTTTAAGTCTTTCAAGGGCACTAATCATTTTTTGCTTTCCGGCGAGTTTAGCACCAAGAGCATCTGCTCTAAACTCTCTAAATCGCGAAAACCACATAAGGATAGGCATTGATAAGATACCAAATAAGATATCGAGAACCATAACAATTGCATAATGTGCAAATCCTCCAAGTCCTGGCCCTTCATCATCGTCACTTCTTAATGCCTGTGAAATAGCAAAAGCCGCGACTCTAGATAAGAACATTACAAAGGCGTTAAGAACACCTTGTGCCAATGCCATTGTCACCATATCACCATTAGAAATATGTCCAACTTCGTGAGCGAGAACACCTTCAACTTCATCTTTACTCATCGTACTTAATAGGCCAGTGGAAACAGCAACAAGTGAACTATTTCTAGTGGGCCCTGTAGCAAAAGCATTAACTTCTGGAGAATCATAAACATAAACGTCGGGATTTTTAATACCTTCGCTTCTTGCAAAATGATTCACACTTGCTACAACCCAACCGAAACGTTGATCATATTCATCAAGCTTTTGCATACGGTAGGCCATCTTCGCCATAAATTTAGACATAGCAAGTGATATGAATGAACCACCCATCCCCCATACAAGACAAAAGATCATTAATTGGCCGTACTCAATCCCATTTGCGTTTAGGTATGGTCTAACACCTAATAAATTTAAAACAATACCAATTGTTGCAATAACAAGGATATTGGTAAGCATAAAAACTAGAATTCTTCTAAACATATTTTAACTCCATAAATGTTTATTTAAAGATGATATTGAATAAAGCAGTGTCAAGTAAACAAGTTTTAAAAAATTGACAAATTTTTAACTAAACCCTTAAGAGTTTTAGGCATTTACCGATAGTATAAGTGAGTATAATCCTTATAAAAATCGCGAATATATGATTAAAACAGATAAATTGACAAAAGGTGAGATAATTTGGAATTCGGTGATATTCCTCGCCGTAACTGTCACTGCACTTGAGGCTCCATATAGCTTTACTTTTAATACAAGAATTCAAAAATGGCAGCTAATAGTTGATGGAATCATTTCGCTCATCTTCTTGTGTGACGTGGTATATCATATTCGTCAAAAAATTAATAAAAAGATTGTTTTAAAGACATCAAGAAAAAGAAATAAGTGGTGGTTTCTCTTAAGTATAGACATCCTCGCCTCAATTCCATTTGATATTATTAGTTATATGCTCGCTGGAAGTCAGGGGGTAAAAATTTTAAACCTTCTTCGCTTCTTTAGACTGGTAAGAATATTTAGAATCACTCAAATTGTTAGTAATTTAACGATTGTGCCAAAGTCACTAAGAATGATTATCTACAGTACATCATTCATTATAGTCGTCAATATCTTAAGCTGTAGTTGGCACCTCATTAATAAGTCTGGAACAGGTGACAACACAACAGATTATATCATGTCTCTTTATTGGACAATTACTACACTCACAACTATTGGATATGGAGATATAACACCTACAACAAATGCAGCAAGAATATTTACCATGGTCGTCATGATTCTGGGTGCAGGTTTTTATGGTGTGGTTATTGGTAATGTGACTAAGTTTATTGCCGACAGTGATAAACACAAGGAACAGACACGCGAAAAGATGAGCGATCTCTTAAACTTCATGAAATACTACAATATTCCAGAAAGGCTACAACATAACGTCTTTAGCTATTACCATCATCTTTTAAATAAGAGATTTACTGATAACGACAATACTATCATTAATGATTTACCACAGGCACTGCAACAAGAGCTCAAGATCTTTATGAATATAAAGCTCATTAGAGGTCTACCTATTTTTAAAGATTGTTCAACATCTTGTTTAAAAGATATTGCAAGCAGTCTTGAACAAAAATATTTTGGCCCTGGTCAGACAATCATTAATATTGGAGAAATTGGCCAAGAGATGTTTATCATAGGCCATGGAATCGTTGAGGTTATTTTGAGCGATGGAAATATTGTAGCTTCACTGCATGAAGGTCAAGTATTTGGAGAGATTGCTCTTTTAAAAGAGACCAAGAGAAATGCAAATGTTAGAGCTCAAAGTTACTGTGATCTTTACAAACTCAGTAAGGAAGACTTTCTAACTATCATTGAAAAGCACCCTGAACTAAAAGAGAGCATGGAGAAAGTTACAATGAAAAGAAGTATTGATCGAAAGAGTTCTGATAGAGCGACCAATACTAAACAAAACCAAAACGCCTCGTAAAAATATCGTTAACTCCCCCAGTAACACTAGCAGTCATTAGGTAAAATAAGATATTATATGCTCTAAAATTATTTAGGAGTATATAATGCTAGATAAAAACATCGCAAAAGAAGTTATCGACTATGGCCTATTAAAAGGTGCAGACTTTGTTGATCTCTTTGTTGACCAACAACAATTTGAAACTATATCAGTTAAGAGTTCTGAAGTTGAAAATATATCAAATGGTATCAACTTTGGAATTGGAATTAGACTTATCTATGGAACAAATGTTCTATATGGCTATACAAACTCAAAAGATAAGAAAGATCTCATCGACGTTATTTCTTCTTTAACAGCAAATAAAGAACAAAAGAAATTTGAATCATTAAATGACTTTTCATTCACTGAACATACGAATCGTCACCTTGTTCACCATGGATTAAAAAATAATATTAGCCTCGATGAAAAGTTACCATTTCTCTTTAGCTTAGATAGAGAAGCCAGATCATTAAGTGAAAAAGTAACACAACTAACAGCTGGCATAAGTCAAAGAAGCCAAGATATTGAAATATTCAACTCTGAAGGACTCCATACAACTGATACACGAAATTATATCAGATTGTCGGCAAGTGTTATTGCTGAGGATGGAAATATTAGAGAAGAAGATTATTTTGCACCTGGTGCTATGATGGGCTTTGAATACGTGAACTCATTTGATCCTAAAAATGTTGCTGAAAAGATGGTAAAAACAGCATTAACAAAATTAAAAGCTATTCCATGTCCAGCAGGGAAAATGCCAGTTATAATAGATAACGGCTTTGGTGGTGTTATTTTTCACGAAGCGTGTGGACATCTTTTAGAGACAACATCAGTGGCGAAGAAGGCCTCTGTATTTCACGATAAGATGGGTGAAAAAATCGCCTCTAGTGTTGTTAATGCCGTTGATGATGGAACGCTAGATAATTACTGGGGCTCTATCAATATTGACGATGAAGGTATGCCTACCAAGAAAACTCAACTTATTAAAGATGGCATCCTAACAAGCTTTATGGTCGATAAGCTAGGTTCCATGAAAACTGGTTTTGAAAGAACTGGAAGTGCACGTAGAGAGAATTATCGTTATGCTCCGACTTCAAGAATGAGAAATACATATATTGAGGCAGGTAAAGACAAATTAGAAGATATGATAGCTTCAATAGATAAAGGAATTTACTGTAAGAAAATGGGTGGAGGCTCAGTATCACCTGGTACTGGTGAATTTAATTTTGTCGCCAGAGAAAGCTATCTCATTGAAGATGGAAAAATTAAAGATTGTGTCAAAGGTGCATCTCTCATTGGAACTGGGCCAGATACGCTAACTAAGATTAGCATGGTTGGAGATAACTTAGATTTCTCTGCAGGAGTATGTGGTTCGATTTCAGGTGGCGTCAATACTACAGTTGGACAACCAGCTATTAAAGTGGATGAAATTCTTGTTGGAGGTGGAAAATGAAAAACAATATAGAAAAGTCGATAGATAAAACTCTCCAGCTTCTTAAAAAGAAAAAAGTAAAAGACGGTGATGTCATCATCACAGGCTCAAACGTTTTAAGTCTTAAAAGTGAAAATAAAGAGTTGAGTGAATTTGCTAAATCAAAGACTCATGCTCTTGGAGTTAGAGTTATAAAGGATAATAAAGTAGGTATTTCGTTTACAGAGGATTTATCAGATTGGGCCATAGAGACAACTATTGATAATGCAATAAATAACTCTAAGTTTTCTAAAACGAATGAATATGTAAGAATTGAATCGCAAGAAGAGATTCACCTAGATGAAACAACTCAATCAGAAGATGTCGATACTGAACATCTTATTGAAAAGACCTTTTATCTTGAAGAGGAAGTCAAAAGAAGAGATGAGAGAGCGAAAACTCCTCCATACAACGGTGTTCAGGAAAGTGAATCACACTTTTATCTAGCAAATACTCATGGTGCGAGATGCAGTTATAAAGCAAAGAATTATGGATGTTATACTTCTGCCCTACTCAATGAAGGTGATAAGAATTCAATGCATTTTAACAAAAGACTCTCAAAAAACTTTAACCAATTAGACTTTGATGAACTCATCACAGAAGTAGTTGATACCTCTAAAAACCTTTTAACAGCAAATCAAATTAAAAGTGGTGAATATCTTGTAAAATTTAGTCCTGATTTACTATCAAGTTTCTTCTCTGCATTTTCATCTTTAATTTCTGGAAAAGCAGTCATGGACAATGTCTCGCCATGGAGAGATAAGTTAAATGAACAAGTCATGGATCAAAGACTTACCATGATTGATTCTCCAGAGTATAAAGAAGCTTTAACAAAGTATCCATTTGATATGGAAGGACACCGCAGAACTGATATTAGTCTTGTTGAAGATGGTATTCTTAAGACGTTTTTACACAATTCAGAAACATCTAATAAACTAAAAATGAAAAATAATAACTGCGCATTTAGAGGACCGAAATCTCCTCTAGGCGTATCAAATTCAAATATCATTATAAGCGCCTCTTCTACAGATAATATCGATAACCTCGATTACGTTGAAATCCTCACCGCACAAGGTCTTCACAGTGGGATAAATAGAACAAGTGGCGAAATATCTCTTGGGGTAAGTGGTAGGATTATAAAAAATGGTGAAATCGTTGGTTATTTTAAAGACTCTACCTTTTCAGGTAATTTCTTTAAAATGTTAAGAGAGGTTCACTCAATATCTGACAAGAAAGAAGCTTCTACAGATAAAAGTTTTTTTACTCCGGAAATTATTTTTAATGAATTAACATTTGCAGGGGCTATTTAAGCCCCTTCTTCTTTCTTAGAAAAAGAAATCTTGGATATGCTGATCTAATATATCTTCTTGTCACAATTTGAAATAAACTCATTTCTCTTTTTCTAATCTCTTCTTCTGCCAATTTAACTGCTTCAGTCTCACTCACACCCTTATCTTTAAAATATTTAACAAGATCCTTCTTTGAAATAACTTCACCTTCTGTTCCAAAACTAAAACCTTCAAGATTAGTATCATCAATATCATCAAGATCTATAAAGTCCTCGCCACCTTCATTAGCACCAATAGGATTTCCGTTAGCATCTAGCTTAACACCCCCAGAGACATTAACACTATTAGACTCTGCCCCATTTAATAAAGCATCTAGCTCTTCATCCTTAGCACTTTCTAATTTATTTAAGTCATAAAGTGAAATACTAGCTTTTGCAGCATTTCCATTTAAGTACTCATTCAATAATTCTTTGTATTGTTTTGAGGCAGCTGAGTTTGATGCAGAATTTGCATCACCATCTAACTTATTCTTATCAACACCATTCACCGCAGAATCACTAAGTCCATTCTTTAGTCCCTTTCCACCAGTAAGCTTTGTTGAACTTGAACCAAAGCCAGCTCCATTATTTAAGATATCAGAATTACCAAAATTTTTCCTAAACTTACTTCTAGTACTTCCTCCTGATCTGCTTAGAGCATTTTTGAAAGCATCATTTTTCTGTTTTGCTCTTTTTTCTAATTCAGCAAGTTCTTTAGATCTTTTATTATTTTGCATGTAATCTTTTAAATTCTCTCTTTGATCGAATCGATTTCTAACGGTTCTTCTAAAATTATTAAAATTTCGAGCATATCTTGTTAACTGATTAGTTCTATTTCTATCACCAATTCTCCCAGAAGAGCCTCTAGTAGAAGAATTAGAGAGATTGCTTCTTGAATTATTTCTAAAAGAAAAAGTAAGATCACTAAATGTATTGTCATTTGGTGTTGAATCATTAGTTCCTATTGAACCACCAGGTACACCGTTTGTAGAGCCTGAACCGTTAGAGAATCCTCCGGCCAAAGAATTTAAATTTTGAAAATTTGGGATACTAGTCACAAAGCTTGGAGTCACACCTCCGTTAAAAGAGCTAAAAGTGAATGGGATATCCTCAAATCCATTAAAAGTGAATTTAGTCACATCAAAGAGGTTCTCATTTTCAACAACATTAACATAGCTATCCTCAAGCTGAAGGGCCAAGAATGCTGCATTATTTAGATCCATCATCATCCCCATACCCATTTGCATTGAAAGCCAAATAAGACGATCATAAAAAGGAATTAGACCTTCAGTCATATAACGTGGACGTGAGGCCATTTTTGGATAGTAAAAGATATAGCGAAATGTAAATTCTCCAAAAGCATTCATCTCTTCATCAAATTCACTTATTTGTTCACTTGTTAAACCCGTAAGGCCAAAAAACTCTTGAGCAAGGTATCGACTTGCTCCAGCTTTTATATCATTGACCCAACTATTTCTAAAATCAGTAATTGAAAGAGTTTTATAAAAAGCTTGATTATCATTTGGTTTTGGAATATTTACACCCGCAGGAACAAAAGGATCGATAATAAATTTCTTTTGGCTCGTAAAATCTTGATAAGCATAGGCAGACTTTACACACATCCCAACAGGCAATTTACGATTACAT
>NZAF01000084.1 GCA_002686115.1 Halobacteriovorax sp. | reverse complement strand
TCATAGTAGTATAATGAAAGTACTAGTCTTTGTTTCTCAGGTAATTGAGAAATCCCTTCCTTTATCTTTTCTCTGAAGTTTTTATTTGAAACAGCGGCAAACGGATTTGATAACTTAGAATCTTCATTTGCACCGGCCATAGCTCTTTTGTCATTACGATTAAATGTAGCAGAGTCATCAATATTTAAAACTGAAACTGAACGTGCTTTATTAAGCATGTCATGAAATTCTTCTTTAGATAGCTCGAGTTCTTTACACATCTCTTCATCAGTAGCTGGACGTCGTAGCTCTGATTCTAACTTAGAATAAGCTCTATCAATAACTTTTGCTTTTTCACGAATAGATCTTGGAACCCAATCTTGGGCTCTTAATTCATCAAGAATAGCACCTCTAATTCTAAACTCAGCATATGTTTTAAATTTATTATCTCTAGTAGGATCAAATTTATCTATTGCATCCATTAAACCAATAACACCACAAGAAATTAGATCATCTAATTCGATATTAGCAGGTAATCTAGAAGCAATTTTCTGTGCGATATACTTAATAAGTGGAGCATACTCGACAATAATTTTATCTTTTGTCGCTTTATCTTTAATTGATCTATAGTCTGTTAGGTTTTTAAGCTTTTTAGCTAAAGATGACATCCGAGCACT
This sequence comes from Halobacteriovorax sp., assembly GCA_002686115.1. Taxonomy (GTDB): domain Bacteria; phylum Bdellovibrionota; class Bacteriovoracia; order Bacteriovoracales; family Bacteriovoracaceae; genus Halobacteriovorax_A. The sequence continues at coordinate 14,138 of NZAF01000084.1, read as the reverse complement.
CCTTGGTCTAATTGTTGAGATGAACTTCTTGTTCAGTTAAGTTAATCTTCGAATGCCCAGGGGCTCCAAAGTAGTAACTGGAGTTCTCGTCGGTATATGCCTTAACGATATTAGAGAAATATTTGGTGAGGGAGTTTTTTTCCCCCTTAGTTATTTCAAGGTCAAATAGGTCGCTAGCAACGTTTATATTCTTTACTGCACCCAACACCTTCGTCTGACATCCCAGAAAGGTAGAGACAGTATCAACAAGGGATCTGACGACTTTTTGATATTGATTAGAGTTATCAACCTTATTCACAATGAGATGATTACAAGTGATAGAATTTTTCTTATTTAAAATTTTTATCAGAGCATATGAGTCGGTAATAGAGGACTTATCTGGGTTTACAACGACAAATCGATTGTCACAATAGGCTGCAAGGTTAATAACTTCTTTATTTATACCTGCCGGACAATCAAGAAGAATATAGTCATATCGATTACCATGTAGAGCTAGAGTATTAATAATTAGCTGATCAAATGAAAAGTCACTATCGTAAAGGCCAACACTACCATTACAACCAAATATGTAATCAACACCTTCATGAGTAGTTACACATTCTTCAAATGACTTATTTTCTAACGCATATTCAGAGAAGCTTGCCGATAGTGGTAAACCTAACTTTACTGCCGTATTCGACAGGTTATAATCACAGTCGATAATTAAGACTTTATGATCACGAGCTAGTTCTTTAGCAATTTTTAAAGTTGTGGTGGTTTTTCCAACTCCACCCTTTCCAGAAAGAACAGCAATTGTTTTTGCCTCTTTCCAAGGACTGTTGTTTTTGTAATCACTTCTTTGTGATACAAGCCAACTACTCAAAGCACTTTCAGACATCCTGTCTCCTACAAAACTCGTCCCATCCTAGGACTACATTTAATACTTTTTTCTTAATTTAACTGAAACACACCTGCCAGAACTCTTTCTGCCGTTGCATTTTCTATATCATCAGGTACTACATCACCAGTACCAAAAAACTTAAATGGTAACTCTTCATATGCAATTGCTATATTAAATAGAGCACCATAATTAAGACACTGATCAAGGTGAGTGATAACTAATCCATCACTTAACTTGGCGTAGCGATTTAATACCTTCTTATTATATAATTCACTGTGAATAGAAGATAGACTGATTAATATTTCCACATTCTCAAATGATCTTCTTAGACCATCGAAAAACTTCTTAACATCATCAACCTCTGTACTACCAGACTTGTAGTCGATAAATACGTTTACGCCTTTTTCTATATTTTCTCTTGTTGCTTGAACAATTTCAGCAACACTATCAAATGTATGTGTCTCAATATTAAAGAACTTTTCAGAAAAGGTAATATTTTCTTTAAAGTCACTCTGCTCTCTATTTCTAATAATGATAGATTTATCTTTTAAAGAAGCAATCTTTCTTAACATTGTACTTTGCCCTGAAGTCATATCAGATACAACAACAGTAACAGTTCCAACTTCTTCATTATCTGTTTTTGAAAAAAGAGCTAAGTCTGTATTAATATCATTGATCATCTCTTTAAGAGCAAATTCAAATACTGCATCAGCATCCTCTTGTTCGTTGTCAGAGAGTTCAAAATTAACTTTTCTAATCAAAGCTTGTGTATACTTTTCATCAATATCTAATGTTCTAAGAGTCGATACAAGATCACTTACTCCTCGACTCTTAGGACGATCAATACTGCTTACATTTTGTGATAGCTCGTATAGCCTTTTTTCAAGCTCATCAATTTTATTACGTTGAGATTCGATGACCTCAACTATCTCTTTGTTAATTTCTAAGTTTTCCTTTGAAACTTCATCATTTACATGATGTCTCTTTAAATTAACTTCTTCTTTATGCATTTCTTGCTTGAATGTTTCCTCTTTCTCTTTTCTCTGGGGCTCTTCTTCTACATAATTAGAAGAAAGTAATGCATCCATTTCAGATTCTGTCTCGACTTCATTTGAAGCTGATAAAAAATCATCTAAAGATGAGTTTTGTGATACTGCAGGAGCCTGCTCAATGGTTCTTGCCTGCGCTGGTTTATTAAGTCCCATTGCTCCGTAACCAGAAGCAACTGGATTTGTTTTAGGAGCTATCTCGTTTGAAGTTGAGTTAATCATATTTGAAATGTAAGAAGAATTATTTTGATAGAATTTATCTTTCTGCTCTGTGTTTAAAACATTATCAACCTTAGCTTTTCTTGAATAATTCTTTTCAGAAATTGCTGCGGTAATTTCTATTTTCTTCTTCTTAAAAGCACCCTTAAGGCCCTTATTTGTAACAGTTTTAAGGATGATGGCATCAGGACCAAGTTCTTTTTTAATGGTCCCTAAAGCTTCTTCTAGTGTATCCGCTTCAAATTTTCTTACATACATCTTATAACCTCACCGTTCCAAGTGACCTGATATTTACTTCAGGGCTTAATTCATTATGACTAACTACAATCAAGTTTGGAATAAACTTTTCTGTTAATTTTTTAAAGTGACTTCTAATTACTGGAGAACAAAGGACAACCATTTTTTCGCCAAGGTCCGTTGCCTCTTCAATTTTCTCATTTAGACTCGCTAAAATTGATTGAGTGACTCGAGGATCAAGGGATAGCTGCTGTCCAGTTTCTGTCTGGATCAGATTCCCTGCAATTTGCTCTTCAATTTTCCTATCAAGAGTAAAAATTGGGATATCATTGGCCCCGCTTCTAATTGACTCACTGATTGTTCTATAAAGAGATTGTCTTACATTTTCAGTTAATAAATCTGTGTCTTTAATTTTTACCCCATATTCAGAAAGAGTCTCAAGAACAGTTCTTAAATCTCTGATTGAAACATGCTCTCTTAAAAGATTTTGTAAAACTTTTAGGACTGAACCAAGTGGTAAAATTTCAGGAACAAGATCTGATACAATTTTAGGATATTGTTCTTTAAAGTTATCAAGAACACGTACAAGTTCCTGACGACCAAATAACTCATGAAGATTTGTTTTTAATATCTCAGTTAAGTGTGTTGCCATTACCGTAGACAGATCAACAACTGTATATCCATTATATGAAGCATCATCTTTTTGATCTTCTGAAATCCATACTGCTGGTAAACCAAAGACTGGTTCGATAGTTTCAATTCCATCAACTCTCTCTATAACAGTTCCTGGGTCCATGGCCAAGAAGTAATCTGGCATTAATTCTCCAGCAGCAACTTCAATTCCTTTAATCTTAACGCTATATCCACCAGGCTTTAACTCTAAGTTATCTTTGATTCTCACTGATGGAATAATCACACCCCAATCTAGGGCAAATTGTTTTCTCATAAATGTGATACGCTCTAGAAGATCACCGTTTTGAGAAGAGTCAACAAGATTGACTAGTCCATAACCAACTTCTAACTCGACAAGCTCAAGAGAGAGAAGATCTTCAAGTGAATCTGGCGTCGCTTTTTTCTCTTCAACGGCTTCAGTTTGTGCCTGTTCTTTTTCTCTTTCCACACCTTTTTCAACTCGATTAGCAATAAAAACGAGTCCAAGACCAACTGTAATAAAAGGCATCTTAGGTAGACCTGGAACAAGAGAGAAAACTAAAAGGATACCACCTGCAATATAAATGGCCTTTGGATGTAACTTAAATTGCTTACCAACTTGCTCACCAAGATTATCGTTATCAGTGTTTCTTGTCGTGATAATACCGGCAGCAACTGAGATAATAAGAGCTGGAATTTGTGAAACAAGACCATCACCAACAGTAAGAAGAGTAAATGTTTCTGCTGCACCAGAAAAGCTCATATTGTACTGACCTACGCCAACAATAATTCCACCTATAATATTAATTGCAGTAATTAAAATACCAGCAATGGCATCACCTCGTACGAACTTACTCGCACCATCCATAGACCCGTAAAAGTCTGCTTCTCTTGCGACTTCACTACGTCTATCTTTTGCTTGTTGTTCATTAATTAGTCCGGCGTTTAGATCCGCATCGATCGCCATCTGCTTACCTGGCATTGCATCTAACGTGAATCTTGCTGCAACTTCTGCAACCCTTCCAGCACCTTTAGTAACAACCATAAAGTTAATAATAACTAAAATGATAAATACGATGATACCAACAACATAGTTTCCCTCGACAACAAACTCACCAAAGCTTCGAATAATTTCACCACCAGCACTAGTTCCATCACTACCACCACGCAATAAAATATTTCTTGTTGAAGCAACGTTTAATGACAGTCTAAGTAATGTAGTCATTAGAAGAACAGATGGAAAAGTTGAAAAATCTAGAGGCTTCTTTGTATAAACCGAAACAAGAAGAATCACGACCCCTACTGATAGAGTAATCGCTAAAAGAATATCAAGAAGAAATGGTGGGATTGGTATAATCATGACACCAAGAACAAGGAATAATGACACTGCAACAGCGAGGTCAGAATTCTTTGTAAGAAATTTAAATCTTCCTAGTAGTTCTTCCATGAACTTCCTTTAACTTACGGCCTTATCCTAAAGCCTTCTTTCTTCTTTTTAACTTATAAACAAATGCAAGAACCTCAGCCGCTGCTTTATAAAGCGTACGTGGAACTGGCTCTCCTACTTTTACTGTTTTATACAAAGCTCGTGCCAACGGCACATTTTCAACAATTGGGATATCATGATCTTTTGCGACTTCTCTGATTTTCATCGCAAGATTATCTGCACCCTTTCCAATAATGGTTGGTGAGATCATTGTTTCACTATCATACTTTAATACTATCGAGATATGTGTCGGGTTAGTAATAATTACATCGGCAGTTGGCACGTCTTGCATCATTCTATTTTGCGACATTTCACGCTGTATTGTTCTAATTCTCTGCTTAACCTCAGGATTACCGTCTTGTTCCTTAGATTCTTTCTTCGCCTCTTCTTTTGTCATCATGAGCTTTTTCTTATAAGAAAACTTTTGATAGCCAAAGTCAGCAATCGCAATCACAACAAGGCCAGATATAATTGCAAAACCAAGCTTGATTAGAATATCTTTTGCATGAATAAATGACTGAAATAAATCAAGATGAAAGAAGCCAATGTAACTGGCAATATCATCTTTAATATAGAAATAAACAATTGAGAGTACAAAAATAAATTTAAAAATACTCTTAATCGCCTCAACAACTGCCTTCATTGAAAACAGTCTCTTTATACCTTGAATTGGATTAATTCTATCAGGCTTAAATTCAAGAACCTCAGGTGCAAATATAAATCCAGTCTGAGCAACACTAGCAATAATACCCACACATAATGAAACAAGACACACTGGCGCAATACATACTAGAAGTGTTGAAGCCGTCTTATGAACAATTGTTTTAAATGATTTTTCAGTAAACGATGAGGCCACATCTAAAGTCATTATCCAGCGATAGAACACTTCAAGTTCTTCGTAGATAAATAAAAGAGAAAGACCAAGAGTCAAAAGAGACGCAGAGAGTACTAATACACTCGAAAGCTCTTTAGAAGAAGCTACCTCGCCCTTGCGCTTATATTCTTCAATCCTATGCGCTGAGGGCTCTTCGGTTTTTTCTTGATCTGAATCGTTTCCGTCTGCCATTGTTTACCTAAACCTCTATATTACAAAATTAAACCACTCACCAAGCTTAGAGGTATAAAGCTTGTAAGCGATATGAAAAAATTCATCACTAGTTGCGACAAATACAATAAGTCCTAAACCAATCGTAACTGCAAAACTCACCATGATCACATTCATTTGTGGAACTGTTCTTGCGATAATCCCTAGAACTGTCATGATGAGCATATTTGTAAAAATTAATGGAGATGCTAATAAAATTGAAGACACAAAGAGTGACTTAAACATCTCGATAAAGAAGATTGGAGACTTACTAAAGCTTCCTAAATCAACAAGAGTGATCGTAAAAAATGATTGATATATTCCTTTAAACATTGGAAGTAGTGCTCCTGATGAGACAATTGTCACAAGAATCGTCCACTTTATAACCTGTTCAAAAGGACCAACTTGCGTATTTGAAGAAGGATCAAAATATCTAACAGCTGCAAAACCAACTTGTTGAGAAATAATACTTCCAGAAGAGATAAATAAACTCATGATTGCTTTAACCATAAATCCAATTGTTAATCCAACAACACTATAAGCAATTGTTAATAACCAAAATGAATCTTGTCCTACGAAGTTTATATCTCTAATGACCTGACCTGAGACATAAGGATAAAAGCAAAAACTGATCACTAATGTCGTAAGAACTTTAACAATCATTGGTATTGGCATTTCATCGTAGATAGGAAGTTGAAAATTAATAGCTAACATCCTCGTAAAAACGAGCCAAAAGGCAATAATTGGGACAATGTTAGTTATTTCGATTGTCATTTAAGTTCCTATCTCCCCGATACCAGTTGTGGGATTGATATAATTAACTCTCTCGTAAAACCTGTTAATTGATCTGCCATCCATGGAGCAGAAATTACTAATGCTCCTACGATAACGAGAATCTTTGGGATAAACGAAAGTGTTTGTTCATTGATTTGCGTTACTGCTTGAAAAATAGAAACTAAAATACCCATCACGAGAGAACCTAGGAGCATTGGAGCAGAGATCATGAGACCTACTGTTAATGCCTTATTTGTGATTTCCGCGAAATAGTCCATAAACCCTCCTGGTTTATTTTAGTTAAATGATCTTAATAAAGATCCAGTAACCAATTGCCATCCATCAACTAATACAAAAAGTAGTAATTTAAATGGTAGCGATATAACAACTGGCGGTAACATCATCATCCCCATTGCCATAAGAACTGATGCCACAACCATGTCTAAAATTAGAAATGGTATATATAGTAAAAAACCTATTTGAAAAGCAGTCTTTAATTCTGAAATGATAAATGCTGGAATCAAAAAGTGAATTGGAACGTCATTAATACTTTTTGGAGCAGCTTTACCTGTCACATCATAGAAAAGTCCAATATCTGCTTTTCTTACTTGTTTGTTCATAAAACCTCTAAGTGAAGTTTCAATTCTATCAAGTGCAAGCGTTGTTGTGATTTTCTTATCCATATAAGGCTTTACAGCATTCTTATAAATGTCTTCTCCAGTTGGCTGCATAATAAAAACTGAAAGAAAAAGCGCGAATCCAACTAAGAGTTGGTTTGGTGGCATACTCTGAGTACCAATAGCCTGTCTCATGAACGACAGAACAACAATCACTCTTGTAAAACAAGTACATAAAATTAAAATAGCCGGCGCAAGAGAAAGCACTGTAAATAAAATTGTTACTTCTAACGTATCAACAAGATCAACACCATTACCAAAATTCACCGACAATCCAGGAAGACCTACATTTGTCGGTGCATTTTGAGCAAGAACTTCACCTATTAAACCTATAAACAAAAACAGGGAGAAGAATCTTGTCATATTTATTTTCATTCTTTTCATGTTCATCCTACTGAAACTGCTTTAAGTCTTTAAGCTTATTTTTAATCTGACTACTAAGCTTATTTTCGTTTTTAACAGCGACTTCAACGCTTGGAGTTTCTTCAACCAAGTCTTTAAGATTAAATTCTTTTTCATTTTTTGAAGCATCATTTAGATCAGTATCAAAGTTATTTCCTGTAACTTTAACTTCGCCTTCTTTCATAAATGCTGTTGTATCTTTTATTTCTGTTAAGAGATCCATCCCCTTCTCTGATTGGGCAACAAGAAACACCTGCTTATGAACTCTTAATACTAGAATACTTCTCTTAGGTGCGATATATGTGGTACTTAGAACTTCAACCATTTTTGCATTAGATAAGAATCCAAGGCCACCTCTTTTAAGCATACCTTTTCTAAAGAGATTCATAACTCCGTAGATAAAGACAACAAGAAGAGAAAAGAAACCGATAAATTTAAAGATATATGAAGACATATCAAAGCCACCTTCTTTTTTCACTGCTGAGTTAGAAGTTGAGACCTTGTCATTAAATGCTTTTTCTAATTGAGCATCTACTTGAGACTTTGGTACTTCATTTGTATTGTCTTTCACATTACTTTTATCTTGAAGTAATTGTGCTAGATAAGTTTCATCATAATTTCCAGCCTCACCATTTTTTGTCTCTACTGCTTCTTTTTTCTGAACGCCCTTTGTAATTGCTTTTGAAACAGCTTTTACAGGTGTATCAATGATTGGGTAATAGAGCTCAAGAAACTCTCCATTAACGACCATTGAGACTTTGTCTTCGTTACCTTTTAAGTCATAAGGAAGAATTGTTCTTACTCTTACAAGCTTCTTATTAAACTGATAGGCCATCATTGTTGAATCAAATTTCTTATGAACACTAAACTTCTTTTCAACTTTAGGCCAAACAATTGTATTAGGAATTTCAACTTGAACCATATCATCTTTAATAGTTAATTCTGGTGTACCTCGATATTCACCTTTTAATTTAATTTTTGTTACTCCAAACTTACCTTCCTTAACAAAGTCAACGTTTGCGACCTTTGCTTTTGCAAGTATTTGAGTTTGAAAAAATACTGTCATTAAAATTAAACTAAAAGTTTTCATATCTCTTTCCTAATTTTTTGATTCTTATTTAAGTGTTTCAATTCTCTCTATTGGAGAAATAATATCTGTTAAACGAATACCAAATTTTTCATTAACAACAACAACTTCACCCTTTGCAACCATCTTTCCGTTAACAAGAATTTCAAGTGGCTCACCAGCAAGTTTGTCTAGTTCTAAAACAGAACCTTGTCCAAGCTGTAAAAGATCTTTGATAACAACATCTGTTCTACCAAGCTCCACAGTTACCTTTAGAGGAATATCTAAGATAAAGTCTAGGTTTTGAACTTTAAGTTTATTAATAGCATCATCACCAGCTTTTACGTCGTCAGCTAGTTTTGATACTTGTACTGTATCAATGCTTGAAAGATTATTTGGATTCTCTTGTGAATTTGGTCCAATTTGATCACTCATATTATTCTCCCTTAAATTACTCTTCGTATTTACTCATATCCATATTGCCCTTAGGGGTTCTATCAACATGAGTGACTTGTACTGCTCTATTGCCTTTATAGGTACCAATGAGACATTTCATCTTATCAACACCTTGTACTTCAGCAGTTACTTCTCCAGACGCTTCTTGATTAAGTGGGATAATATCTCCCTTTTCAAGAGTGACGAGATCACCAACAGTCATTTCTGCCTCACCTAGTTTGACAACTATTTCAGACTTCATGCCCTTAATATGTTCCTGCATTGCACTTGTCCAAATGCTATCGGCCATATCATTATCAGTTTGGTAACTTGAAGATAGTTTTTGCTTAATTGGTTCAATCGTTGAGTATGGAACTACGATCATGATTGTTCCTGAAGCTGATTCAAATTCAACTTCAAGCGTTGTAGCAATAATAACATCACTAGGTGGAACAACACCGACAAACTGTGGGTTGATTTCAGTTCTAATATATTGCGCATCAATTCTATGAACAGGAGCCCATGACTCTTCTAGATCAGAAATGGCCATGTCCATAACTTTTTTCATGAATGAAAGCTCAATAGCTGTAAATTCCTTACCTTCGATTTTAGTAAATGGTCTATCAGTTCCACCAAAGTATGAGTCAATGATTGCGTATGCAAGCTTTGATTCAAATACAAGAAGTGCTGGACCTCTTAATTCATTGAATCTCATAATACACATACAAGAAGGAATCGGTAGAGTGTTAACAAACTCACCAAACTTTAAAAGGTCAGTTGAGATCATTGATATCGTCGAAATTTTTCTTAATGAGTTAGAAAGCGAAACTCTGAAAGATCTAATAAATCTTTCATAGATGATTTCCAAAATAGGCATTCGCCCACGGATAACCCTATCTTGGTTGGTAAGATCATAGGGCTGTATATTATCATCACCCTCATCTTCGTCGTCAAAGCCGCCTCCTCCACCGAGGAAGTCATCATCACCACCATCATTTACTGCGTTTAATAGAGCATCGACTTCGTCTTGACTTAGTACCTGAGCCATTTTCCCCTCCTAGGAATCTAAACTCTTGAAGCATCCTACTTCAATTTATTTTCTATACTAGTTGATCTGGAAACCAACATAGTAGACATCTAAAACTCTTCCCTCTACAAGGAATGTGTTAATAGCTGCCTTAATTTCTTCTTTTAAATGCCCTTTACCTTCAGCCTTTAATAAGTCCTCTGGTCTTTTAGCATTGAGAATACTAATAATTGCATCTCTTATTTGTGGCTTTCTTGCCTTATACTCTTCATCCTTAGCATCACTAGAGAGTTTTAAAACAGCATTAAGCCTAATAAATCTTCTTGGTCCATCCCCTTGTGCAAGGTTAGCTGTAAAGCCGTCTAGAGGAAGTAAATTACCTTGATCTTCTTTTGGAACATCAACAGCTGCACCTTCTTCAGCATCACCTGCAGACTTTTTAAGCTCGGCCCTAACGACATCCATCTCTGTCATATTGGCGTTCATTTTCTTGTGAGTCTCTAATTGCATGTAGATAACCCCACCAAGAAGAATGATGTTCAAAATCATGACGATTGTCAGAAGAGGGTTCTTACCTCCTCCTGCACTTGGTTGTGGTGTATTGTTTGCGCCTTCCTCAGCCATTTTTAAGCAACTTCCTTTTAGGGACTTTACCCATCCCCAGAAAAAACTTCCTATTTTGGGGAACCTTATGTCAAAAATTATACATTTTGAATGCGCCGATTACAAGCTAGGAAAGAGATTATCAGAAGATTTTTCCGCCATCAAAGCATTCCCAAGTAGTTAGCTCTAGGAATAAATTTCCTGGTGTCAATTTGCTGATGGTTTTTTGACGTAATGATTGAGTGTATAGGTTCGGTATGGAAATAAGTTTTGGTTGATTTTGATTTTTAAAGCTTAGTACATGAACTTACGAATCTGTAATTAGCCTCTAAGCCAATGACGAAATCTCCAGGGCATAAGATCTGGGTAATAATAGTTTTATTCTGCGAAACTTTAATTGGACCTCTATATATTTTTGCCCCAAGAGATATAGCCTTTTGTAAAGTTTGTTCAAATTTATCGACATTAAAATAAACGATTGTTCCTCCATTAGAAACTGGATTTTTTTCATCTTCTTTAATTAGCTCTATGTTTAAGTCAGCTAATTTGTAGACTGAAAAGTTTTTTTCTTCCTCGAGTAAAGTAACAGAATCAAAGAATTCTAGAATAAAGTCTTTAGAGTTTTTATAGTTTGAGGTTATTAGTCTTAATGTGGATAATTTCATAATGTAATTTCTCTTAAATTCCTAACCTATCATCCGCACACAGCTAAGTCGTCAAAAGATCGCTTCGCGCTCGTTTTTTTGACGCCCGCGTGACGGTAAAGCTCCGACGTTAAAATGCTTACGCATTTCAACGCGGGCAGGGCAAAAAAAAAGGGAGAACTTTTGTTCTCCCTCATTTATTTAAAAGCTTAATTTTAATAAATTAAAATTAGAACATTTCCTTCCAAGCTTTTCCTGGTCTAAACTTAGGAAGAGTCTTAGCTTTGATCTTGATCTTCTCACCAGTTGCTGGGTTGATACCAGTTCTAGCTGCTCTTCTAGTTTTTGTGAATGTTCCAAAACCGATTAAAGAAACATCGTCACCTTTTTTTACAGCTTTCTTGATTACGTCAAGAGTTGTAGCTAGGAAAGCATCTGCATCTTTCTTAGTCATGTGTGCGATTTCTTTGTTTTTTAAGATTGCTTCAATAAGTTCTTTTCTGTTCATCATTAACTCCGAATAGTTAGTGTTTATAGGTTGTAAGAAAATCATGACTTGTAAGAGGTGCTTTGACAAGGGTTTTTGGCATTTTTTGTTAAAAAAAAATATTTTTTTATTTTTCTGCTATTTTTCTTGCCAAGATGATACTTCTTCCTCTATGGCAATCCGAAACGCCTTTAACCACTGCCCCTTGAGGCTATTTGGCTCTTCATTATCATCTTCTTCACAAAGAGTTTGAAGAAAAACTGGAGAGAGAGATAAGTAAAAAGTAGAAAGATCTGGCATCTCTAAATGAGCGGGAATTAAGTCTGATAATTTATAAAGTTTTCTTTCAAGACTTACTATAGAGCGTGCAAGTTTATTAACATCTGTGATCGTTAAAAGGCTTTCAAGTTCTAAAAGATACATGGCCTTTATAATTTCTTTATCAACTAAGGAAAAAGGAACAACTTCTTTTAAAAGTTCATCAATTGTATAGACGTCTTCATGAATCTTATCATTAAGATAATTCATATTCACTTTAAATGGTCTATTCGTAATTGACATACTCATTCCTAAAAAAGGGAGACCTTAGTCTCCCTTGTGTATTTATTATATTGAAAGCTTCCCTTTGCTTTTTAGCATAGAAATAATTTTTTCAAAGTGATCAAGTGGGTATGCACCCTTCACTGGAACACCATTGATAATAAAACCTGGAGTACCTTGGATTCCAAATTTTCTTGCTTCAGCTTCATCAGCAGCAATTCTTTTTAAAACTGCTTCTGACTTAACATCTTTTGCAAGTTTCCCCATATCTGCACCAAGAGATTTTGCTAATTTTTTTAGGTAACCCTCTTTTCCACTCTTTAACTTACTTTGAGCTTCGTTAGTGAATAATTCATCGTGAAACTTGAATGCAAGTTTTGGATCTTGAATTCTTAGTCCTTCATAATATTGAGCTGCTATCTTTGCTTCTTGGTGAAATGATAGTGGAAGGTGCTTATAGATAAATTGAATTTTCCCATCATATTTCTCTAAAAGACCCTTAACAACAACTTCAAATCCTCTTGTACAATAAGGACACTGAAAGTCTGAATATTCGATAAGTGTGATAGGTGCACCTTTAGTACCTCTAACAGCATCGTCACTTCTAACTTCTGGCTTAAGTGGCTTGTCTGCATACTCAACAAGCTTCTTTTGCTCTTCTTCTTCTCTTTTCTTTGCAAGTTCTTCTCTTGCACTAGTTGCAGCTTCCTGGATAGCTCCCATTACTTCTGCAGGATTAGCCTTAATTGCTTCAGCTAATAATGTTTTGTCTTCTTTTAATGCTTTTTTAACAGCATCTGTGATTTGCTTGTCACTTACACAACTCACAAGTAAAGTAGAAGCAAGTGCTAAACCTAATAACTTTTTCATCGAAAATCCCTTTGTTCTAAGTTAAGTATAACTAATTAATAATAGTAACTCAGTAACGGAATTATCTCAATGATATTAAAGTCAACTCTTTGTAAAAGTTTTGCTAATCTTTTGTCTGAGTAAGAGAGTCAAGATACTTATTGATCGATCTCGTATAAGATCTAATGTATGTATAGCCAATTAAGTGAACCCTAGCATGCCTTTTTCCTGATATAAAGCTTCTCATTGTGGCAAAAATTCCAAATGCTGGAGTAGAGACTTTTGAATAGATATGAAAAAGAAAAAATAGATACAGACTGATATTAAATGCGATAGCAAGATTTGAGACATTGAAGAAGATTCTATAAAGAGACTGGGTAAACCCCGTGACCTCTTTACTCTTTGAGTAAACTTCCTTTACTACATCTACAAGGTCTTCATAAATTTCTAAGCTTAAATAATGAATTGTAACGGCAGATATGATAGTTACAAATATTACTATCAAAAAGTTATAGATAAAAAAGTTCTTTTCAAATACTGGTTTATGAATACCTTTATATTTATTTGGTATAGCAATATTCTTGCTACTGTTCGTCTCCACTGTATGAAAAAACCACTCTGAAAAACTATTTAGTAGCATCAAGTCAGTTGTAAATGATGGGTCATATGTCGATGACACATCAACTAGTCTCTCCTCACAATAGGTCGCAATATTTTTAAAAGGTCTAAGCATTAAGCTTCCTACAATGAGCCCAATACAAAACAATATAACAAACATGGCTCCAATCCACGGTGATATATTAATGATGGTCTGAGAGACAAAAGAGTTCACAAGGTCTGGCACAATAAAACTGATATCTGCGATATGAGAATTTAAAACAGATAAAGTAACTGACAGAATGATGTAACCGAGAACCAAAAGAAATAAGATCGAAAGAATTGGTATTGTTGCAAATTTAAATGCGGTAACAATTCTAAATCTTGCCCTTTCTTCTTCTTTTATTATTTTTTTAATTTTATTGAAAATT
>NZAF01000083.1 GCA_002686115.1 Halobacteriovorax sp. | reverse complement strand
CTTATCAAGATCGTTTATAAATCTGCTCTTATGTCTTGGAACATTATTTCCATAGATTTTTCTCTCTTTACAATATGTCATGATAAGTTTTCGTTGTGCTCTTGTTATACCTACATAGCAAAGTCTTCTCTCTTCTGAGATATTACCCTCTTGAAGGGATCTCTTGTGTGGTAGTAATTCTTCTTCCATCCCAACTAAGTAGACAGTGTCAAATTCTAGTCCTTTAGAAGAGTGTAGGGTCATGAGTGTGACTTCATTTTTTCTCACGTCATCATCTTCTTCCTCACTTTCGCTATTGTCTTGTGAGTCTTGTAAGAGCAATTTTTCTAGAAATGATGAAAGATTCGCACCTTCTTTAAAGAACTCTTCAAAACGTTTTGCAGAGTCAATAAAGTGAGAAATATCGTTACGTCTTCTCTCTGCCTGCTTGGCACTATCATATTGTTTATCGATATATTCTAAGTATTTAATATCTTCTACTAATATGGCGATGGCCTCACTCAGAGTATTTTCTTTAAAAACATCTACAAACTTAGATATTAATGCAGTAAAGTTATCGATCTTATCTTTTCTTGTGTCGGCCAACTCACTATTATCTTTCAATGCATGAAAGAGGTCGGTATTTGCATCTTCTGATGCAGTCACAAACTTCTCTAGAGTCTTAATTCCAATACCTCTATTAGGAACATTTAGAATTCTTCTTAGCGCCAACTGATCAGATTGATTTTTTATGACTGTGAGATATGCAATGAGATCTTTAACTTCTTTTTTCTCATAAAACTTTTGTCCACCAATAATGGTGTAGGGTACTTGTGAGATTATTAGCTGCTCTTCAAATGGAAGAATTTGTGTATTACTTCTATAAAGAATAGCAATATCTCCAAGATGTTTCCCCTGCCTTTGATGTTGGACAATGTCTTCGATGACGACTTGTGCCTCATGGTCACTATCTGCCATTTTCCACAAAAGTGGCTTCTCATCTGTTTTTTTATTAGACCAAAGTGTCTTGTCTCTTCTATTTTTATTTTCTTTAATAACTTCGTTGGCCAGTTCTAGGATAGGTGAAACCGAACGGTAATTCTGCTCGAGCTTAATAACTTTTGCACCTGGGAAATGACTTTCGAATGAGAGAATATTTTTAATATCTGCTCCTCTAAAGGAATAGATCGCCTGGTCATCATCACCAACAACGCATAAATTATTATGGTTCTTTGTTAAGTGAACGATCAGATCAAATTGAAGCGGGTTTGTATCTTGATATTCATCAATCATGATATATTGAAACTGCTCACTATACTTTGTTGCAAGCTCAGGCTTAAGATCAAAAAGTCTTACCGTTAATAGTAGAATGTCATCAAAATCAATTGCGTTATAAAACTTTAGTTTTTCTTGATAATATTCATAGAGATAATTTGTAGCATGACAATATGGATCTTCATCATCAAAGAACTCACTATCAGCATACTCATCAGGTGTGATTCCTGCATTTTTTAATTTACCAATAATAGATTGTACTTGTTCTCTCTTAAAAGACTTCTCATCATGATATCTTTTAAGGCCCTCTCTTAAAATAGCAAGTTGGTCAGTTGTATCGTAGATTGAAAAGTTCTTATGATATCCAAGATGTTCAATTTCTTTTTTTAAGATTTTTAATCCTAGAGAGTGAAATGTTGCGAGTGTTAGGCCCTTAGATTTTGATTTTCCAAGTAGTCCATGGACTCGTTCACGCATCTCTCTGGCTGCCTTATTAGTGAAACTAACAGCAAGTATATTTTTACCAGGTATGTGTAGATTATCTACCATATGAGCAATGCGATAAGTGAGAGTTCTTGTCTTCCCACTTCCGGCTCCTGCAAGTATTAAAACAGGTCCTTCAATTGTATCAGCTGCTTCGCGTTGTTTGTCGTTTAGTCCACTTAATGTAATCATTTCCCACTAAGATGCACCTATAATCCATGTAAGTAAAGTTGTAAGTTAACATAATACAGTCGCTTTGCGTTAAAGGCATCTCGTCTTGTCAGGAATTGTTTTGTCTGAAACAATTTTACTCAACTATAAAAAATATATTTTATTTCTTTCCAAGTGGGAAAGAGCAAAAAAGCACACGGAGCTAGTGATGATTTTATTATTCATAAAAATCTATTCTTTTATTTTCTACTCGCCTCATTCATGGGCCGAAGAATACGATACCCCATATCTAGAAAAGACAACTCCTTTAATCAATGATCTTAAAGAAAGTCGTCTACCTTCAAGGTCTAATGTAATGGAGATGGTGAATTTACAATCACCAGTCAGGTCACAAGGGCAAAGAGGAACTTGTACCATGTTTACTACGATTGGTATTCTTGAGCATTTACTGATTAAAGAAGGCTTCTACAAAAGAGATGAGATTGATTTATCGGAAGAATATATGCAATACATCATTATGAAAGATAAGCTTACTGAGGGCTCCAGTACATCCAGAAACTTTAAAGCTGTTTACAAGTATGGCTTTGTAAAGGAAAAGACATGGCCATATCTTGGTAAGAAATGGCTCTCTTTAGATGATTATCCAATTGCACGCACTACTTGTGGGCATTTAGAAAGAAAAGCGAATCTTTTAAAAAGTTGTCTTCTAGGTCACCGTGATCCAAGACTTATGAAAATGGATGAACAAGAACTCTATTCATTTGATAGAGAATTCTTAAAGATCAAAGAAAATGCATTCTTTAATAGAGATCAACACTTACCTGGGCTCTTTAAGAAAAGAAAATCTCATAAACTCAAGTATGTATCTTCTGTTAAGAAGCTATTAAATAAAGGCCAGTCTGTCATTATGGGAACTAAACTTTATTATGGTTCATGGAATAGTTCAAAAACGACTAAACTTGATATTCAAAAGCGCGATAAAGAGATGTTTAAAAAAGGAATTGTTACTTATCCAGAGATTGGTTCAAGAGATAGAAGAATCTCAGGAGAAAAGGGTGGTGGTCACTCTATCATTCTCGTTGGGTATGATGATGATGTTGTAGTGAAGTCAAGAATGCTCATGGAAGATGGGAGTTGGAAAGAGTTTAAGTATAGAGGTGTTTATTATTTTAAGAACTCTTGGGGGACTAAGTTTTTTGGAAAGAACTTTATGCTTGGTGACAAAAATCTTAAGGGTTATGGAATGATCACTCAAAAGTATGCCCATGAATTTGGATCGTTTTTTCAGATTAATTAATGTCTGCTAATGTCTATTTTCAAGAACATACAATGCTTGTATAATTTCTAAAATTTATAAAATATTAATTAATATAGAGGTACACGATGGCAAAGAAAAAAGTAGCAAAAAAAGCGACAAAGAAAAAAGTAACAAAAAAAGCGACAAAGAAAAAAGTAACAAAAAAAGCAACTAAGAAAAAAGTAGCAAAAAAAGCAACTAAGAAAAAAGTAGCTGCGAGCGCAACTAAGAAAAAAGTAGCAAAAAAAGCAACTAAGAAAAAAGTAGCAAAGAAGGCAACTAAGAAAAAAGTAGCAAAAAAAGCAACTAAGAAAAAAGTTGCAAAAAAAGCAACTAAGAAAAAAGTTGCAAAGAAAGCGACAAAGAAAAAAGTTGCAAAGAAAATTGCTAAAAAAGCTTCAAAGGCAAAACCAGCTAATAATTCAAAAACACTCCAAGCTTCTATTTTAGAACTTATAAGAGTGACTTCGACAGTTATTCCTGATGACATTCAAAAAGTTGTTCTAGAAGCACTTGAAAGAGAAGAGAAAAATACAAGTGCTGAATATGCAATGAATATTATTAAAGCAAATATCAATCTTGCTAAAATGAAGTCTCAACCTCTGTGTCAAGATACAGGAACGATTATCTTTAACGTTGCTCATCCAAAGGGATTTCATCAAAAAGAATTTATTAAAACAGTAGAAAAGGCCGTTGTTGAAGCGACAAAGCTTGGATACTTAAGACAAAACTCAGTAGATTCATTAAAGGGGACGAATGACACATTAAATCTTGGTCCTGGACACCCTGCTATTCACTTTCACGAGCATAGTAAAAATACTATTGAAGTGAGACTCATGCTTAAAGGTGGAGGTTGTGAGAATGTTGGAGCACAATACTCTCTTCCTAATCAAGAGATTGGTGCTGGTAGGGATCTTCAAGGTGTAAGAAAGGCCATTCTTGATGCCGTTCAAAAAGCACAGGGAAAAGGGTGTGGACCCGGAGTACTTGGAGTTTGCATCGGTGGTGATAGAGGAGCCGGCTACATTGAGTCTAAAGAGCAGCTTTTTAGAAAGCTTGATGACACTAATTCAATTAAAGAATTAGCAGATCTAGAAAAAGATATTGTCGAAACTTCTAATAAACTAGGTATAGGGCCTATGGGCTTTGGTGGTAAGACAACTTTACTAGGTTGTAAGATAGGTCACTTAAATAGACTTCCTGCCTCATTCTTTGTTTCAATATCATATATGTGTTGGGCCTATAGAAGACAAGGTATTAGTCTTAAGTTTGATAGCTCGATTTCTAAGTGGCTTTATTAAGGAGAGTATAAGTGAAAAGATTAGATTATCCATTTAAGAAAGAAGATATTAGAGATTTAAAAGTTGGTGATATGGTACTTATCACCGGAAAGCTTTTTACTGGTAGAGATGCTGTTCATAAAAGAATTCATGACGGTGTAAAGCCTCCTGTTTCTCTTGAGAATCAGATCATTTATCATTGTGGTCCAGTTGTTCTTGAAGGTGGAAAAAACAAGTATGAAGTGAAGGCTGCCGGGCCAACAACGTCAATTCGTGAGGAGCCATATCAATGGGAAGTCATGAGAGACTATGGAATTGTTGGTGTTATCGGTAAAGGTGGGATGGGTCCAAAGACTTTGCAAGGCTGTAAGGATTATGGTTGTGTTTATTTTCACGCTATTGGTGGAGCTGCGCAAGTATTAGCTGAAAAAATCAAGTCAGTAGATAATGTATATTGGCGAGAACTCGGGTCCCCTGAGGCGATCTGGGAGCTATCAGTTGAAGAATTTCCAGTTGTTGTCACAATGGATTCTCATGGTAACTCTCTTCATGCAGACGTTGAAAAGAATAGCTCTGATGCATTAAAGGGTCTACTATAGATGAATCCCATATGGTCACCTTCAAAAGATAGAGTACAAAACAGTGAATTTAAAAGGTTCATAGATTATTTAAGTATTGACTCTGTTAATGATTATGAATCACTTTATCAATACTCAATTGATAGTAGTGATAAGTTTTGGAAGAATATTTTTTCTTTTTATAATATTTCTTTTGAAGGTGACCTTGATCCTGCTTACAAAGATAAATCTTTTGATTCATATACTTGGTTTGAAAATGTTCGTCTTAATTTTTCTAAGAACCTCTTAAAAAATGGACGTGATGAAGATATTGCTCTTGTTTCTAGGGTTGAGAATGGAAATAGAAGCACGACAACCTATAAGGATTTAAGAGCAAATGTTTCAGGACTTTCAAAGT
This sequence comes from Halobacteriovorax sp., assembly GCA_002686115.1. GTDB lineage: Bacteria > Bdellovibrionota > Bacteriovoracia > Bacteriovoracales > Bacteriovoracaceae > Halobacteriovorax_A. The sequence goes on along the minus strand of NZAF01000083.1, from coordinate 4,363 downwards.
CTTTGCGTCCAATAATTAGTAAGGGTGATGTTTTAGCTTGCTATATGCCAAATATTTCTCAAACCATTGAAGCGATGCTCGCTACAACTGCTCTTGGAGGTGTTTTCACTTCGACTAGTGCAGATTTTGGGATTGAAGGTGTTGTTGATCGCTTCGGTCAATCTAGACCTAAAGTTCTGATTACAGTTTCTGGTTATGAATATAATGGAAAATATTTTGATCTTCGTGAAAGAGTAAAGAAAATCACCGAGACCATAGATAGTATTGAAAAAGTTATTTTTGTCGACTATTTAGAGAGAAAGGATGATATTTCTAGTATTTCTAATGCATGTTTTTACAATGACTTTTTTGAACAAAGTACCGATGATATAGAGTTTGAAAACGTATCTTTTTCAGATCCTCTCTACATCATGTATTCTTCTGGAACTACAGGCAAGCCTAAGTGTATTGTTCATAGTGTGGGGGGAACACTTTTACAACATGTTAAAGAACTAGGTCTGCACACTGATTTAAAGGCAGATAAGAATATTTTCTTTTTTACGACTTGTGGCTGGATGATGTGGAATTGGTTAGTATCAAGTTTATATTTTGGTTCTACTGTCATTCTGTATGAGGGCTCACCTGCATATCCAACATTCATTGATTATTTAAAATTAATTGAAGATGAGAATATTCATATCTTTGGCACAAGCCCTAAGTTTTTAAGAGCTTTAAGTGATACTCAAGTTTCTCTAGATTCTATTAAAATGGATACTCTTGAAACTGTTCTCTCTACGGGGGCACCTCTTTTAGAAGATCAATTTGAATTTGTTTATAATAATTTTAAAAAAGATATACTGCTTGCTTCTATTTCTGGTGGTACAGATATTATTGGCTGCTTCTTTCTTGGTTGTCCTATCAATCCTATCTATTCGGGAAGACTTCAAGTAAGAGGGTTAGGTATGCATGCAACATCAGTCGATGAAAACGGTGTAGAAGTTCTCGGTAGAGAAGGAGAGTTAGTGTGCCTCTCTAGTTTTCCTTCAAGACCAATTTATTTTTTAAACGATCCTAAAAATGAACGAATTAATGATGCTTATTTTAATAAAATAAAGGGCCTTTGGTATCATGGCGATTATATCAAAATTGATGAATACGGAATTGAGGTTCTTGGTCGTTCTGATTCAACTCTTAATCCCGGTGGAGTTAGAATTGGTACTGCTGAAATTTATAGGCAAACAGAAGTTTTATCCTATATTGAAGACAGTGTCTGTGTGGGCAAGCAAGTAAACGGTGATGTTGATGTTTGGCTTTTTGTTGTGATGAAAGAGAATGAAGAACTTACGACAGAGAGAATTAAAGAAATTAAAAGACTCATTAAAACAAATACTACACCAAGACATATGCCAAGACGTGTGATATCCGTTCCTAGTATTCCCTACACTCGTTCAGGTAAGAAAATGGAGATTGCAGTAACGAAGCTCATTAATGGTAAAGAGCTTAATAATATTGAAGCTGTTTCAAATCCTGATTCTTTAAGTTTTTATAAAGAGCTTTAGTGAACATTTTTTTATTTAAGATAGATATATAAATTTTATATTAAGAAAGAATTTCTTTCCATGCCCTTTCAAGATCTTCTCTATGTTTTGGATGTGCGATACTAGTTAGTAACTTTGCCCTTTCTCCAATACTCTTTCCATAAAGATTCACACACCCATATTCCGTCGCTACATAGTGTACATGCGCCCTTGTTGTTACAACTCCTGCACCGTTTATAAGTGTAGGAACAATCTTAGATTTTCCACTTTTTGTTGTTGAGCACATGGCAATAATTGGCTTTCCTTCATGTGAAATGGACGCCCCTCTAATGAAGTCCATCTGACCACCAACACCTGAGATAATATGTGACCCGATACTGTCTGCACAAACCTGCCCTGTTAAATCAATTTCTACTGCAGAGTTTATTGCAACAACTCGCGGATTTTTTGCAATATTTTTTGGCTTGTTTACATAATTTGCTGGGTAGAGTTCTACTGAAGGATTGTTGCACATAAAGTCTCTTAATTCTTTAGTTCCAACAGCAAAGCTCGATATTGTTTTTCCAGGATTTATTTTTTTATACTTATTAGTAATGATACCTTTTTGAGTTAACTCTATTATTCCATTTGAGAACATTTCCGTATGTATGCCTAAGTCTTTATGATTAGTGAGTGAAGATAGAACAGCGTCTGGTATCGCTCCTATTCCCATTTGTAGAGTAGAACCATCCTCTATTAGTTCGGCTATTGATTTTCCAATTTTTAATTCATTCTCTGTAGGTAAAAGTTTCTTTGAGTAATGAAGACTTTCATTTTTATAAACTCCATATGTTATATCAGAGATATGAATGAAAGAGTCTCCATGTATAAAAGGAACCTCTTCATTTATTTGTGCAATGACTATTGAAGCGGTCTTAACTGCTTCTTTAGTGATATCGACACTTGTTCCTAAACTAACGTATCCATGCTCATTTGGCCTAGAGACTTGAATTAGCGCAATATCATTTTTTAAAACACCATCTCTTAATAGATATGGGATTTCTGATAGAAAACAAGGGATATAGTCTACTTGAGTAAAATCTAGTGACTTTCTAATATTGGCACCAACAAAAAAGTTTAAAGTTTTACATCTATTTTTAAATTCATCTCTTATATAGAATGGTTCACCATGAGTGTGTAAGTGAAGGAATTTTAAATTCACTAGATCTTCTCTTTCCCTTAAAGCCTCTTCGAGTTTGCTTAAAAGAAAGGTGGGGGTTTGCATAGCACCTTGAACGAATATATTCTGATTGCTTTTAATTGAATCTTTTAATACATCATTTATTTCTGTGACTATTTTCATTCTATTCCTCTAGATGTTTGAGAGCTCTATCGCCTTAACAAATTCATTATATACAATATTGCTAACTCTATCACTATGTACAGAAATGAAAAGTTGATCTTCCTTAGTATCGATATCAAATATACTTAGTTTTACTATTTCTCCTAACTCCAAACTTCTAAGCGCTGCAATGTCTGGCATATAAGTGAGTTGATTGGTATTTGTAATAATGGATATAGCAGATTGAGTGTTTTGTATGGAGTGACCAAAAGTGAGATTCTTTCTCTTAATGGGAAGGGAGTCGTTGATCGTCATAATTGAATTTCCATCCCAAAAACTAGGTTTTGTGAAAGGATAAACGAGCGCTTTTTCTAGTGATATATTTTTTTTCTTTGCTAGTGGATGGTTTCTTCCCGCATAGACGTTCCACTTAATCGGTTTTAAAGAATTCGTTAGCCAGGAATCGCCAAAATTGGTTTTTTTAAGTGTGATAAGTATGTCTACTTCATTCTTTTTCGCAGCATTCATTTGATCATCAGGACTCATGTCGATGAATTGAAAACGTCTTTTAATATTTTTATTTTGAAAATGATTTAATATCAGTGGAATGAGTGCTGAATTTAAAAATCCTCTTGTTCCAATATTAATAACTTTTAAATCCTCTTTTTGCACAGACCTCGTGTTTGTTATTTTCGATATTTTTTCAATAATTTCTCGTGCCGTTTTTATAGCTTCAGTGGCCTCTTCGGTTATTGATATTCCCTGTGTTGATCTTTTAATAAGTGTGATCCCAATTGTATTTTCAAGCCTCTTAATTTTTTTAGAGAGAAATGATGGAGTAATGTCTAGGTTTTGTGCAAAACTTCTGATTGAGGTCATCTTAGGTAATTGAGAGAGAATTTCTAAATCTTGAATTGTTAAGTCATTAATATTACTCACAGCATATCTCTTTTGTAATATGTTTTAAGTTTTGTGTGTCCAAATATGACACACATGTTGTGAGATTGTCGACTATTTTGATTGATTTTTCATTGTTAAAAAGTTTTTCAAGCACTCGCACTGCTTATTTTATTAATAACTAACTAAGGAGCCTTTCAATGAAAACGATGATGACAACATTGATTCTTGCATTCTCACTAAATGCCTTTGCAGGATTAAAAAAACAAAACATTCTAGAAGTTGCTAAAGCAGCAGGAAACTTTAAAACCTTGATTACAGCACTTGAGGCAACTGGTCTTGATGAAGCTGTCAAAGAAACAAAAGACATTACAGTCTTTGCCCCAACAGATGAAGCTTTTTCTAAACTACCTGATGGTACAATTGAAGCTCTTTTAAATGATAAGGAAACACTGAGTGCGATCTTACTTTATCATGTAGCTCCAAAAAAGCTTAAGGCGAAAGATGTTTTATCTTCAAATGAAGTAAAAACTCTACAAGGTCAGACAATCTTTGTGAATGCAAAAGATGAGGGTGCCTTTCTTAATGAGTCTAAGATCGTTGCCACTGATATCAAAGCAAAAAATGG
>NZAF01000082.1 GCA_002686115.1 Halobacteriovorax sp. | reverse complement strand
AAGATTACTCGTAACTACTTATAAAAATATAAACATAGAGTGCAATTTACGGTTGCATTCTTTCATAGGAGAAATAATGAAAAAAGTAACAATGAGCCTATCGCTTTTTCTATGTATCAGCGGTATAGCAAAAGCTTCAAACCAAAATTTTGACTCATACATTAAAAGAAATCAACTAGTCCCATGTGAAAGAGAAGCAATCCTAGATGCTCAGTACTTAAGCTTTAACGAGACTCTTAGAGACGCAAACAGAATTGGCAAAGAAGATTACTACAATACAACATTTTATTTCTCTGATGGAAGTGAAACAACTTCACCAAGTTCTTTGGAATGCTTCATCGCAGGAATTGACAGCTGTAGTGACATGGTTCGAATTAATAGTGTCAAAGTCCCTTCAAAAACACTTTTTGAAATCATTCAAAATAATTCAGAATTTAGTCAAGAGACTACAGGCTTTAATGCACCAATGGGCTATGGTCATGCGAGCGTTACTTCAACAGTTGGCTACCTAGATATTGAAGTTGAAGCAGTAGCAGGTAAAAGTAGTAAGCTTTCAAAGATAAGTGAAAAACTTGGTGGTAATTACTTTGAAGCCTTCTCGAGAAAATACGATGCAACATTCTACTGTAGGAAATAATTAAGATTGCTGAATTAAGCACAAATGTGAAAAGACCTGTTCATAGAACAGGCCTTTTTATATGCAATAACATTCATGTAACTCTTTATTCGACTAGGCATTCAAATAAACCTAAGTAAGTAACGACTCCCTTAAATCTCATCCCCCAGATAAAAAACCTTAGTTGTAATCTTTTCACCGCTAACCCCAAGAGCATCTTCACTAACAAGAGAAGTAGAACAGTTCCCAGTATATGTAGCAACTATCCTCGGTGAAAATTCAGAATTGGCCTGCACAGAATAAATTCGCGATTCACTCAAATCAACATTAGGATAAATCATCATCCCATAGTGAGTATTACCTAAGTTATTTAAAAGTGTTCGAAAATAAGAAGTCATCTCAAACTTAATCTCTCCCGCTCCACAACTTCCACTTGAGAGATTATTACAATTTGTATCAAAACTAACAGATGAATCAAGGTCTCCTCCTGGAGAATCCCAAATACCATTTGAAGAAAAAGGATGAGCCATTTCCCAATTTGCAGTCTGCCACCAAGGTTTACTTAAAAGACTAATGCTTAATTCCCCCGCACTAATAGAAGTTCCATCATTAGTATTAAAAACTAATACAGCAGAAGTAAGGTTTGAAGAATCAAGAACAGAGCCTTCGCAATAAGAAAGAATTCGAGAAATGATATTAGCAGGTATAAGAAAAACATTACATGCACCAGTTAGATCCCAACAATCGCTAAAAAAATCATCCTCATCTTTTTCAACAGCTGGTAATTTTAAAAGAATTCTATTTTCAACACCATTACTTCTAGCAAGTGAAAGATAGTCCTTATCTGTATTCACTTCATTTGAACTAGAGCTTATAAATGTATCAGTCCTCAGTTTAATAACGACAGTGTTAGTTTCATCTGCACAGTTTGAAAAAAACAATAAGGATAGTAGTAACAATATCTTTTTTAAAGTTTCCATTTTACATCCATGGTTACATAACTTTTAGACAAGAAGTGCTCAGGAACAAAGTGAGGTGCCTGATAGTACTGAGAAATTTTATCATTAAAATCACCAACAGAATTAAACGTAATCCAAGATTCAATAGACTTAAAGCGATAACCAATTCCAACTCTTAAGACTTGAACCGTTTCTTCTGGAATTGATAAGTAGAACTCTCTTGAAGCAACCTTTCGCTCCCCAAAGCTATAAAAGCCAACTTCAGTTAAGTAATTAAACCCATCTCTTTGACTTTTTAAACCAAGTGTAAAAACATCATCATGAGAGAATTTAATCTTAGTCGTCAAACTTTCACTAATTGAGAGTCTAGCAGTTAATAAACGACGATAATTATAATTAAAATAAATCAAATGATTTAATATGTCGTACTCCACCCCTATTTTTAGACCAAGCAATGTATTATCAAAAACAGACAGACTCATGATAGACAGAATCTTCACTCACATTAGAGAACATACCTTCAAGTGCCCAAAGCGTATTTAATCTCGAACCAAGGATCTTTAACCATTTTTGTCCGATGTTAAAATAATATAACTGAGCCTTACTTTCTAAAAAAGATGCACTAAGATCAAGATGCAAAGACTCTGAGTCCTTGTCTTTCTTCACACCAAAAAGGAGCGAAATGGGTACAGGCTCAAAGTCATCTTCTTGAAATCCAGAACTCACTCTCTCAAGGGCTGAAGTTTGGATATTAGTTCTTGCTCCGAGATATGCTTCACTAGCTGCAAAGATATAACTAGTTTTTAAAAGTATGATTAGTAATATTTTTTTCATGAAATTATCATGAGAAATTTTAAAGAGATTGTCTAGAAATTATAATTAAATGGTTGTGATATCAATCGAAACAATACGATTATTAAAGTCATTTAAGCTTCTAAAGGGTATTCCAAAACGATTCGGTTCGACATCTGGCTTGATTTCAAATTGTCTAAGCCAGTTAATAGTCCCTTTCTCAACTTTCATTTCAACTTTATACTTATGACTTTTTTTCTTACCAAGTTGGTGATGAGGATCAATAGACTTTGGCGTTCCTATCCATTTCTCTCCTTTATTATGACCATTTTTAAAATGCAAAGAGCTTGTTTTAATAATCTCCTGCGCTTCTTCAAAACTTACATATCTTACTAAAGTTTCTATTCTTCCGTTATAATGAGGCTTAACAACGAGATTAGTATCAGGAATTTTTCTTTTACTTGCATTCTTTGCAAGCTTGGCCTGAGTACCTAGATTAGGCTCATAGAACTCCTGGAAAATCTTACGTCTGATTTCAACAATATCATGAGCATATGCCGTCCCTTCAAGCGCAGGACTATTAATCTTGCCATCATTTGAAAGTAGACGAGATAATGCATCAGATAAACACTGAACACGATTCCCCTTAACTTTGACTCTTTCGCCTAAAGTATGAAATTGAAATAAAATAAGTATGAGAACAATTAATTTCATGTATCTAATGTCGGCAATTTTCTCCGCATGATGAAAGATATAAGTCTTTAAGAAAAATACAGGAAAAAATGTCCGATAGATAAATTGATGTATCGCTTATTACTTTTTCTATTCATTTCGAACTCTCTACAGGCACAGATCCCTAACTACTGTCCAGTTGAGACAAATATTCAATGTACAGAAGAGATAGCCTCTGCGGGATATAATATTGAAAACATTGAAAAGATTAAGAAAAAAATTGGTCAAAATAACTTCATAGCAGCACTTAAAAATACCGCAATCTTAAAACTAACAAGTAACAAATCTGAGTTACTTGCTCCTTTTCCAGAGCTATATAATAAGCCTAAAGATCATAAAATTTATTATTATGGATTAGAGAAACAAAAGAGTAGAAATCATCATGCAAAATTTACTCATCTTTCAACATGTTTTAGAACAGATGAAGATCTTAATGATAACGCAGAAAAAATTGATAATGAATTTAAGGCCCTTCAACTTGAAAAAGCTAATAAAGATAATCAGCTAGATATTCTTACCAATGTGTTCTTAGGTGCTATTCCAGCTGAAATACAACTCAACAAGCGATCCTTATTAAATCAGGAAATAAAAAAGAAAAAAGCAAATCTAGCTTATGCAAAAAAGATTTTAGATGCAGGAGAAACAGGGATTCTTAATATTGAAGATGGTATAACAACAAGCACTTCACCATGCTTTGGAATTTCAGCCTCTATTACCCCAAAATTATGTGAGGATTACAAAAAAAAACTAAATGAACTTTCAACTCAAATTGATAAGGACAGTAAAAAGATAACTCTTCTTGAAATAGAAAGAGAACTTGGTGATGAATATATATTCAAAAATCCAATGTATACTTCTGCAAAAGGGCCTTTGTCGACTTTCATTACAGCCAAGCAATTTGAACCGACTTCTATAATTACAGAAGGCTTAGTCGAAATAAAGAAATATACAAAATCCGGAGACCTCTCTGTGATCTCTGACCTTTTAATGTATAGTGATCAAATCAAACAAGAAACTGGTATTGATGGTGAGCAAATGGCAAGGTCAACAATGAAGGACTTCATCTCATCTAACCCAAGCCTATTTGTAAAACTAAAAAGAATCTATCATAAGAATCTAAAGAATGTTATCTCTCAAAATGATGAGGCAATAAAAGATATTTGTCTAAATGATGGTGAAGACCTTATTGCAAATCAAGATCTAGTAGACTTGAGTAGAGATTCATTTTTAAGAAATGCTGAAGAAAGTCTTGGTAATAACTTTAATAAAGATGAGTTAACTCTTGCATATAATCTGGCACACTGTGAAGTTTTAGCCAAATCTCAAGAGGAAGGATGGTTTGAAAGTATGACTGGATACTCAGGCTTAAAATCCACAAAGCTAGGGAGTGGTCTCACAGCATTTGGCCTTGGTGTAGCATCTGCTTTTGGATGTGTTCCCTGCCTGCCAGCTTCTATTGCATCAGGTTTAACTGCAACAGGCATTGGTGCATACGAAGCATCAAAATCACAAGATAGTTTTTCTATAAATCGTGGACTTGCCAATGTATCACTTTCAGATCAGAGAATAGCTAAAGATTATTTTGATAATGCAATAACAGGTTGGGCATTTGTTGGAATAGACCTTGCTCTCACACCTCTTGGATTAAAAACAGGTCAAGTTCTTAAGACTGGTCAAGCATTAAAAAGAGCTCAAAAGAGTTTTTCAAATTCTTCTTTAAAAGATAGGCCAGAACTTACAAAATCTCTTTTAAATAATCTTCCGGAGTCAGAGTTTGATGATGCTATTGAAGCCCTTAGTAAATTATCAACTTCAGAAAAAAGTCTTATTGCTTCTGAACTTGATAAATTAAAGTCTTTACCAAAAGAAGATCACTATCAATTTATCTCATCGACATTAAAAAAATATCAAATTGATCTCCCTGCATCTGGAGAACTTTATGTTCGAAGTTTAAGAGAACTTAGCAATGATAGTGATGAGTTTAATGGACTAAGACTTAGGTATGAAGATCAACTTAATAAACATGGAATTACCCCAGGGACAGAAGAAGAGATACAATTCTTACAGATTGCACACATTCATGAGAAATCTGGATGTACAGGTTTATGCTTACAAAATCCAAAAACAAAAGAGAATGTCGTAAAGAAAATTGATGAATCTCTAACTTGTAAATTATAAATCTATACTGGCTTTTCAGACCAAAGATTCACCTTCTTCTCCATCTCACTCTTAAGCTGACCGCAAGCTGCAAGAATATCGCTTCCCTTAGTCGTTCTAATCGTACAAGTATATCCACTCTTTTCAAGCTCATCTCTAAACCAATTTATTCTTGAAATAGAGGGACGCTTAAATGATGATTCAGGATATTCATTAAATGGAATAAGATTTATCTTTGAAACTTCTTTAGGAAGAAGTCTTGAAAGAGCCTCAATATCTTCTTTGCGATCATTATATTTATCAATGAGAAGATACTCATATGTAATATAGCGATGGGCCTTAAGAGGAATTTCTTTAATCGCTGATAGAAGACGATCAAGGTCGTAAGCCTGGTTAATAGGCATAAGCTCAGTTCGTATATCGTTATGAGCAGCGTGAAGAGATATCGCTATATTAATTGGTGGAAAGTCATCGAGCTTTTTAATTTGAGGAACAAGGCCTGAAGTTGAAAGAGTGACTCTTCTTTGACTAAGTCCGAGAGCTCTTTCATCAGTAAAAATCATTGCTGAGATTTTCGCTTGCTCAAAATTATGAAGTGGTTCACCTTGACCCATATAAACGATATTACTTAATCTCTCTTCTGGACCAACTTTTTCTTTTAAAAATTTTGTCACAGCAAGAAATTGTCCGACAATCTCACCTGCTTCAAGATGTCTTGTTAATCCCATTGTTCCTGTATGACAAAATGTACAACCAATGGCGCAACCAACTTGAGAACTAATACAAAGGGTTTTTCTATTACTCTTTGCGGGGATCATTACTGTTTCAACTGTTCTACCATCTCGAAATCCTACGAGAAATTTTCTCGTTCCATCAACAGATAGACCTTCCCAAACAATTTTAGGAAGAGTGAAGTCAAAGCCTGCTTGAAGTGCCTCTTTAACCTTGGCAGGAACATTACTCCAGTTCTCTGGATCGTATTGATGCTTATGATAAATCCAATCAAACACTTGTTTCGCAACAAATTTTTTTGCACCAACAGATTCCAAAAATGACGCTAAATCATCAAAGGACAAGGAATATATAAGCTTTTTAAACTCTTTCTTTTGCAACGAAAACCTCAATTACCCAGTAATAAAGGCTCAAAATACACAACTTTTCTCGTTCTATGAAGGCTAAGTTGTAATATTTACTAGAGCTAGTGACGCACTTCGGCACAACTTTCTATCTTTCCAATCGATGATATATTCCTTTAAAATATTGATAACACATAGTTAGCAAAAGGAGTTGCCTTGAAGACGTTAATTAAAAGGACTTTAATTATCGCCATGCTCTCAGGAGCGGCATTCGGTGGGGTCATCCCTAAACACCGAATACCTAAAAATGAAGATGTTATTCAGGTTTTTGATCGTTCAAAAGAATCTGTTCTCCCTAATACATTCAAGTTTCTTGCTTGGAATATGTACAAGGGTCAAAACTCTACATGGGCCGCAGACTTTAACCTTTTAAGTGAAGGACATGACATTCTTGCCACACAAGAAATGTATTTTCGTGGTGAGATGAAAGATATTTTTGAAAATAAAGATGGATTTGAGTTCACAACTGCGACTTCGTTCTTCTTTGATGGAAAAGATAGAACAGGTGTTGCGACGATTTCTAGATTTGCTTCAAGTGAAAAGAAATTTCAACGTTCAAAGTATAGAGAGCCTATTGTTAAATCACCAAAAATGGTTCTCCTCACTTCATACCAACTTGAAAACGGTGAAGAACTTCTTGTTGCAAATATTCATGCTATTAATTTTGTGATTTCAAAAAAGCTAGAGCATCAAATTAGAGAAGCTGCTAATGTAATTAAAGAACATAAAGGTCCTGCTATCTTCGCAGGAGACTTCAATACATGGTCAAAGAAAAAGCAAAGAGCAATGAGACGCATTCTTAATCAAACTGGCATGACTGAGGTTAAATATACTGAAGGTCCAGACACGAGGATGAAAGTCTTTGGCAGATTCATCGACTACGTATGGTACAAGAACTTAAAACTCGATAAAGCAAAAGTTCTTGGAAATATCAGAGGTGCTGATCATATTCCAATGAGCCACACCTTCTCGACTCTTTAAAATGAAATTTTTTACAATTATCTTTCTCACATCATTACTTACAAAAGTATATGCATGCGAAAATATCAAAAATTTTGAGGAAAGACTAAACTGCATGACAAATAGAGATGAAAAAGTCATGAAATGCAATTTTGTCAACATACTTTCAAAGAAGGAATGTCTTCAACAAATAGATGGTGTAAAACTTGAAAAACATCATGGTGAGATAAAGCTCTCTAAAAAATATCTTTCGGTATCAACCAATATTGGTTGCGATGGTGAAGAAAATTTAATTATCGACATACAGAAAAGTGAAAATAAAAAAAATCTAAATATCTTTAGATACGGCGGAAATTTTTGTGAAGTCGCTCCCCCTTACCCTGACATCAAAATCAAATTACAAAAAATAGATCTAAAGTCTGGCGAAACAATTACATACAAGTCAAAGTCCTTCACGATTCCTTAATTGATATCACTAAAAGATATTTGAAAATAGGCCTTTTTTCTTGCGGTCTGGGTCAGTTAGGATGTCTCCGTGTTCTAGGAGATGATCATTGAGTTTGTTTACATTTCCTGCGTCTTTTAGAGATTGATTGACGGCATCGACGTCGCAAAGGCAGATGCTTTCAAGCTTAGCTTTTTCACATAACTCATATGAGAATTGGAGGAGCTCTTCTTCAGTTTCAAAAGGACCCACTCTCCCCTCTTGTTCGTAAACCTGAGTGAGGTCTTCTTCGATTTCTACATGTGAAAAGTCGAGGACACCTTTTGTAGAATAAGCAAGATCAATAAACCTCATCATTTCTTTATTACTATCAAAAGAATAAAGAACAAAAAGCACGTCCTGTGTTTTTATTTCTGCGTTCATAAAATAACTCCAAAATCCAAGGAGACACTACCCTTAGGTAAAAAGTATAACTCAATTTCATGTGTTGTATTATTCATCGAAACATTTTTCTCATCGATTGATTTTTGAAAGATAAACTGAGAAGGATACCTGACCTTTACTTTTTTCTTGTAACTTGTTGGATTAAAAAAGCTTACTCTTTTAACCCTTTCAAATTTAAGCTCACTACTAGCAACACCACGATCAAACCAAGTATAGCGAAGTCCTTCTTCGGCCATTATTTCTGGGTATTTAAAATCTAAACTATCAAATACCTTGTTCCAAAACTGTCTTTTTTTATCGGACTTCTGGCCATCTTTTTGTAAATCTTCAAATTCTGAACTATCAAAAATAAAGAGTCTTCCCTCACCCATTGAAATTGTTTCAATGAGACAAAGGTATCTTATTCGTTCTATCTCTAAATCATTTTCAATATAAAAAGATTCAAGGCGGCGTAAGAGCTTGTCATCAAGATTCTTTTTATCAATAAAGACATTTAGTCCATTCATAAACATCTTTAAAGCTGCACTTAATGATCTTAAATCAAGGTCTCTACCTGTAAAATAATAGAAATATCTCGAACTCTCTAATTCATCTTCCCATGAAAACTCAGAGAGATCATTAAAGTCATAATCGTATTTTAGATATTCATCAACAAAGTTAATAACGCCTGAGTCCGTGAGGTCTTTTAACGTTTCTTTGTCTTCTTTTTGGCAAACAAAACTAAAAGTACTTGAAGGATGAAAGACAAATTCACTTTTATTTTGAATTGTCTTATCTTCAAAAGTTTCTTCTATATATGTACTGCTTAAAACTGTATCTCTAAAAATATTTATTAAGCCTTTTTTTAGTCTTGCAGGCACAAGCATAGTTGAAGGAATAATATCATAACGACTCATCATAAGTACTTCATCAATTATTCTTGAATCCGCTGCATTCTCAACAGAGCTTATAAAAATATCATGAGGACGTCCTAAGACGTAGCCAATTTTTTTCATCCCTTGGTAACAAAATCCAAGATCGTTTTTAATACTCTCAAGATAAAGCTCTCGAATCATAGACTCATATTCTTTCCTTAAAGAGTCTTCTTTTTGACCACTTGTGACTTCTGAGTTTTCCTCATCTTCAGCTTTTTTCGCCTGAAGAAATCTCGTAAAACCTTGATCAAAAGCACTTGAACGATCATGAAGATATGAATGGAAGAGCCCATTATTAAAGTAACCACTTTCATATGCCCAAAGAGAAACATTCATACCACTTTGACTTATGTAATGAGAAAGCTCACGTGTGAACTTAGTAAAAGCTTTATAAACTCTAGGGTCAAAAAATGAATAGAATTGATTAATCACGCCATCTGCATCGAGTGCACTACCAAAAACCATTGTACTGTTTAGCGACTCTGTTCTGGCCAATAAAAAAGGTATTCCACCATTTGGAAGATATGGAACAGGTGATATAGGAAGAATAAGAATTGCTTCTTTTCCTAAATCTTCACAAATATGAACAAGTTTTTTTAAATCTGTCTCTGGTTTTTCGCCAGCAAAATCAATATTATCACCAGTATCAGAATGAAAGCCCCAGTTCACGGGGATAATAATCTTATTCACTCCTCGAAGGGATTCAATTTTACTTTTCCAAAGAGACGCTGATGTTTTCCAATAGAGAAACCAATTTTCTCCTGGAAATACTGTATCTTCATCCTTAATGACTGGGGTGGTCAACATCCGTGTGCACTCCTCTAAAACTTAATAATAGCAATCATAAACAGGGGAAGTCTAGAAGAGAAATTCTCTATATTTTCTTAGAGTTATCTAAGCTTTCATACAAATAGAAGTTCAAAAAGTAATCACTTAAGACTCTTTGCACAAAAGGCGCCATATCTGTCACTGTAATTTCAAGTACTTGGCCCACTAAGTGCATATATTTTATTTAATAAAACAATAAATAACGCTTTATCAGCTAATTACAAAACTGAAGGCCGTCACAAAATTTTACGGCCGTTAGAAAGGAGACAAAAATGAGTAGAGATTCGATGAAAGACTATAGTGAACTTAACCTTCTCTATGGACTAATGATGATTCTTTTCTTTAGTACTTTGGTGATGGGATGTCTCTCTGTTGCCTATGGTGATTTACTAATTGGAAAAGTTCTTATTACATTTGCCGCAATAGATATCGGACTTCTTTTCTATGTTGGACATAAGAGAAGACATGTTAGATCAGATTTTAATGCAGAGATTGTTATTAATTCAGGTGATGAAGAAATAGCTTCTTAAAAACTATTCAAATAACTCAAAGGAAAGTCACACCAAAGCAATCCGCTTTCGTGTGACTTTTATTTTTTACACTAGTCCAAAAAGCCATCCCACGTTATCATCAAAAAAACAAAATCTTAACAGGAGGAAATCATGAGTAAGAATATTGCTATTATCTTGGCCGGCTGTGGGTATTTAGATGGTGCTGAAATTAGAGAATCTGTCCTCACCCTACTCGCTCTTGATACAGAAGGAGCTCGTTACGATATCTTTGCGCCGGATCGTGATCAACATCATGTCATCAATCACCTCTCGGGAGAAGAAGTAAAAGAATCCCGAAACGTTCTTATGGAGTCTGCAAGAATTGCCAGAGGTAAGATTCAAGATCTAAAAGAACTTGATAGTTCAAAATACGACGCTCTTATTCTACCAGGTGGATTTGGTGCAGCAAAAAATCTCTCTGATTTTGCATTTAAAGGAAGTGATGGAAAAGTTAGTAGTGATGTTGCAAAAACTATAAAGGATTTCAACTCTACAAATAAAACGATTGGTGCGATCTGTATCTCTCCGGCTCTTCTCGCACTTGCTCTAGGCGATAAGAAGCCTAATATAACAATTGGAAATGACGAATCAACGGCAAGTGAGCTTCAAAAGCTTGGAGCTGTTCATGCCAATACAGCCCCTAATGAAATCATTGTTGATGAAACCAATAAACTCGTTACAACTGCTGCTTATATGTTTGATGATGCCCCTCTAAATGACATCTTCACAGGTATTCATTCTTTAGTGAAAAAAGTTATTGAACTGTAACCTGATTTTTTAATGGACGGTTATTCTTATAATCGTCCACACTCTCAAGTGTTGTCTGTGCAATATTTTGAAGTGCTTCGTTTGTTAAAAAACCTTGATGAGATGTTAAGAGAACATTTGGAAAAGTTAGAAGCCTTGCAAGAATATCATCAGTAAGCACTCGAGAAGATAAATCTTTAAAAAAGTACTCTTCCTCTTCTTCATAAACATCTAATCCAGCACTACCAATATGACCATTCTTTAAAAACTCGATAAGACTACTTGTCTCAATCAGACCACCACGTCCGGTGTTAATAATCATCACCCCTTTTTTCATTTGAAAAAGTCTTTTTCGATCAATTAAATGAAATGTCTCTTCATTTAAAGGAACGTGTAATGAGATGATATCGGAAAGACCAAGTACTTCATCTAAAGTAGTGTACTTAAAACCTATACTCTTTGCGGCTTCTTCATTAGGAAATTTATCGTAGGCCAATACATTCATCCCAAATCCTTTCATGATTTGAGTGAGAACAAGTCCAATCTTTCCCGTTCCAATGACACCAATCGTTTTTTGATGAAGATCAAAACCAACCAGTCCATCAAGAGAGAAGTTTCCTTCTCGTACACGATTATAAGCTTTATGAATTTTTCTATTAAGTGTAAGAATTAATGCCGTTACATGTTCTGCAATGGCGTATGGGGAATATTCTGGAACTCGTACGACTTTAATACCCATCTCATTTGCAGCGGCTACATCTATTTGATTAAAACCAGCACACCTTAGTGCAACAAGCCCAATTCCATTTTCTTTAAGAGACTCTAAGACTTCTCTATTGACTTTATCATTTGTAAAAACACAAACTACTTCGTGATCTTTTGCAAGAATCGCCGTTTGTGGACTTAGATGTGATTTTACAAAAGTCATTTCAAAATGATGGCCCTCATTAACCTTTGTAAAGATATCCTCTTCAAACTGATGTGCGTCAAAAAAACAAATTTTCATACTTTATCCTTACCTTAGAAATTTAAGCTACTTAATGACTTATATCATATAAAGCGGATTATTTACTTGGTTTTAGGTTTTTTATTTTTTAAAATTTACTAAATAACTCAAGGGTATTTTTTATGAAACTGCTTATTCTTTTTTCAGTAACACTTTTAACAAGTATGACATTTGCACAAAAGACGAGAGTTAAAAAGTCTACGGAGCTTGAGAGTATGACTCAAATTCTCAGAGAAAAGGGCTTCGCCTATCAAGGAAAGTATTCTGGAGAATTTGATGAAATCTTTAGTTTAGAGTCACATAATGAAACGAAAGGTGTTTTTGATATCAATGACCAAATCTCTGCACGCAAGATTATTGAAAGAGATTTAAAATCTCTAAATACTCCAAACAATCTTAGAAAGTGTAAAAGACACCTAAGTTCAACATCAATCATATCAAAAAACCTAAAAAACTTCTTAAAACAAGGCAATTACCAGGTTGAATATGAGTATGAGTTTGCAGGAAGGATCTCTACAACTAGAAAGAATGATCAACAAGAAAATAATCTTCACAGAAATTATCGTTGCCACTTTATCATTTCAAATGAAGACTCAAATTCAAGCTTTTGGTCTTCTTATTATTTAAAAAATAGAGAATTTACAGAGTCTGAATGTAATCAATTAATCGATAACTTTTCTAAGAACGATAAAGTACTTGTTGAATTTAAAAAGTATATGGACTACCGATATGATACTCCTATGAGTGATGGAGTTTACTCATTTCATTGTGCCATTAACTTATCTGCAATGAATTAACGAGTGAGATCATTAACTTCGGGAATAAAGTAGAAAGCATCTGCGACGTCCCCATACTTTCCAGAGGTCACTTCATAACCATTTACAACTGTCTTTATGATATTTTCATTTCTTTTAATAACTGAGTTATTTCTAAAATAAATGCCATCAGAAGAATTGATTTCAAATAGACGCTCTTCAAGAGTACCTTTAATTAATTTTATCTCGCAGCTTCCACCGTTTTGACAACCATGTCCACTATGTTCTCCCCTACCAATGAAACTCCATATAGCAAAGACATCACTAGGCGCTCTCTTTGTTATCCAGGCGCCAATAGTATCCCAAGTTGTATAGCGATCACCATTTCTATTCTTCGCATCTGTTTTAGTTAAATGACCATTATGGCCGAGGAATATATATTTTTCAGCTGAATTTTTCTTTTGAAATTCATATTCCATAATTTCAAACATTCTTTTTTCACGCCAGTGATAGATGCTCCACCTAAAAGGCTTCTTTCTAGACTCAACTCTAAAATAGAGGCTGTCTTTAAAGACTTTAATAAGATGTAAAAACTCTTTATAGTTTTTAACATTCTTAATCCCTACCTCTTTCAACTCCTGTGCAATTTTATAAGAGAGATTTATATAGAGTTGTTTATTTTCAGAGTTTTTACTAAGTTCAATAAACCTCATCACTTTTGCAAATTCAGTATTCTTTTCAATGAATCGAGTAACATCAATTCTACCTTTCATTTCATCATACTCTAGATAAAAATTCCCAGGCACCATATCTAAATCAAAGTCAGCATATTTTAGTTTTGGATATTTTAATTTAAGAGCTCTAAGTTCTTTAAAGTATCTCACCTGCTCACTAACAAAAGCGTTATTCTTAAAACGCAAAGGGCTTCCATATTTAAAGCCATAAAGTCCTACTTTCTTTAAAAAAGATTCATCGCCTGTTTCTAAGTAAAGATTGACCATCATCCCGTCAGTTGCACCAAGCTCTGCATAAATATTGTAATAACCATTTTTAAGTAGTTCTTTTATAAATGCTAGTCGATAACTGTATTTCTCATGGAAAAAATGATCAGCCTCTCCAAGAAAAACGATCTTCTTGTTTCTTATATCATTCTTTAAAGATTCCCTGATACCTTGAGATAAATTTTTATCGATCGTATCCACAATATGATTGTTCTCAATTGAATTTTGGACGTCATTTAAATCTGCAAACGAGTTTACGCTTATGAGAATAAGGAATTTTACTAATAAGAGTTTCATCATACTTCCATCCTATGTTTTGGAAGTTATAAACAATTTTTACTCTTATGAAAAATGACTTTTATAATTGAGGATTTTCTATACTAGCTAAGGGGCTGATATTACGGTGACTTTTCCTTATTTCTTTAACTTAGCGATAACTTTGAAGTATTCATCTCCGTCTTCCCATGTCTCAAACATAGATAGTTCCCCATTTTCTAAGACTAAATCAAGGTTAAACCCCTCTTCCTTTGAAAAGATATTTATCAATCTATCAGAGATTGAGCCTACTTCTTTACTTCCATCATAAAGAACGCCTTGATTAATTTGAAACTCAAAGTAAGGATACTCAGCACTAAATCCTTCACAATTATAATGCCCACCTCTGAGGATAAAAAGAGTATCAGTAACATGAAATCTCATCTCAACATCAGGACAAGACACTTTAAAATCTCCACTCTTAGCAGCCCCATTACCAACCCAGATACCGTTAAAATCAGAAGCAAATGTGAATATTGATAGTGTTAAAAGTAATAATATTTTCATGTGATTACCTAAAATAAAAGCTAGACCTAAGCCTAGCTTTTATTTAATAAACTTGTATTCAATTATTCAAGTGCACCCTTTAGATTTGCAAGCCCACCTGACACCATTTTTGTAGAAAACTTTGAAAGCTTTGTTACATTACTCATAATAAGTTCTTTAAGAGCGATAGGCCCAAGCTCTGGGTTTCTAGATAGAACTTCAGCAGCAAGCCCTGCCATATTTGGAGAAGCCATCGAAGTACCACTCATATTTGAGTAACGGTTTCCTCTTACAGTTGAATAAATTCCTGATCCAGGAGCAGCGATATCAACAGTTCTTTGACCATAATTTGAAAAACTTGCAAGACTTCCAAACCAGCTTGAAGTTGCGGCGACAACAAGTAAGTTGTCATTATTAAAAGAAGCTGGGTACTTTGGAGATCTATCATTATTTGAAGATTCGTTTCCTGCAGCTGCGACAACTAAGACACCATACTTTTCACCAATATGCTTAATCGTATCCTGAACAAGAAGACCACCTTCATTTCTCGTCTTACCAAATGAACAATTAATGATTTTTGCACCATGCTTAGCTGCATATAAGAATGATTCTGCAACATCTACATCTGTTTCATCACCCCTATTTGGAACTGTTCTGATTCCCATGATTTTTACATTTGAAGCAACTCCAGCAATTCCTCTTCCATTATTTTGAGTGGCCCCAATTGTTCCTGCAACGTGCGTCCCATGATTATGAGTATCCATCATGTCTCCTGTTGCATTTCCGTTACTGTCACGATCAAGTGTATCGATTCCATGAACATCATCAACATATCCATTACCATCATCATCAATTCCGTTTGCTGGAATTTCTCCTTGATTGACCCACATCACATCTTTTAAATCTTCGTGATTGTAATCAACTCCCGTATCAACGACTGCAACGATCACTTCACTATCACCTTTTCTACCAAAAGCTTCGTAAGCGCTTGTAACATTCATCCCGTTTCTACTTGCTTCTCTAAAGGCCCACAGTCTATCAACAGATGGATCATTGAAAATTCCATTATACTTATTTGAAGTATTTGGCTCTACTCTTTCTGGGTTTGTCGCTTCTGGTAACTTCTTAGTATCTGATTGAAAATCAAATTGAACGTAAGAAACTTTATCATTACCTTCTAATGAAGCTTTTAATTCCTGCGCGTTTTCTGTTTGTAAAACATAGTAGTCATTAAAGAGATGTTTTTTTGAAAGAATATGAGAGTTCTCTAAACTTGCCCCGTCTTTAACTTTTACCACAATTCTTTTGTTGTTAAATTTTGGTGAAAAAGAATAAGAACTAAAAGCTAAAGATAAAGCACACATCACTCTTAGTGATATTTTCATAACAATTCCTTTGTTAAGTTATTAATGAGTAAATTCTACGGAGTATGAAATGGATCGGGAACAAACATAAAATAACTCGACCAAAGTGCTTTTGTTGGTTAAGTAGTGACGTATTTGACGTAAATGTTAAAAAACTTAGACATTTTTCGCGACGCATTTGTCAGTTTATGTAAGAAAAGCTAACGTATTGAATCATTCATTGTTAGTGATTCGTTAGAAATTTGGAGATCAGGTTATGTGGTATTTTTCAGAAGAAGAAAAACAAATCAGAGATATGTGTAGAGACTTTGCAAGAAATGAACTTGCACCAGTTGCTGAAAAGCATGACACTGATGAAACTTTCAATATGGAAGCCTTTAAGAAGATGGGAGAAATTGGTGTTCTAGGTATCACTGCGGATCCGAAGTACGGTGGAGCAGGAATGGGTGCACTAGCTGCGACTATCGTTATGGAAGAATTTGGGAAAGCATGTGCTTCATCAACTCTTAGTTACCTTGCCCACTCGATCTTGGCCGTTAATAATATTCAAAACAACGCTTCAGAAGAACAAAAAGAAATGTATCTTCCTAAACTAGTTACTGGTGAACACATCGGCTGTATGGGAATGAGTGAGCCGGAATATGGTTCAGATGCAGTTGGTATTCAAACAAAAGCTGAAGATAAAGGTGATCACTATCTTTTAAATGGATCAAAGATGTGGATCACAAATGCTCAATACGCAGATATAGCCTATGTTTATACGAGAACTGGACCAGAGAGAAAGAATCTTTCGACTTTTATTCTTGAAAAGGAAAAAGGTCACTTCACTTTTGGTAAACCAATTCACAAGATGGGGATGAGAGCTTCACCAACAGGTGAACTTATTTTTGATAATGCAAAAGTCGAAAAGTCACAACTTGTTGGTAATGAGGGTGACTCTGTTTATCACATGATGAAAAACTTAGACATTGAAAGAATCACCATCTCTGGGATCTCTCTTGGGATTGCTCAGGCTTGTGTTGATCAATGTATTAAATATGCAAATGAAAGATCACAATTTGGAAAGACGATTGGTAATTACCAAATGATTCAAAGAATGATTGCTGAAATGGCAACAGAAACTGAAATGATGAGAAGCTTTCTCTACAATACTGCTTATCAATATGATCAAGGCGTTCAAGGACCAGTTGTTGCGGCTCAAGTAAAACTAGCGATTCCAAAACTTGCAACAAAGATTGCTCTTGATGCGATTCAACTTCATGGTGGATATGGTTATTCAAGAGAATTTCCTGTTGAGAGAATGATGAGAGATAACAAACTTAATGAAATTGGTGCAGGAACTAATGAAGTTATGGTTATGATTATCGCAAAGAACTTATTAGAACTTAATAATAAATAAGACTATCCCCAAAAGCCCGAGCGCAAGACTCGGGCTTTCTTTTTTACTCAAAAATCTTCTTACTCTTAATATTCTCACCTATTTCTAACATGACCATCCATTTAAAATTCGCTACCATTTTTGAAATTAGAAAATGGAGAATCTATGAAGAAAGTACAATTAATACTTACTGCTCTACTATTCATTTCTTGTGAATACGCTCCAAGAGAAGTTGAAATTCTTGAACACCCAGCACATGAGATTGGATATAAAACCTGTATTATGGGAGATAGCGGAACTGG
Source organism: Halobacteriovorax sp. (assembly GCA_002686115.1). Classification (GTDB taxonomy): domain Bacteria; phylum Bdellovibrionota; class Bacteriovoracia; order Bacteriovoracales; family Bacteriovoracaceae; genus Halobacteriovorax_A. Next base: position 9,550 of record NZAF01000082.1, on the reverse strand, counting down.
AAAATTAGGACAAGGATATGTTGCCGAAGCATTAAAAGAAGAAGGCTGTGACTCTGTCAGAATCACTGGTGATTTAGTTTATAAGAATGGCCTAAGTGATGAAAACGATCCAAGTTTCTATAGTCACTTCTATGATTACTACGGTGAGATGATTGAGAATGGAACACCTTTTATTTTGACTCTCGGTAATCACGACTATCATAAGAACCCTGGTGCCTGGCTATTTCTTAATGATCGACATGAAAATATTATTTTTCCAAATTATTGGTATGCCCAGAGATATGGTGATGTCTGTTACTTAAACCTTGATACAAATATCACGTATCTAAAAGAGCATAGAAAATGGCTTAAAAAAACGATGCGTGAGTTTAAGGAAACGTGTCGCTTCATCTTCAGTATTGCTCACCATCCAATTAAAAGCTCCGGTAAACATGGAGATGCAAAGTTTTTTAATAAGTGGTATTTCAAAAAATATATCACAGGAAAAGTTAGCGCTCACTTTGGAGGACATGATCACCATCTCTCTTATGAAGGCCAAGAAAAAGGGACTCATATGTACGTTACTGGAGCTGGTGGAAAACTTAGACCTGTAAAAGAAGTAAAACTTCCAAAATTTGCCATCTCAAAGCTTGGATATATCACGATGACCTACCAAGGAGACTCTTTTAAAGTAAGCCTCATTGGCGTCAATGAAAACAGTGAAAGAGAAGTTCTCTTTACCAACACTATTCATTCAAATAAATAATTGATAAAATAGCGATATGTTATTTTTTTACATATCGCTATCAATTCTAGTCTCTTTTATCTGCTCTATGTTAGAGGCCATTATACTAAGCGTGACCCCTAGCTACTTAACTTCTTTAGAAAAAACAAACCCAAGTCTATTTAATAAAGTTAAACATTTAAAAAAAGATATTGAAAAACCTCTTGCTTCAATTCTTACTTTTAACACGATTGCTCATACAATTGGCGCTGCTGGTGCAGGTGCAGAGGCTCAACGAGTCTATGGTAATGAAGCTTTAACAATCTTTTCAATTCTTTTAACATTTGGAATTCTCTTTTTTAGCGAGATCATTCCAAAGTCTCTTGGGGCAAGTTATTGGAAAACTTTTCTACCTCTCGCATCAGCAATTCTTTCTCCAATGATAGTTCTTTCCTACCCTATCGTTTGGCTCTCGGAAAAAGTCTCTTCCTTAGTCAAAGGAAAGAAAGTTCCTATCTCACGTGAAGAAATTGAGGCAATTGCTGATATTGGTCTAAATGAAGGAGCTATTGCTCAATCTGAATATAATGCTCTGAAAGGACTCATGCGCTTTAAAGAAGTTCTCTTAAAAGATATCGTAACTCAAAGAGATAAAGTAGAAGGACTTAATTTTGACCTCACAATTGAAGAAGCCTATGAACAAGCAGGTGAGAACTCATATACAAGACTCGTGATTTTTGGTGTTGATATTCATGATGTACGCGGCTACATCATGAAGGATAAACTTCAACATGCCTATATCAAGGATAAATCACAAAAACTAATTACAATTCTAAAACCACTTCTCATTCTTCCTCATGATACTGAATTACCCACCCTACTTAGAAGGCTTCTCAATAGGAGAGAGCATATTTCAGCTATCGTTAACGATGCTGGTGAATTTATTGGAATAGTCACTCTTGAAGACTTAATTGAAAATATGCTTGGTTTAGAAATATATGATGAAGGTGATTTGGAAGGAAAAAAAGAAGGCCAATAATTATTGACCTTCTAAATATTTAAATTACTTCTTACTTGCTCTTGTTTCCTTATATAATAATCGGCCACTATCTATTGAATAAATATCTGTTTTGAATTGAAATTTATCAACATAGTAAATATCTAGTTTTAAATCTCTTTTAAAAGTCTGCGTCTGATCTGTCTTATATGATTTAAAAATATAGTTTTTAATAATTGCTTGAGCTTTTTCTTTATCACATGTGCCACTAAGCTCATATTCACCAACGAGAATAGACCCCTTTGAAGGAGATTCTCTATCATAAAAAGTTCCCGATAACTCTCCATCAATACAAGCGAGTTTCATAGTAGAATCAAGACTTGGAGTTCTAAAGCCAAATGAAAATCTATCAACGTTAAACTCCTCACTAAGAGCATCTGAGCTATAAGAAAAGTCTACGCCCCATTCTCCATCAAGACCTGCTTTGAAGTTTTCTATATCTAATATTCCTTCAGAGAGTTCTTTTGGTAAGCCGCCTTGATCAAGCCTTGTTTCAACAACTCTTTCTAAAAGCACAGGATCTACATTTGAACTTGATAAACCGACTTGCATCGTAAATTTGAAAAGAGCATCTTGTTCCATTCTTTTAGTATAAACAATAGGTGTAACCTTAAGAGTCTGATCTGATGAAGTTAACCCCTCAAGTTCATGCTTAAAGATTTCAACAATATTATTTTCCTCATCTTCAAACTTAAGATTATAATAGAACTCATAATATTCTTTGTTCGTCGCAAGAAATTCTTCAAGCTTAAGTCCATTTGAAAGTTCGAAGTTCACATTATATTCGCCAATATCAAATACTGTGACTTCATTAAACTCTTTTCTATACTTTCGTCTATTAATACTCTCTGAACAAAAGCCACTAACTGTTCCACTTGGTGTTGTTAAGTGACATGTCTTATAAAAGACATGAAGTATCGCCGTTCGTTTAGCCTTATACTTAATTTTTGGAATGACAAAAGTTCCGTCTGGATTAATTCTAGCAACACCAGAACCATAAGAATGAGGAGGACAACTATTCGCCCAGAGACCTTGCTTACAATGAAGTCTGACCTCTAATTTAATCTCATCATGATTAAAGCGAGTGTAATTATAGAGCTTTCCCTTTATTTCAGGTAAGGTTTTAGTTTTCGCATACAGTTGAAAAGAAAATAAAAATGTTAGTAGAATTAATATCGTCTTCATCGCTCCTCCAAGTTTTGACACAAAATAGAAGCAACAAGACGTTTTGTCAGTGAAAATTATTTATTTTTGACAGTTATAAGTAGTTTTTGACAAAAATTGATAGCAAGGGTCTAAGTCAGTTAGTCCCAAACAGAGAACATAATAACTGCTGTCGGAGGTTCTGCCATTGTTGAAGTCATGACTTGATAAGTCCCAGCTTCGTCATTATAGATACATGCTCTTGAACTAAAGTTTTGAAGCTCTGAGATATTAAGGGTAGAGATTCTATCAACATTTCCATCACAGCCTTTTTGTCTTCTGGCCTCTTCGATAAGAGACTTACAAGTTTGAAGACTTAGATCAAAATCATAAATTGTTAAAACGTAATTTGCATCTTCACATGTGGCTTCATTTGCAAAAGATGACTGAAACATACCAAGTAGTAACACTAGTGTAATTAATGATTTCATGAGTACTCCTAAAAATATTATGGAGCATTTATACATGAAAGATGTACTAACTTGTTAATAATTGTAAAAATTATCGGAAGCTTATTTCAATGAGTAAAATAAGTAGCAACGAATGAAGCGAAAGGCTTAACAACAAAAATCATTAGCAACATCACAACAAGTGATACCTTCATCAGCATAAGTGGAAAACTATCAGTGATGAGTGCTTCTTTAGGCTCTTGAATATTAGTTAAAGACTTAAGTTCCATCCTTTAAGCATAGCATCTAGAAAGGGTTTCAAGAAATCTTGCGTGTTTCCCAAAACATCCAACTGACTGATATCACGTAAAAAAAGCTGATTTGTGTCATATTTGTCGCACATAAATAAATAAAATTACTGTCTGCTGGTCATTGTCTCTACCCATTAAATGACAAATCAGATCTGTTGAGACATAATTCGCTAAAAATTGAACATATAAAGAGGTCATTTGAAATGAATGAATTACAGAAGGAACTAATCAGTTCTCTTGAAAGATTTAGAACACAAAAAATCGATCCTATTATGGAGCATGATGATGCCAATGAAGTTTTTAATTTAGAACTTTATCGAGAACTTGGAGCTCTAGGTTTTACAGGTGTCACAATAAGTGAAGAATTTGGCGGAGCTGGACTTAGCTATTCAGATTATTGCTATGTACTTGAAGAAATTGCAAAGAGTTCTGTCCCTTATGCTGTGACGATTTCTGTCTCAGGAATGGTTCAAGCAATTATTGCAAACTCAGGTAATGAGGAACAAAAAAAGAAATATCTACCAGAACTAACAAGTGGCCAGGAAATTGGTGCCTTTGCTTTAAGTGAGTCTGGTTCAGGTTCTGATGCTGCAAGTTTAAAAACGACTGCCAAAAAAGTTGACGGTGGTTATATTTTAAATGGAACAAAGTTATGGATTACATCAGGTGGTATAGCAAAAACTTATATTGTTATGGCACGAACTGGCGACGAAGGTGCTCGAGGGGTTTCAGCATTCATCGTACAAGACGGAGCTGAAGGATTTAGCTTTGGTAAGAAAGAAAAGAAGATGGGCTGGAAAACTTCTCCAACAAGAGAACTCATTTTTGAAAATTGTTTTGTACCTGCTGAAAATCTAATCGGTAACGAAGGTGAAGGCTTTAAAGTCGCGATGGGCGGTCTTGAAAGAGGTCGTTTTACAATTGGTGCTATAGGTGTTGGTTGTGCAGCGAGAGCACTTGATGAAGCAGTTAAGTACTCACTCACAAGACATCAATTCAATCAGCCAATCTTTGATTTTCAAGGATTACAATTTATGATGGCAGATATGGCAACAGAAGTTGAAGCTTCAAGACTACTTGTTCAAAAAGCGGCCCATAGCTATGATGAAGGTGAATGCAATCAACTCTATGCAAGTATGGCAAAACTCAAAGCAACAGATACAGCGATGAAAGTCACAACTGATGCCGTTCAAATTCTTGGTGGTGTTGGGTATACTGCGGAATATCCAGTTGAAAGATTTATGAGGGATGCGAAAGTTCTGCAAATTGTCGAAGGAACTAACCAGATTCAAAAAGTTCTCATTGGTCGAAACTTAAAAAAACAATACTCTTAAAATAAAAGGTTAAAACAATGCCAACTTCTCCACTATCACTTACATTTTCTGATGTTATTAAAAGTAATTATTCGCAAGAGAAAATTACAAGTCTTATAAACGAATTTAAGAATCATGAGAGATATGATTTTGTTCGTGAGCTAAAAAATGAAACCCTAATCAGTTCTGTAAAAAATACTTATGAGCGTTTTAAGCATTTTAAAAGCTTCGCTCAAGTTGGAATAGGTGGAAGTTCTCTTGGTCCTGAAATGCTTATCTCTGCTTTAGGAAGTGAAGGAGTTCAATTTACTTTCTTTAATAACATTGATGCTGATGATACTTATCAAAAACTTAAAAACTTAAATATAAAAGAGACTCTTTTCTATATTGTTTCTAAGTCTGGTGGTACAGCAGAAACAATGGCAACGTTTAGTATTATCGCAAATAAACTAGTAGAAGCTGGAGTGAAAGAGGAAAACTTCAAAGATCATTTTATCTTTGCAACTGATCCAAAAAAGAGCTCACTTCTTGAACTAGGAAAAGAGTTCGGAATTACCTGTCTTGAAATACCTCCTTTCGTAGGTGGTCGTTTTAGTGTTCTTACTCCTGTTGGTACACTTCCTGCGCTCTTTGCAAGAATTGATATAGACTCACTTCTTGCGGGGGCTTATAAATATGCTACAGAGCAATTTGATTCTGAGGATTTTAAAAAAACTTGTGCAAGTATCCTTACTCATGCTGAAGAGGGTGTGAACGAAACAATCCTTATGCCGTATAGTTCTCTTTTAAGAGATCTCTCTTTTTGGTTTGTGCAACTTTGGGGTGAAAGCCTTGGAAAGAAAAAGGATAATCAGAGAATTGGTCTCACTCCAATTCCCTCTTATGGAGCAACTGATCAACATTCTCAAATGCAGCTTTTTATGGAAGGTCCTTTAAATAAGTTTCTCTTTCTTATTCATGTGAAAAATACAAAGAATGATTTTAAACTAGAAAACTCTTTTAACCATTCTAGACTAAAGATGCTTAGCTCTTACTCTCTTAAGGACCTTATGGATGCCGAGTTTTTTGGTACACTAAAGGCTTTAAGCGAACAAGGTGTCCCTCACTTAACCCTATCAATTGACTTGGTTAATGAAGAATCTTTAGGGGCAATTATTGTTTATTTTGAACTTTTAACAGCTATTATTGGAAATGCCCTTGGAATCGACCCATTTGATCAGCCAGGCGTTGAAGCTGGAAAAATTTACTCTTTTGAATGGCTTGAGAAATTGAAGTAACTTGTTAATATTATACAATAGGCTTCCGATAGGTAATGATCAAAATTACTGAAGCTTTAAAGCTTATTTCTTAGATAAAAAGAGGACCCATGAGTGACGATAGCACAATTGTAATCACCGATATCCATAAAGCACTTTCATCTGCTGAAAGTGAGGCGGGCCAAAAACCAGCGGCACTTTTAGTTGTTGGCGGAGAGCTTAATGGAACACTATTTGATCTGGTCGAGCCAGAGATTACATGTGGTAGAAGTGCAAAGAACTCCATTACTTTAGAGTTTAACGGTATCTCTCGTGAGCATTTCCGCTTAACAATGACTGAGACTTCATTCACTGTTGAAGACCTTGGTTCGAGAAATGGTACTTACGTTAATAACGTAAAAGTTGAAGGCACTAAAGAGCTTGAAAAAGGCGATATCATAAAACTTGGAGCTGTTGCTCTTAAGTATTTACCAGCTGGCGACCCTGAGAGATTAACTTATGATAAACTTAATCTTGAAGCTAATACTGACCGTCACACTGGCTGCTATAACAAGACCTACTTTAATGGCAAACAAGATTTAGAAGTCAAAAAGTCAAAAGTTACAGGTAATCCTCTTTCTCTCATTATTTTTGATCTCGATCATTTTAAGAAACTTAATGATAATTATGGCCATGATGCTGGTGACTTTGTTTTAAAAGAAATCGCTGATCTCATTAGAAAGAATGGTGTTAGAGAAGATGATGTCTTTGCAAGATATGGTGGTGAAGAGTTTGTTATCCTTCTTCCGAAAACAAATTTAAAGCACTCATATGAAATTGCTGAGAGATTAAGAAAACTAGTTGAATCTCACGATTTTATCTATGAAGGTAATAAACTTCCTGTTACTGCATCTATCGGTGTTGCAGATTATAGACAAGGGGTCCTTACTGGAACAGACCTATTCAAGCGAGCTGATGAAGCAGTGTACAAATCAAAAGAAAATGGAAGAAACCAAGTAAGCTTTTATAAAGAAGAAGCATAGGACAACTTGGTGCTGGTGTAATTTTGATACTGGTGCCATAGGATGAACACCATGCGTCTTCTGCTTAATAACTGATTAAAAAAGTTGGTCTTGTTTTTGCTCTACCTTTCCTTAAGCAATTATTTAATTTTTTAAGGAGGGTTTATGAAAACCATATTACTACCTGCGCTATTATTTTCAATGACAACAATGTCTGCAGAACTTACAGACACTCAACTTCTTATTCTTGATCAATCGTTTGAAAAAGAACAAGTAAACTTAGAGTCTCCAACTTATAAAATAGGACGAGAAACCTATTCTTATGAAGGGACGTGCTACGAATACGAATATGACACATACACAACTTGTGATTATTCAAGTGGTGGAAGTTACTCTGGAGGATCTTCTGGTGGTTCATCGACAGGAAGAGGAACAAGCTACAGAGACAGAAGAGATGACAGAGGCTCTACTGGACGTGGAACGAGCTACCGCGATAGAAGAGACAGCAGAAACTTAACTTTCGATAAGAATTGCACGACTCATACTAGAAGAACTCAGTCGTACTCATATAGTTGTACAAAGTATGCAACGAGAAGAGTAACAGTAAAAGATGGTGGTAAGTCTATAGCAGCTATTAATGTTAACTTAGAAAATGCTTCAGCTATTAAAGAGCCAATCGAATTTAGTGTCTACGTTGACCAAGGATTTGATAAGTTAGGACGCGACATTAATTTTAGCACTAAGTTTAACGGAGAAGATACAGTTCTTGAGTATGTAGAAAAAAACATCAGTGGAAAAAAAGAGTCCAAGAAATTATTTAAAATGAATGGTGATGTTACTCTAAAAGCATACGATGTATCTCATGCCAAAGTTATCACTGGTAAAGAATTTAAAATCACTGAAATAACGACTGATGCACTTACTTTAGAATTAGATGCTGCTCTAACTGATCTTAATCTTCTTGCTCTTGAGCTTGAAGTTAAAACGAAGTTCTTGTTTGGATATGGATCAAGAGAAAAACTTACGATTGCTCTTAAAGACCTAGAGCCTAAAACTATTGATGGAAAAACAGTTATTCAACTACCTTTTGAAAAATCAGAATATATGAGCAAAGAGCGTAGAAGAACTTATGAGTTCTTAGCAACTGTAAAGTATACTCAAAAGTTTGATCTTCCAATGCATAAAACAATTGCAAGCAAGACAGCTACAAAGAGAATGAGAATAGACTTTAAAAAAGGTATTCTAACTCCTAGAGAATAACCCAAACTTTAAGATACGCTTAACCAAATGCAGCGCAAAAAGTTAAGCGTATCTTTTGCCTCCATAGGCCATATTTGCTATGATCATGTCCTATGGAAAGTCGTATTGAGCTCCTACCAGAGCATATCATTGATCAAATAAAAGCAGGTGAAGTCGTTGAAAAACCTGCAAATGTTATAAAAGAGCTCATTGAAAATTCAATTGATGCAGGCTCAACAGAAATTAAAGTAACAATTAAAAATAATGGACTTGATCTTATTGCCATCGAAGATAATGGACATGGGATGAGTTTTGACGACCTCCCCTACGCTTTTTGTAGACATGCAACCTCTAAAATAAAAAAGTTCGATGATATTTATAAGCTTTCAACATTTGGCTTTAGAGGCGAAGCACTAGCTTCAATTTCAAGTATTGCAAGGGTTTCATGTCACTCTGCTCCAGATACCAATCTTGAAACTGGTGGGAAGTTTGTCATTCATGGGGCCCAAACCGTTGAACATGCTCACTACAAACCAAGTCAAAGTGGAACAACTCTATATATAAAAGACCTTTTTTTTAACACCCCAGCCAGGTTAAAGTTTGTCCGGTCAAAGATCAGTGAAAGAAACTCACTAAAAAGAATTATAAACTCATTTGTCATTATGAACCCACAAGTTCGTTTTGTTATAAATTTTAATGAAGATGAAAAAGAAATTTTTAGTCCTATACATGACGATACTCTTAAAAGAGTTGAGCAAGTCTTCTTTTCGAATAAAAAGAATATAGACCGCACTATTCTTTCATCAAGAAGAGAGTACATGGGCACAAAAGTCATTTGCAATGTTTCACGACGTAGCACAAAGGGTAATAGTGGAAAGCAACAATACCTCTTTGTAAACAATCGACTTTTTGCAGATAAAAAAGTTCACCAAATTGTTATTAGAAATCTTGAGCCAATATGGGGCTATGGACAATCGGGAAACTATCTTATTGACATAAAAGTACCAGAGAATGAAATTGACGTTAATGTTCATCCTAACAAGATTTTAGTTAAATTTCTAAAAGAAAGTGAAGTTTT
>NZAF01000081.1 GCA_002686115.1 Halobacteriovorax sp. | reverse complement strand
TGCCATGATACAGAGTCCCAGTGCATTCCTATATTTTGGCGCTTAATTTCGCTTGCCAGATCTTGGCGACTGAACCATGCGCTTAAGATCGAATTTAGAGAGTCAGACATCACCATGTTCTCTCTATTGTCGTGCCAGTAGTCACTATCCTCCCTTGTGTTTAGCTTATAGTGAGCCACTATATAGTCACGAACGCGATCAAACCGCTCTCTAGCAAAAGAATTATAATTACTGCATGGTTTTGTTGAAAAACCGTTCTTTTCAAACGTATCCGAGAAGTACTCAATACAAATCTGAACAAGGTGCAGTGCTGTGGCTTCAAGGGGTTCTATAAACCCTTGAGATAACCCTAATGCCAAACAGTTCTTGTGCCAGTGCTGCCCAACTTGCCCCACTTTCATTTTAAGATGTCGCGCCTCTACATCGGTGCTTTCAAAACCGAGGTGTCGACGTAGCTCTTCTTCGGCCTGGTCCTTGGATAAATGTGCAGTACTGTAGACGTATCCGTTGCCCGTGCGATTCTGTAACGGTATCGTCCAGCACCATCCACTAGAAAGCGCTGTCGATTGGGTTTCTACCTTAATATTTTTTTGTGCTTGTGTAGGTAAAACCACCGCCGAATCGTTGAATAAGTTTTCAGAATAAGAATTGAACTTAACGCCTAAAGCCTGCTGCAACAAAGTTGAAGAAAAACCTGTGCAATCAAGGAAAAAATCTCCCTCAATAATGCCTTTGTCTGTTACGAGGTGGCTTATATCTCCACTAGGGTGAAGTACTACGTCGCTGATGATGGCATTAACATGAGTGACCCCTTTTCCAATAGCCAACTCACGCAAATAGTTACCGAGTAGTGCGCTATCAAAGTGATAGCCATATTCCATTCTAAATGGAAAATTATCAGGCGTAAGCGGCGCTTTGTTTTGCTTCGCCAACATACCATTTATTAAAAAATCTTCCGGCTTAACATGCGTATCAAGCCCTAGCCTTCGCGTACGGCAGTTAACCTCAAAAGCTCGCTGAGTAAAAGTGTCGGTTTGAGAAATAAATGGATGTCGATACTGGTTAATACCAGATCCAGGACTCCAGTTATTAAACTGAATGCTTACTTTGTATGTAGCGTTGCACTTGGGCATCCAATCATTTTCTGGAATGTTTAATTCGTCAAAGAAGCGTTTGAGTGTAGGTGTAGAACCCTCGCCCACACCTATAATGCCAATATCAGAAGACTCTACCAGTGTAATATTGACTTTACCTGATGACCACTTGTGCGCAAAGTAATTTGCTGCCATCCAGCCGGCAGTGCCGCCCCCGGCTATAACGATATGGATTGGTTTATTCATACTACGCTACTAACTACAAAACTGTTTCAAAAAATCATCATGCGTCGCGATTTTCCCAATAGGCTCATTTTTGATACGTTTTATATTTTGCAATAGCTCTTGCAGCTTTTGCTCAGACAATGCATTCGCTAACGGGTGGTAGTCTTTCTGAATCACCCCCTGTCCAATTAGTACCTGTAGCCATGAACTTTCAAGAAACAAGTCATTTTGCTCTCTAAATAAGTTACCAGACGCTCTAAATAGCTCGATTTTATGCGTTAAGTTATCTGGTACATCCATTTCTCGTAGATCCTTCCAGAAATGCGAATCTGTTCTTTCGTTTACGTGATAATGCAAAATAATAAAATCGCGAATTTGCTCGAACTCAAGCTGCGATTGCTTGTTATATTCGTCAATTTGATGTTGCTTGAAACCGTCATGAGGGAATAAATGAATAAGCCTAACCACGGCGGACTGAATTAAGTGTATGCTGGTTGACTCGAGAGGCTCTAAAAAGCCGCTGGACAAACCAACTGCCACTACATTTTTATTCCATTGCTTACGTCTTCGTCCTGTTTTAAAGCGAATAAAATTAGGTTCGGCAAGTGGTTTGGTATCTAGATTACTTGATAATATGTCTAGCGCTTGCTCGTCAGAGTAATAATTACTACTGTACACCAAGCCATTACCATTACGGTGCTGAAGCGGAATACGCCACTGCCAACCGGCAGAGTGTGCAATTGAACGAGTGTAAGGTCTCGTATGTTCGTGACGCTCTGAGGGCATAGCCACTGCGCGATCGCAAGGCAGCCAATGTGACCAATCTTCATATCCTGTATTCAATGTTTGTTGGGTGAGCAGCCCCTTAAACCCTGAGCAGTCTATAAACAGGTCGCCTTCAATATGAGTACCGTCTTTAAGCGTTACCCCAGTGATGAAACCACTATCTGCGTCTTGCTGGACATCAGTAATGATGCCTTCTCTACGTGTAACGCCCATTGACTCACACTTTTTACGTAAAAATCGAGCATACAATGACGCGTCAAAATGGTAGGCGTAAGGCATTTCAATTATTGGGTCGGGGGACTTGATATGGGCAAATTTACCTGCTTTGCAGGCTAGGTAGTTTAAATCGTAGTCCCAAATTGAGTCGGCAAGCCCTAATTCTTGTGCGCGTTTTAAATAGTGATGAAAGTGACAAAAAGCGTAGCTTTTTCCTGGCGCACCAAAGGTATGAAAATAACTTTCACCCTGCACACGCCAATTCTCAAATTTAATCGCTAGTTTCATAGTCGCGTTTGTTTCGCGCAGGAATTCTTTTTCTTCTATTCCCAATACATTATTGAGCGTAATGATTGGAGGGATGGTAGCCTCACCAACGCCAACGGTGCCAATCTCTTCAGACTCGACTAACGTTACGTCTACACCCGCACCGATGAGACGCTTAATGACCGCAGCTGATATCCAACCAGCAGTACCACCGCCAACAATAACTACATTTTTTACCGTTTTATTCATCATAAATTTGCTGTCACCACTTTTTTTTAGCAGCTCACTGACACCACTTCTTAACATGGCATGTGCTGGTATACAACAAAAAGCCCCAACACCTGAGTAAATTGGGGCTTTTTGAATAGTACCTGTTTAGACGCCTGCCTTAAGCAAGCGTTGCTTTAACATTACCTTAGAACGTGTAGTTAAAGCCAAGTAAGAAGTTACGGCCGTAACTTTGGTACTCAGTAATTTGACGACTGTCGCCCGGATTAACACGAACAGTTGGCTCGTCAGTTAAGTTCTGGCCTTGAAGCGTAACGCGAAGCCCTTCAAGGTAATCAATTCCAGAACCACTGAAGTCGTAACCTATCTGTGCGTCAATCTGCTTCACACCATTATCTTCAATTTGTGCTAAAGAAAGGCTCGTTGCGCGAGTTTCGGTTGCGAATGCGTCACGCTTAGTAGCTGATACTCGAAGTTCAAGACCATTGCTCTCATAAAACGCTGTCAGTGAATACGTCTCTTCTGACAACCCAGGTACTGAATCCCCGTTATCTAAGCCACCATCTAGGTAAGTCGCACTTGCAAAAACACCAAACCCCTCAAGTGAGTCATGAATAATATCAAAAGGAACACTACCTTGAAGCTCCCACCCACGAACAAAGCCCTCTAAACCATCTTCGCGGAAGCTAACGATGCCGTCGAATATTGTAGGTGGAACGATATCGTTTTGATCTAACACACCATCATCATTGATATCTGTTTGGCCAGAGGTTTGATGGAAGCCTTCAATATACGATTCACTGAAGTCACCAACCGTTTGCCCTGCTACGTGCCAGTTTGTTAGATCTTTATAGAAGAAACTTACTGCAAAATAGCCAGAATCAGCGAAGTAATTCTCATAGGCAATATCAAACTGATTCGCTTCAAGCGGCTTCAAACGCGCATTACCAGAACTTGCAGACCAAGGGCCATTACCAACATTGTCTGAGATAATTTGCTGATCGTTAAAGGTAAAACTGACGGTATTGTTAGGACGCATGTCATCCATTCGTGGCCGGCTAATTACTTTACCTAATGCAGTACGAATAAACTGGTTTTCGGCTATTTCGAAGCTTAAATTTAGTGTAGGTAGCACGTCAGAGTAAGAATCTCCATCAGTTACTGCTACGGATGATGTAAACCCAGTCGGCCCCGTGGTTGTGTTGAACCCCGTACCAGTTTGGTCAACATCTACAATCTGAAGCCCCAAATTACCAAACACCAATACGTCACCAATCTCGGTTTCAATATCAAGCTTCGCATATACGGTGAGGATATCCTCTTCGATGGTATAGGTATCTCCGCGACGACCATTTTCAAAAAGCTCGGCGTCCGTCAGCGTATAATAGCCGCTTCTGTATAGACCTAAACCGTCATAAGCAATTACACCGTCAATACCAATGTGGCTCAAGTCTGCCGTGCCAAGCGGGTTAGGCACTAATTCTTGGTTAGGCCATGATGGTGCAGTTAAGAAGAAACCATTATTATCCTTTGATTTCTCGCGTGTCTGATAGTTAACACCTGCAGTTAACTTAGAAAAGATGCCCCACTCAACAAAACCCTCAAGGTCTAATCGCACTGCATCTAGTGTTTCATTAAATACTGGTTCGTTGACGAAACCATCCTGTGCCGTGTCTGGTCCGAATCCTTCAACACCTTGGAACGCTTCAACAGGTGCCAATGAACCGCCCCATGCCTGCGGACCGGCCAAGTAAATTGAAGACGGGTCAGCAAGATCAACACTGTCTAACGTAGGGTGATCACTATATACAGCACCTGTGGAGGTCATTGTCCACGAACGCGGTGTTAATGGACGGCCATCAATACCTGCACGCCCAACACCTGAGTAACTTTCAACATCAGTAATTCGTTTATCAACTTCACCAGTCGACATGTCTAATGTTGCAGTCCAATTATCGTTAATAACATATTCTACATTTAGACCGAATGTCGTAAGTTCTGCTTTCTGCTGTCTCGAATCGTTACGAATAACCGATAGGAAACCGTCGTAATAACCAGACGTTACAAGACCATTTTCTACCCCAGTAATTGTGTAGGCACCTGTACCCCATTCAGCGCCACCTTCTTCAACACCTCGGCGTGCATCATTTTCTTCAAAATCGATGTAAAGCGCATCAAATTGAACAGTAAGATTGTCTGAAGGTGCATATTCGATAACACCAGCTATTGAAGTACGTTCCAGCATAGCAGAACGTGTATATGAGTCATGACCTCCAAGGATCACTGTACCTTCAGGTACATCGACGCCTTCTGCTGCTTTGGCAGGATCTGCTTCTGCATAACCCCAACCGCGGAAGTATTGTTCTTGACGTGGAGACTCCATATCAGCGATTGCCAATGCAACACCTAGTTTGTCATCAGCAAATTGGTCTACATAGTTAAAAGAAAGGCGGTGACCTTTGTTATCAAAGTCAGGGTTACCAGCGTCTTCTTGGTTTGCTTCATAAGTACCGTTAATCGCAACGGTTTTTGACGCATTTAGCGGGCTTACAGTTTGAATGTCGACTGTGCCACCAATGCCTTGAGTCATGAGACCAGCTTCAGGTGTTTTGTACACTAGAATATTTGAAACAATCTCCGTGGGATATAGGTCGAACTCTACGCCACGATTATCACCCATACCTAATAATTCACGTCCATTTAGTGTAGTTCCCACGTAATTTTCGTTAAAACCACGAACTGATATACCACTAGTACGGCCATTTCGACGTTCACCAGCAAGTCCTGGAAGACGAGAAATCGATTCTGCAATACTTGTATCGGGTAGTTTACCAATATCTTCTGCTGACAAGGCTTCAACTATTGACGTGTTGTCCATCTTAATAGCCTGTGCGCGCTGAAGACTGCCACGAATACCGCTAACTTGAATAACTTCAAGGTTTGCTTCATCAACAGCGTCCGTATCAGCATCTTGTGCAAGTGCTGGTGCACTTCCAAACGCCATACCGCCTGAAATAAGCGCAGCTTTAATTAGGTTGGGTTTAAATTGTTTCATAAACGGGTGTCCCATACAGTTATAGTTGTTGTCTTCTTGTTGTTGTTATGACAATTAAATGACAATACATTCCATGGGGACAATGCTATAGATGACCTGAGTTCTGCACAATTGCCTGCATACGTATTCAATAAAATTTGTGCAACACGCCATTAACAATCTCCATCTATCCCGTTATGTAATTTAACAACACATTACCCATTATCTCGGGCCTGTAGAGCAAATGGTTGTAATTTTGTTACATCAAAATTACGGCAGATGTTAATAAAAAAGCAAAAAAAAGCCCGCATGTAGCGGGCTTTTCATCATAGGAAATAAGCGATTGCTTACCAGCCTGTAGTCTCACGTAGCGCCTTGCCGATATCAGCAAGTGAGCGAACGGTTTTAACGCCTGCGTCTTCTAGTGCTTTAAATTTCTCATCAGCAGTACCTTTACCGCCTGCGATG
>NZAF01000080.1 GCA_002686115.1 Halobacteriovorax sp. | reverse complement strand
TAGGTGTGTTTCATACATAATACCTGGTAGGAATTGAAACCCTCTATAACGAAATGGAATGAATGGAATCTGTAAGTCTAAATGAAGATTGATATACTTTTCAGTATTAAGCTCTCCAGTTAAAAGCTTTGTCACTTCAAGTGTTTGACTTGCTTCATTCGAGGCGGAGTCAGTATTACTAACTTCGCCAAATAATTTAATGAGTTTTGAAGATATCTCTGCGTCTAACCAAAGATACTGCCCTTTATTTTGCAATAAAGTCTTATCGGTATGCTTTCTGTCATTTAAGACATGAAAGCGATTTACTTCGCTACGAGTAGATTCAGCAGCAAAGGTATGAAAGACGATAAAATATAGGAGGATTAATCTTCTTCGCAAATCTCGTGTGCCATAATCCTTTTAATCGGTCTGAAATAAGTTCTTGGAGTATATTCTATAAGGTCACTCACTTTTGACATATAAATACAAGCGTACTTCTCTACCTGGTCTGCAAAACGTGACTCTTCTTGACCAGCACGCATCATTTCACCCCAATATGGGTTAAAATAACCATTGTACTTCTCTAGGTTCTCAGAGATTTCACCATTGATCTTATCAATATCAGAGTAAATCTTACCAAGATCTTCTTTTTTAAACTCTTCTGGCTTTTCGTGTTTTTTTAATTCTAGCAGATTTAACTTTCTTTCAAGTAGTGCCTTCTCGGCCATTAACTTATCAATGACCTTTTGAATTGAAGAAGAGTTTTTAATGGCCTCAAGTTCTTCAGCAAGGGGCTCGAGCACAAGGGCCGTTCTCCAGTTAAAAGTCTTTTTAAGTGTCAGAACATCTCCATAGATATGATCACCTAGATAAAGAATTTGTTCTCCATCAAGTCCTAAGTCCTCTTGAAGCTTTCCTGCATATCCACCTTGGTAGAATCCATTTGTGATCGGTCCTACATGATTACTCATAAGTCCATTTGATGGATCAACTTTTAAAAACATATTGTTTGAATTAAAGAAGCCAGGCTTCATGGCCAGACAGATTGTGATATCAAAGAGTTCTTTCCAGTCTTTATGTTCTTCTAAAAATGGAGTAATAGCATGATCCATAAGTTTTTCAGTCCACCACCATTCAGAATTAGTAATAATGATAAGCTTCTTACCAAAACGCTTAAATCTCTCTAGAAGTTTGACTGTATTCTTATCTTGAATGATGAATTTCTCAATATTTTCAACTGCATAATTTTTTAACGATCCATCAGAGTGAGCGAGATCAATTGCATACTTGATATCTTTTGATAATTTTTCATAATCTGGAAGGTCCATTCCCTTATCTTTTAGGTCAACAAGTTGGGCATAAAGAACCCCGTTAGAAACAGAGAAATTAGTATCCATGCTTTGGTATTGAGCTGAACTTAAGTCAATTACTTTATTTTTATAAAGTTTTTGTTGTTGATCATATGTTAGGGGAGTTAATCCGTGATGAGCAATTTTAACTTTTCCATATCGGCTTACTTGTAGGAGATTTCCGTGATGTCTATCTATGATAAGGCCTTGAATAACGAGTTTAAAATTAAATTTTAAATCAAGAACATCTTTTGGATAGCCAAGTGTCTGAACCATCTTTTCTGCTACAAGCCCATGAACGAATTCCTCGAATGCTTCGGTCTTGTACTGTACTAATGTATAATCCATGTCAAAGCCAATAGCTTCGATCTTTTTCATATTTAATGTTCTATTAACAAATACTGACATAATTATCCTTTTTATTTGGAGGCCATATAGAATACAAAAAATTTACGAAAATGAAAAACTTTTTGCTTTGTCCCAATTTATTTTATATAGAATCTCTAAAGGAGTCTTATGAAGATTTTATTAGCATTGTTTGTTGCGGTGCGTTCTTTCGCGCTAACTATTGAATTTATTGGACCGTGTTCTCCAAATGCACTGCTCTCAACTAAAATTCAAGTACAAGAAGAGGTGTCAGTTGGCCAAGCGACAGTTGAAACCTTAAGTGAATTTAGTATTCCTTTTCGCGGAAGTATAAATCACCTAGAGTCTGCTTTTAATACACCATATGGTCTTGATGCTATGGAAGTTTTGAGTGATACTGATATGAGATCTCACGGATGGTGTTTTGATATTAATGGTCAAACATCAGGATTTTATCCTGGTGATGTCTTTGTCTCTGATAATGATCACATTTCTTGGTATTTCTGCTATGTTTCTTATAAGAGTGGAATATGGGATGATAAACACCAGAAAACTTATAAGATTAAGCCAGCTCAGTTTTGTGACTAATTAAAAAAAGGATGAACATTGGAAGTTAGCTCAGAAATTAAAAAGTCTTATCAATTAGCACTTGATGTTAGAGAAAATGCTTATGCACCTTATTCTAACTTTAAAGTTGGTTCGGCCATAAAGTTTAAAGGTCATGATAAAGTCTTTGTTGGTTGTAATGTTGAAAATGCTAGTTATGGTGGATGTATTTGTGCCGAGAGAAATGCAATCCTTAACTCTGTTGCTACAATTGGTAAGTCTGAAATTGAATATGTGATTGTTGTTACTCATGAACAAGAGCCAGCGGTTCCTTGCGCTCTTTGTTTGCAAACATTTGCAGAGTTCTATGACCCATCAGTTCCAGTTTATTTAGCGAATCTTGATGGTATCAAAAAAGTCGTAACGTTTAAGGACTTATTGCCAATACCTTTTAACTCTTTTACTTCTTAGATTTACTTTAAAGTAAAACCAAACATTAAAGATGTATCTGTTGTTTGAATTCTTGGTGGAGGATTTTCATCATAAATAACATGATATTCTATAATCATTGAAAGTCTTTTTGTGATTTCCTGAGAAATACCTGTATCTAGAATTAGTCTCTTATCTCCAGTATCATTTAGCGCTGGCTGATAATAGATGATGGTTGCAAAATTAAATCCAGTATCACTTTTTAATGAACTAGAAAGATATATATTACCCCTTGTCGCGTTTTCATCACTTGTGGTCTTAAGTCTCTCTCTTTCATTAAATGCACCAATTCCTGCATTTAAATATTCAGATGTAAGTCTATAGCCAAGTCCTATTAGCTTTCTCGAATTAAGGGCCTTGAAATCATTATATTGATATTGGGTATAAGACTCTATGTGGTGCTTTTTTGTGAGGTCATAGGTATATCTTAAATGAAGGCTTCCATCTTCAGTGTCTTTTCTATCAAAACTTTCACCGTATCTTAATGTTCCAATTAAAATCAATTCATTGCCATTTTTTTTGTAGGAATTGAATGTAGAAGCCGAGTATAAAATTTTATCAGTATTACCAGTTTGTTGGTTAAACAGTAATTTTCCACTTGTATTAAAACCTTGCTTAGAGTTCTTTCTGAGGTTTTCAATATTGATAAAGGAGTATGTGTTAAGTGAAAGTAGTAATAAAAAAATAATGTATAAGTCTTTTCTCATTTTCTTATCCTATCTTACTTATTATGTTTTTTGCAACATTGTGAGAGATATAAGTAAGCTTGATATAGAATTTGTTTAACTTAAAAAATTAAAAAAGAGGCCGACTATAGTTTTTCGACCTCTTTCTCTTCTCTAAAGTCTTTCTAATATGCCTGCCATACACTGAACAGGAGCTTGCAAAAGAAAGTATTGTACAACTCCATAGGCTGCTATTTCTTGAGAACTTGTAGGAATGATTCCGTCAATAATCATAAATGCGCCTTCAAGTAATTTCTTGTCAGCATCACATAGGCAATCACTTGTTTTACAGCCACTTTTAGAATAACTGAAATCATGTTCTTTACAAAGTAGGTCTAGTTCATCAATTGGCTTACGGTTTTCTTCTATACTTAATTCATAACCTTTCGCTGGATGTCCAGGTCCACACCAATTTCCATAAATTGGAATACCTTTAGTTTTTAGAACTTCACATGCTAATTTTTGCTGTGACTTAATTCTTTCACAATCCGCTTTCTTAAGGGCGTATTCAGTTTCATAGGCTGCATTTTGAGCTGCCTTTGCTGCTTCGCAAACGGGGTCATTTCCTCTTACGATACAACCGCCAAATGGATTTTTTACTAAACATGCAGAACAGCCTCTTGTATCTTTTTTGATTTTAAAATCACAACTTCTTGTCGGTCTACATTCAAGGTTTGTGAAAAAGTCTGCATAGGTAAGTGTTGTTAAAATTGTAAAAAATACTACTTTTAATATCTGTTTCATTTGTTTTCCCTTTTTATTTTATTGTATTAGAAAAAATATAAGCTTTTTCTGTTTCTAATGTGTCATTTGTTTCAAGTTCACTATTTGCGAATTTTTGAGTCGGCAGTTTTATGTCTACAGTGACTGATTCAAAATCAATGTCTTCTTCATACTTACCATCTAAATTGTCATCGCCTGAGCTAAAGTCATTTAATACAATCAATGGTAGTGCAATTTGTTTTAAGATATTTAATCCTTGGCATGCAATAGTCATAGCAGGACTTGTGTATAGAAACTCAAGAGGTGAAGGACTTATTGTGTATGGTACTTTTGCACTCTCAATATCTAGGACTAGTTTTGAATCTTCTAATTTTATACTACTCTTAGTTTTTAGACTGTAATTATTAATATTTGCAATAAATCTTTGTCTTTCATCAAAACTACTGTGACATAGAGCATGTCCACTTAATCCAGTAGGTGTAAAGCTTACGGCAACTTCAGTATCTGCTCTACCATTCACATTTAGATTGATATCGATATTATCAAAACTCTCATTTACATAGAAATTCTTAACACATGCCTTCATATCTAGGTTACCTGTAACAGAACCATTGTAATTACCTATGTCCTTTGTTGCTAAGATAAATGCTTTTCCTGTCTCACATAGCGCCTTCTCACCGGCTTTTTCAAGTTCACATGCCTGCTTTTCAAGTGTCTTAATTCTCTCACAATCAGCTTTTTTTAGGGCATAGTCAGCTTCATAGGCAGCATTTTGTGCAGCTTTAGCGGCTTCGCAAATAGGATCGTTGCCTCTAATGATACAACCTCCAAAGGGATTTCTTACCATGCATGCTGAGCAATTTCTCGAATCCTTACTCTTATGAAACGAACAATTTCTTGTAGGTGTACAGTCTCTTGTTGGCGTACAATTTGGTACATGGTCTGAGATTGAAATCTTGTCTCCAAATTCACTTCTTGGCAGACTGTCATCAACTTTTGCGCAGAGTGAAGCTTTTTTGAAAGTTTGATTAATAGTATTAGCAAGAAAGCCTTTTCCAATAGCAAACCAAATATCTTCTTCTCTATTAAGTGTGATATCAAAATTATCTTGTAATATTCTTTCAAATAGATTTTCTAGGTCACCAAAGTCTTCTATGGTTTCATCTTCAAAAGTAGATTCTTCATAAGTTTCTGTACTTAATTGTGTTAGTCCAATGATTTCATTTTCTTTGATAAGCCATGAAACACCAACTGTCTTTAAAGGAAGAACAACATTTTCTCCTTCAAAGTTCACTTCAATCCCATCATTTGTACTTTTTACAGGTTTTTTAAAGTCTATGCTTTGAAGAGGAACCTCTATTTTTGTAAAGTTGTTCTTTGCTATGACACCAGAGATATTGTTTGCATATTTATTAACTTGATTCGTGATAAACTTAAGACTTGCTTCATGTAGACTTAGGTTGCCTTCATAACTTAGGTCATTGATCTTAATCTTGTTTAGTCGTGGAATAACTTTTAAGGATATCTCATTGCTTAGATTCGTATTGTCCTCATGTGTACTTGCTTGAAGACTTAAAGAGAAGTCTAGGTCTGCATTTAAATCTACAAATTTTTCATTTTTATCACTAATAGGGAATTTATTATTAATTGTCGTCTTTAAAGTAAGTAATTGTTTATTACCAACGACTCTTGTGTTTTCTAAGTTCAGATTTTCAAACTTTGATTCCTTTACGACTTTGTCAATTGCTTGTGTCTTCACTGAAAATACAAAGTTTGGTGAACTTAGCTTTTTAACGATAGATACAGAGTTTTTTATAGACTCTTGTCTTAATTCTGTTTCCGTCATTGGCTTCCACTTGCTATCAATATATTCCTGCAGTGGATCTGTCTTACAAGAGGTTAGTGGGGTGCATAGTGATAGTAAGGTCATTACATATCCTACGCCTTTTTTAAAAGATTTCATCAGTCTCTCCTTGTTGTTTTTGGTGAGCTGACAATATTCTTAAATTCAATACTGAAATAGATTTGTCTTGTTAATTAAAAGGCTAAAAGTTTACACTTTGTTAATTTTTGTGTCTTTTTTATTCCTAAGGTATTGAAATGTTTTATGGAGAATTATATGTGACTTAGTTCACATAAAGATAAAGAGATATGTAAATCTTTCAAAGATCTAGGCCTTTCTTCTTTCATCTAATGATGAAACATTATCAATTTGAGCTATCTTTTGTACTTCATGTGTGGTCTCTTTTTTTTTGGTATCATTACCATCAAGAAGACTATCAAGTTCTGTGACGATACCTGATAAATCTACAGACCTTAGACTCATATTGTTAGAAGAATTAAGAAGCTCGCGTGCCATATTTTCTGTTTGGTTTGAAACATTATCTAGACTACTCATTGCCTTTGAAACTTCAGTAATACCACTAGATTGCTCGTCTGATGCAACTCTTACTTCATTTATCGAAGTATTTACTTGATTGACGTTATTAAGAATATCTTGAAGCTTATCTCCACATTGCTTAGCTATCTCATATCCGATATTTAATTTGTCTTTTCCTTCTTTCGTTGAAACTTCAATTCTCTTTTTAGTTTGATCAACGATTGTATTTACCTTTGCAACAGAATCTGTGACCATTTCAGTGATTTCTTTTGCAGCATTTCCACTGGCATTTGCTAAACTACCAACTTCCTCCGCTACAACTGAGAAGCCCTTGCCATGCTCGCCAGCTCTTGCAGCCTCAACAGAAGCATTAAAAGCGAGAAGTTTTGTTTGAAAAACAATATCGTTGATCATGTCTGTTTTCTGTGCAATTTCATTAATAACAGAGGTAATCTCTATCATTTGCTGAGTGGTTGTTTCCATGTCATTAACAATGACTTTATTAGATTCGGTCATATCATTAAAGGCGGTTAAGAGATTTTTGATGGTTTCAAGACCTTGTTCCGCTGCCTGTTTAGAGTTTTTTGAACTTTCAGATGATCTAGTGACATTTTCAAGATTTTTACTTACCATACTCGTTAACTCATCCAATGTGGAAACAGTTTCTTGGACTGAACTCGATAGCTCAGTAGAATAATCATTTAAATTAGTCGCAGCAGACTTAATATCATTAGATTTTTCACTAACTTCACTCGAGACAATTCTTAGAGTTTCAGTTGAGATTGTAATTGGTTCAGCTAGCTTCTTTGTGAGATAGAAAGAGATGACTATCGTTGAAGCTATAATAATTAATGTTATGATGATAATAAAGTAAATCATTGCACCTTACAGGTGCGTAAACTTCATCTGTACTCTTTTCTCCTATAAATGCCCATGTCTTTCCAAAGATTTCGAGATATGAATAATAAGATAGTACTTCATAACCATTAATGCTTTTACCTTTATAAACTCCAGATTGTTTTTCAAGAGCGCTAGTTATGGCATCACTTTGTACTGTCATTTTATTTTTTAAAAAATTCTCTAGGTTATAAATGTCTTTCTCTACCTTTAAGTTAGACTTTAGTGTTCCATCTTTAGCGACCATGAAATACTGTTCAGTTTCAGAATCATTATTTGAGATTGTTGTGATTTGATTAACTTTATTTATATCAATTTCACTGATGACGACACCAAGATCATCACCTTTGAAAATTCCGTCATTTTCATAATCAAATTCTGCAATCTTTTTTTGACAAAGAAATGCTGATACTTTACCTGTTGTACTTATGACTTCAAAATCTGAATAAAAAGTTTACTGCCGTCACTTTCTGCGGCGTTCTTAAAACATTTTGAGAGATTGGAGTCCTTTAGTTCGCCGCTTAGGAGATGACGTCCAAGTAAATGTGCTTTTTTATCCATTGAGCTCACCATAACGATAGGTCCAGTCAATGATGCTAGAATGATATTTTTCATTCCAAAGTCTTTAGATACTTTTCTAACTCTATCACCATAGATTTTATCATTTGTTAAGTATGATGAAGAAAGGATGTTGTTATCTTTTTCATCTGGATAGGCACCCCCATAATAGGCACCTTCAAAAGCTATGAATAGCCCCTCAATAAGTCTGTCTTTAGAGAGCTTTTTTGTGAAGTTTTCAAGTGATTCAAAATATGATTCTACATTATCTTTCATCATTATTGATGATGATTTAAGCTGTGATGTGGCAAGTTTTTCAAGTGACTCACTTGATTTATAAGAACTAATAATTGCAATAGTTAGTGAGCAGATGATACCAACTCCTACAACTAGTAAGTTGATCTTACCTCTTAAGCCAAGTTTCATATTTGTCATTTTTATTTATCCCTGAATCTAAGTTATTTCCAAACCCCAGAGCCTACAATCCACTTCTTATCACCAGCACATAACTTAAGAAATGATGTTTTAGGTGTTGGCTTTTCATCTCCTGGTTTTGTCCAGTAGTAATCTACCCAACCACCATCTTTATTTGCCTTTGCCATTTTATCAAATTCTACAAAAAGAAATTTACCTTTCTTATCTTTGTTCTTTTTAAGGCTTCTTCCATTGAGTCTTGCTTTAATAGGGTGAATAACCATCTTTAAATCACTATCTTGTACCCAAACATAATTTGTATCACAGTAGCGATACTTCTTTAGTTCTGCTTTTGCACCATCGCCTTTTTTTGTAATAACATCACACATTTTTTCTACACTTTCCTTGGCCTGCTTCTTCGTGCACTTTCCATATGAATTTACACTCGTTAGCAAAAGTGCGAATGACATTAAGTACTTCATGCTCTCTCCTCTTAATAGTTTGAATAATGGAATATTTTAACTCTTATCGTCATTAGATGAAATCAATTTATATCTGCTAGAAATTAAAGTGATAAAAAAGGCTTCTGAACTTGCCTTATATTTCAATGTTTTGCAAAAGTTGATAAATTTATATTTGATAAGTTCTAGATTTTGAAAAAATCCCCATGTTTAAGAAGGATTTTCTTTGTCATCTGATTTCTAAATGTATCAACTTTCCTATGTGGACGTAGATACTTTTTACTCTGATAATATTAGAAATTTGGAAATTTAAATGAGACAGGAAGTCTATAATATGAAGTTGAAAAGCTTATGTGGATTATTACTTTTATCAAATGCAACTTATGCTCTAAACTTAGAAGTTAAGGGTTTTTTAAAGACTGACATATATCACTCTGATCAAGGTGTTGGTAGTTATGGAGATGACTATAGTCATGTTGCTCCAACTAGGGCCTTAAGAACTGATCAAGGTACTACAGCGAAGCAAAGAAGAGACGGTTCTGAAGCAACTTCATTTCAAATTGCACAATCTCGTTTTAGTTTTCATATCACTCATGGAAAAGCTAAAGGTGTTTTTGAATTTGATTTTATTGATTCTGATACAGGTTTTAATAATCAGACGGCACTTCAAGCAGCAGGAATTAGAACAAGAATGGCCTACCTTGATTATGCGATCAATGACAGATTTAGCATCTTCATGGGACAAAAATGGGGAACTGCTTCTGGTATTAAAGGTGTAGGAAGCTGGAACTATGTTGGGAATGCTTTTCAAACAGGTAATACAGGATTTTTCAATCAAGAACTTGGTTTTAGTTATAAGTTAAATAATCTAACGTTTACTCTGGCCCTTACTGGTAAAGGAAGAAACTTTAATGGTGGAGTAAATGAAAACGAACTTGGTTCGATGCCAGGTCTCGCACTTGACATCAATTATAAATCTAAAAGTTTTATGATTGGTCTAGCTTCACATGCTGGAGAGCTTGAGTTTGAAAAGAATGAAGACTTTACTGGTACTGGTGAAAATCAAAATGCATACCTTGCTAAAGTATATGGAAATGTTAGTTTTTGGAAGGCTAAGTGGAATCTTGAGTACTATGTTGGTCAGTCTCTTAATAATTTAAATGCTCTTGGTGTTGGCGCTGCAACTAAAATTGATGATAGTGGGAATATCACTAAAGCTGTTAGAGAGAGTGGGGTTTGGACATCTTTAATGGTTAATTGGAATAAAATATCTAAGTCAACGTTTGGTTACGGACAGGCGGCAGTCGCTGATTCATTTGTTTCAAATCTCGGAGCAACGAGCATAAGTGAGAACACATTAATGTTTGCAAATTACTCTAGAAGCTTAACGGATCAATTACAGTGGTATATCCAATGGGAAAATTACACAACGAAATATGGTTCTGATGAGAAAGAATTCGATGCAAATGTCTACATCAGTGGTTTTAGATTAAATATTTAATCCTCTCCGATTAAATACCTTGATATGTAAAGCGAGCATTTTTATGCTCGCTTTTTTATTCGTAATTTTCATTAAGAGATTTTAAAAAGGATGTTAAGGCCCGAACACCCATCATGTTTAGTCTCATTTCTTTTAATATAGGATCTGCATTTCGCATTTCTCCCATTTTAGCTTTTCGGCTCATGAACATATAGACAGAAATACTATCTTCAAGATCATCAAATAGGCCATTGTGAAAATAAGGAGCAGAGTGAGATAAGTCTCTTAAGCTTGGAGTTTTAAATCTCGCAACCATTTGGGATAAGTCGCACTTCATATTTTTTGTACATACTTTTGTATCTATAAAATCCGTGACCTTTTTGTTTCTCTTATAAAAATTCCATACTCCAAGGTCAAAGCTCTGACTGTTATTTTCTTCAGGGGCATTATTGTAGAATTTATTTTTTCTCGAATCTAGGGTTGGAATACTAAGCTTTTTAAAACTACCTTCACCATGAATCATATCGTATTCCATTTGAGATGTTCCGATATTATGAAATGAATTATCAGTATAAAGAGGTGCTTGATGACATTTAAAGCATGAGCCCTGGTTTCTTGTAGAGTTCTCTATATTAAAAAATACTTTTGCACCTTCAAGTTCCACCTTACCAAAAGAGAAGTCCTTATGGTGAGTAGGGAAGTGCTTTTTCTCTATAAACTGTGGTTGATTTAAGCCACTTAGAAAGTTCTTTAGTCTTTCTGTGAACTTCTCATTACTCTCATCTTTTTTCGGGATTGTTGAAAATCCGTTTTTTATAAGAAATTTATCAAAAGGTGATCCAATATATTGCCCAATTTCATCTTTTTCAAAGTCAAGATCATTCATATAAGCAGAAACAGCATTGATCACGGCATTGATAACTTGTTGATCATCTGCTTTAGATATATCGACTCTTTCAGAAGGATCAAGTCTAAACTCAGCTTCTACATTTTTTGAAAGAAGGACTTCTTTATAAGAACCCCCAAATTCATCTCCACTTTGAACAGAACCATCATCTTCACGAATGACCTTAATGATATTGTTTCTAGCAATCTCTTTTTCATGAGAGAGCCATCCCATATTTCTTCCTGTCATATTTCCAAGTACAGTTTGGAAATGATCGTGAAATTCTCCATCCCAATGAGAGAAGCGATTTCGATTATACGCTGAACCAATCCCTACAAGACTTGGTGTATTTCTCGCTGCATGTGTCTTGTTATCACTTCTTTTAGGGATTTTGATTCGTGTAGAGAAGTCAGTGTACGTTCTCATCCCAGGGTCATTGATAGATCCAAATGCTTGATCAACCATATGGCAAGAAGCGCAGCTTTGCGTTGTTCCTTTAAAAGGCGAATCGACTTCAAGGCCATTCGCTAGTAAGAGTTTCTCTAGGTGTTTTTCTCCATTATTAAGCTCAAGATTAACGTTACCGTTTGAGTGCTGCCAAAAGTATCTAGAAAATCTTCCATCGTTAAAGAGTCTCTCTCCTAGACTAATTAATGCATCACTTGCGAAGACTGAATTAAGAAGCATAAAAGCAATGATGCTTTTTTTTGTGATTATTTTCATCTCTCTCTCTCATTTTATCCCATGAGGAGAGTAAGGATTATTGTTTTGCTTGTCAAACTTTTGTATTTGAGTGTGAATTTTTTGCAATATCAGTATCTTATGCCGCTATAGGGTCACTAGATTCATTTTCTATGCATTTTTGACAGATTACTTTTGGAAGACGCACTTTGGTGTCGAGAATAAGGGCTCTTCACACTTAATGGTGTTTTCTCCGCGTTAAAGACATAAAGAACAGGCATGAAATTTCAATCGTTTATAATTGAACTGCGAAAT
>NZAF01000079.1 GCA_002686115.1 Halobacteriovorax sp. | reverse complement strand
TATTACAACAAATGACTTTGCAAGTATTACTTCACTAAATACACTTGTTAATCTACACCACAGACTTGGTTATCCTAGCTTCTTCTATAAAGGTGTATTTTATAGACTTTGGCTGAATGATATATGGAGTCCAAGGATATCACTAAGTTTCAATAGAGATGGTATTGTTATTGGTAGTCCCACTAATGAGCCCGACTATCATCATAATATCTCTTCTTTTACTTTTACTAATGCTCCAAGCTTTAAAACCCAAGTTAAAAGTCTTTCTCCTCTAGAAGTAAATATCTGGCAAATCAGTCGCGAAAAGGTCATTCGAAACATGACACGCTCACTAGTTTATGGTGGATGTGTTGGAGACTACAAAATACCTAAGAACACTTTAATTGATTTAAAGCTAGAGGCGCTCTTTGTAGATAAACAATTTCAAATGAAGATTTTATCTATAAAACCTAGAAATCTTCACTATAAGCACAAGGCCGTTAGTGAGATTTCTTATAGGAACAATCAATTCTTAATCTCAACAACTAATGAGATAAGAGATGAATCTAGATTCAGTGAGCTTAAGAAATGTCGATGAATTTTGAAGTGAGCATCTATTCATATAATGATCACATCTCATTTTTAAATGATGTCCTTGATGATCTTAAGGAAAAAAATGTACTTTATTCTCAAAAGGAATTTGGTCAAGACCTTGGCCTATCCGAACCCAGAATTTCTAGCATTTTAAAACGAAGGGAGGGAATCTCTCTTAAAAGAGCAAAGAACATTGTTAGCTCTCTAGAATTATCAGAACACGAAAGTTTATATTTTTATCACTTAATTAAATCAAAGAATGCTCGCTCAATTAAAGAGCGAGAGTTTTCTAGTGAATATATTAAAACATATCACAATAGAAAATCTTACTACCAGCCTATTAACTCTTCGAGCTCCCTACTTGAACTTAAAGGACATGATATAATCTGGAGTTTAATAACTATCAATAGTGACTTTAGTGACTTAAGTAAAATTTCTCATATCGCTGGTATTTCTGTAGATGAAGTAAAAATAATAATTGAGAAATTAATTGAATTAGACCTTGTTGAAAGAGACTTTGGAAAGCTCAAGGCAAAACAAGACTTCATCTCATTTGGAAACGCTCTCCCCTCTAAAGTTATAAGAAACTTTCACAAGGACAAACTAAAGATGGCATTAAATGCCATAGATCAACAAGATACAACTCAAAGGCTCAATGAGGCCCTAACTTTTTCAGTCAATAAAGAAGACATCCCTAAACTGAGAGAAAAGATTGAAATCTTTATGGATAAATTTTTAGAAGACGTAAACGAGGATAATCATCAAGACATTGCTACGATATGCGTAACACTTTTTTCTGTTTATGACTCAAATAATTCATATAAGTTACACTAAGCAGCCACGATCCACTGCGACAAAGTGACTCACCTAGCGTTTAAATCATTTTATTTTCAAGTTATACTCCCCAAATGAAAAATATTGAAAACATTATTCTCAACTTTAAAGAAACTAGAGTACAGTCAAAGATTATTTGTGAACCTCTAGAAATAGAAGACTATGTTGTTCAGCCTCGAGCTGAAGTAAGTCCTCCAAAGTGGCACCTTGCTCATACAACTTGGTTTTTTGAAGAGATGATTCTAAAAAAGCATTGTCCAAAATATCAAATATTTGATGAAAATTTCACTATTCTATTCAACTCTTATTATAAAACCTTAGGAAATCACTGGCATCAAAGTGAGAGGGGAATACTTTCTAGACCGACGGTCAATAATGTATTTGCATACAGAAAACATGTTGATGAAGCTCTAATAAATTTTATCAATACTCAACCTATATCAAGCGAAGTTTTAGACCTTCTTGAAATAGGAATACATCATGAGAAACAACATCAAGAGTTACTACTCATGGATATTAAATCAATACTAGCTTCAAATATAGACTTCCCTGCATACAACGAATATCTAATAGAAAGCTACAAACAAATAGATGCATCTTTTTCTACAATAGATGAGGGTCTATATGACATTGGACACTTAGACGAAGGTTTTTCTTATGATAATGAAAGACCTCGTCATAAAGTCTATGTTCAATCTTCAAAGATTCAGAATCAATTAATTACAAATGGTGAGTTCCTTGATTTTATTAATCATGATGGTTACAAAAATAGTGTTTTTTGGCTGAGCAAAGGATTTAGCTGGATAAATGAAAACAATATTCACTGTCCACTATATTGGAGAATGATCGATAACACTTGGTATGAATATAATTTAAGTGGGTTAAAACCAATTGATCTTGACGCTCCCGTAAAACATATCAGTTATTATGAAGCAAACGCTTATGCAAAATTTCGAGGGCTTCGATTACCAACTGAATTTGAGCTTGAAATATTTTTTAAGAGTAACCAAGTTAAGAATGACTTATGGAACTGGAGTTCATCACATTACTCTCCCTACCCTGGATTTAAAGAGTTTTCGGGAAGTCTAGGTGAATACAATGGTAAATTTATGTGTGATCAATATGTTCTTAGAGGTGGTTGCTTTGCAACACCAAAGAATCATCTGAGAGATACTTATAGAAACTTCTTTGAGCCTCATCAAAGATGGATGTTCTCTGGAATTCGTTTAGCAAAGGATTAAAAAATGAAAATAACTGTTATAGGTGAAGAATTAAAAAATAATGATGCTCTTGAACAATTCTCTATCGATGTTTTGACAGGTCTATGCTCAAAGCCCAAGATGCTTCCAGCAAAGTATTTCTATGATGATATTGGAAGTAAAATATTTCAAAAAATAACATCACATAATGATTATTATCCAACCAGATCGGAATTTAATATCTTAAAAGATATTTGTTCAAAACTTCCAAAAGTATTAACAGATGAGGAAATCGACATTATCGAACTTGGTGTGGGAGACGGTCACAAAAGTAAACTTGTCATCGATGGATTTAAAGATGCAGGAACAAAAGTTAACTTTTATCCTATTGATATTTCTAGAGAGGCAATGAATCTTCTTAAAGAAAATATCAAAGAGGATGATCAATTATCAATAGAAGCGATAGTCTCAGAATACTTTCAAGGCTTAAAATATGTAAGAGAGCATTCTAAGAATAAAAAGCTTATCTTATTTCTCGGTTCAAATGTTGGTAATTTTAATATTGTTCAAGTACAGGGATTTCTTAGAAGATTATGGCTAACATTAGGAAAAGAAGATCATGTACTCATTGGTTTTGACCTAAAAAAAGACATCAACAAACTATTAAGTGCCTATAATGATTCTGATGGACTAACAAGAGACTTTAATCTAAATCTTCTTACAAGAATTAATCGTGAACTTGGTGGAAATTTTGATTTAGACAAGTTTCAGCACTTTGGAACATATAATCCTTCTCTAGGTGCAATGGAAAGTTACCTTGTCTCACTTGAAGATCAGGACATAAAGATTGATGAACTAGAAAGATCTTTTCACTTCAAGCCTTATGAGGCCATTCATCTAGAATATTCTTTCAAATACATAGAAAACGATATCGATTTCCTTAGTGAAAAAACTGGTTTTGAAGTTATAAAGAATTATTATGATGAGAATAAATACTTTACTGACTCTCTTTGGAAAGTCTTAAAGTAATTATTTCTTCATCGTTACGACTCTTTGTGGGAATGGAATTTCAATATCATGGTTTCTAAACTCTTGATCAATTTGAAATCTGATATCAGAAAGTACCCTCACACTTCCCCAAAGATCATCAAGCCAAACATTGAGATCAAAGTTTAAAGATGAGTCTCCAAAGTCCTTGAAAAAAACCTCAGGCTCAGGAGTTGATAAGACTTTACTATGCTTACTTGCTACGTCGAGTAATACTTTAGATACTAAGCTCGTATCACTTCCGTAAGCAACACCAACACTTACACTAAATCGTCTTCTCTCTCCTGAGAAGCTATCGTTAACAACTCGCTCTGATATGAATTTAGAATTAGGAACAATGATGGATACTTCGTCTCTTGTAATAACAGTTGTACTACGTGCTCCAATCTCACTAATTCTTCCATAGACACCATCGACCTCTACAAGATCTCCATCTTTGATCGGTCTTTCAAATAAGATAATAAGACCTGAAATAAAATTTTGAGCGATATTTTGAAGACCAAACCCGATCCCAACAGCTAAAACCCCTCCAATTGCAACTAGTGAGCTTAAATTCACACCTATCATATCGAGTGCGATTAAAATTCCGACAAATTGAGCGACGTGGCCTGCAATCTTTATTATTGAGCCCTTTACTCCCTTATCTATGACTCTATTCTCCAGAAGTTTCTCAGCTAATCTTCTGGCGTACTTTGAAAGTACAGTCGAAAAATAAAAGAAAATAGCAGCTGCAAATAAAGATAAAACAGATATCTTATTTCCTGACAATTCAAGTATAGGCGTGGTAAAAACCTTCCAAATGTCTTTTAAAAGAACATTGAAAGCATTAAGTGTTAGATTTTCTATTAACTGATTATCCATTATTATTTTCCTTTGCCATATTTTAACAGAGAAAAATGAAATAAAAAAAGGGTCAAAATAATGACCCTTTCTTAATATAACTTTTAATTTCTGAATAAATTAGTTTAAC
This sequence comes from Halobacteriovorax sp., assembly GCA_002686115.1. Classification (GTDB taxonomy): domain Bacteria; phylum Bdellovibrionota; class Bacteriovoracia; order Bacteriovoracales; family Bacteriovoracaceae; genus Halobacteriovorax_A. The sequence continues at coordinate 9,919 of NZAF01000079.1, read as the reverse complement.
TAAAGTCTAATTTTTAACAAATTCAACATGATTATGTTTTTGCTCCAAGAACTTCTTATGTGCTCTTTTCTTTTTCTTATTAACACGTTTTTGGTGAGCAGCTTCTCTCTCTTTATAAGACTCTTCTCTCTCTTTCTTAGCTTTAATTTTCTTAGTTTCAGCAATATTCTTAAGAGATTCAAAGTAACTATCTTTTCTAAACTTCTGAAATGTAGAATCATCAGCAGCAGTACCTGGCTGAGCTCCTTTTTTCTTTAAAGATATCGACTTCTTAGTTGAGAAGTACTCTTTTGGCTCATCGTGCTTAACACCTAAGCCGATAGCATTCTTTAACTGCTTCTTAGATAAGAGTCTATAGTTACCTGGAGAAATTCCTTCAACAGCAAGACCACCAATGGCAACACGACGAAGTTTATCAACGGTAAGCTCTGCCGCTTCACACATTCTTCTAATCTCTCTATTTTTTCCTTCAGCAATTCTAAACTCAAGCCATGTCTTAGTCGGAAGCTGTCCAATAACTCTAACAGACTTTGGCGCAACCTTTACACCGTCGATATGTACTCCATTTCTTAGAGTCTTTAAAATACTCTCCGTCACAGAGCCAAAAACTTTGACCTCGTAAACCTTAATAATATTAGAACTTGGATGAATTATTTCGTTAGCAAGCTCACCATCATTAGTCATAAGAAGAAGTCCTTCTGACAGATAATCTAATCTACCAACAGGATATATTCTTTCAGATATTTCTTTACATAAATCAATAACCGTTTTTCTTCCTTCTGGATCATTAACGGTTGTCATAACACCACGAGGCTTATTCATCACCATATATATCTTTTCTACGGCACCTAAGTCTGCAATCTTACCGTCAACAAGAACAGCGTCAGTAGAAGGATCAACCTTTGTTCCTAATTCTTTAACAATATCTCCGTTAACAGTAACTCGACCTGTAACAATTAAGTCCTCAGCCTTTCTTCTTGAAGTAATACCACAGTCAGCGATAAACTTTTGTAATCTAATTTGTTTTGATTCTTTCATTTTGACCTCCAACCTGCCCTCACGGCAGTTCGAAAAATTTAATTTTTGAGTAGGTGTTTATACGCGCATATAGCACATAGTGGCAAGGGAATGTGTAAAATACATCCACTTAAATAGTGATAATTTTATTTATCTTAATGAGTTATCAGGTACTTAGACCCTACAGTTGTTATACCGTAGGATCATCTCCTTCATCACCCTCATGGTTTAAGAAACTTAAATCTAAATCTAGGTCTTTTGCATCTTCTACCATCTGAGCTGTTTTTTCATCAACATCGTCACTTACTTCAACATCGTCGGCCATCTCATCAAGGATGGAGTCTCCACCCATTAATTTAGAAAAAGCTTGGTCAAGTGCCTTGGCAAGTTCCTTTGCTTCATCAACTTCTGGGTCTAGAAGCTTAATTTCTTCAACTTCTTCTTTATTATCTTCTACAAGCTCTGCATGAAGATCATCTACTTCTTCTTTGCTTTGGATTTCTTCACTATCAGACATTTCTAGTTGATCTGATTCAAGTGGTAAATCATCTACTTCTTCAGCATCAGCATCATCTGCATCAAGGCTTAACTCAATCTCAAGCTCTTCATTTCCTTCAAGCTCAACATCAACGACGCCTTCTTCAGAAGTAACTTCATCAGTAATCGGCAGCCCAGTATCAAGGTCGATCATTTCAAACTCTTCTTCGGCCTCTTCCTCAGGAACATTAAATGGACCATCAGTTAGATCATGAATAACATTTACATCATTAATCGCAGTGAAAACTTCAGATAGTACTGACTCTTTATTTTCACGAGAAACGAGATTCTTATCAAGATATTCTTCAAGAAGTTCAAATGCTGTCTTTACAACTTCTCCTTCTTTTCCTCTTTTCTTTTCTTCAACTTTTAAAGACTTTGTGAAAGGAGTATCTGCTTTAACTGATTTAATTGAAACACTTAACTTATCAAGTTCTTCAATTTCATCATTTCCAAAGCGAGACTGAATATCAGCATTAATTAGGTTTTTAATATCAGAAATTTTCCCAACACCTTGCTTAGCTATCTCTTCAAGCTCATGCTCTGGTGGAAGTTGATCAACATTAGCAAGATTGAAAACTTCTAAAAACTCTTGAGTCGTACCATAAAGAACAGGTTTCCCAACTTCTTCAGAACGACCAACAACCTTCACAAGTCTCTTGTCCATTAAGCCTCTTACAATATGAGAACTATCAACTCCTCTTATTTTTTCAACCTCAACTTTAGATATTGGCTGCTTATAAGCTATAATTGCTAACACCTCTAGGGCCGTTGGAGACAGAACAAGCTCAGTTACTTTAAATAGGTCTTGAACAAATTTTGAATAAGTAGCTTTGGTTCTAAACTGATAACCCATCGCTACTTCTTGCAGCCTAATTCCATGATGCTTTTGTTCATACTCATCCTGAAGTCTTTCCAGTGCAGAATGAACAACTCTTAGTGGCATATCCGGATCAATAAGACCTTTAATTTTATTGATTGAAACAGGCTTATCATTCATAAAGATAATTGTTTCGATAGCGCCACAAATAGTATCTTCATCAAGACCAGTACGCGCCTTCCATAATTTATCTTCTTGATCTTTATCTTCAAGATAATCAGATTCTAGTCGTAAAACTTCTTCTGGATAAAGAAGATCTTCATCACTAGGATAAAGAATATTTTCTATCACAACGTCATTTTCAATTTCGTCATTTGTACAAAGCACTCCCTCTGGAAGTTCATTTGCATCAGTAGAGGAAACTACTTCTTGAGTTGTCGTTGTTGTCACTTCTTCATTTACATTTTGTTCATTCATTTCCATCATTCACCACTTTAATGTATCTGATTTTCTACAGTGTTATCTTGTTCTTTATTTTGTTCGTTCTCATCTTCAAAACCATCGGCTTGTGTCACATCAAAGTCAGATAATGACTTAACGACATCAACATAAATATTGCCATTATCTTCATTTTGGAAAATTTCAATTCTTTTAAGTCTTGCTAACTCTAGAAGAGAAATAAATGTAATAACGACATTATCAATAGAATGGCTATCTGTTTGTTCATTACTTTTAGTCGTCGTATCTTTTTCAAGAAGATCTTCAAAGTTAGTCTTCTGCCCCATCTCAAGATACTCTTTAAGAAATTGGAGTTTTTCTTTAATTGATAACCTATCTCTTTTCACAACCGTGTATTTACGATTTTGCCTAAAGATAAAGTCAATCATTGTATTCGTGAGCTTTTCAATATCCATCGGTGTAAGGATTGAGTTTACAATTTCCTTACGGTTAACCTTAGGCTTTGTGAAAATATCTTTTCCGTGAAGAGGTAGTGTTAAAAGCTTTTGCCCCATTTTTTGATAATGCTTCAATTGCTCTAATCTTCTAACTAGCTCTGCATGGCTTGTGATTTTTAATGTATCATCACCAAGCTCCGACTGAAGCTTTTGAGCATCTTCTTCACTTACACAGTTCTTCGATTTTAAAAGAACAAGAGTTGCTGCAAGATAGAGATAGTCTCCAGCAATATCAAAGTTCAAATCCCTCATATTATTAAGGTAATCTAGATATTGTTTTGTAATTTTTGTTAGGTCAAGATCTCCAATAGACATTTGCTCTTTTTCAACAAGCATCAAAAGCAATGACAATGGACCATCAAAAGAATCTGTCTTAACCTTAATCGTTGTATCTAACATAAAATTCCTTAACCAATATAACTGAGTAAACCTACAAAGAGATTAATCAAAAGATGACCAATTAATAGAACTGGTTGAACTATAATTCCAAAAATATTCGTCATCCATAAAATCATAAAGAAAACAAAAGTATATCTCTCAAGTTGCTCAAACTTTCGAGCTTGCTCATAATTTAAAAAAGCACTAACCATCTGGGCACCATCTAATGGTGGAAATGGGATGAGATGAAAAACTGCGAAAATCACATTGATAAGCACTGAATATTTAACCATTTGTAACATTTGAAACTTAAAGCCAAATGTATCCGGCAAGAAAACTTGAATGACGGCAAAAGTAAAAGTTGAAGCTACCATGATAAGAAGATTTGACAATGGACCTGAAAAAGCTGTCCAGAAAATCCCTTTTTTCATATCAGTATATCTTCTTACATCTTTAGGGATATTTCTTCCCCAACCGAATGGAGCACTTCCCATAAGCGCAACAATAACTAATGGAAAAACGATTGTTCCCATTATGTCATAATGAGCAGCTGGGTTTAGACTTAAACGACCATCCCTCTCAGCTGTATCATCACCAAAAAGCTTTGAAACATAAGCTTGACCTGCATATCGAACACATAACGCGAGCAAAAAACCAGGCGTCATAAGAGCAAGGTTTTCTATAATCTTTGCAATATCCACTCTATAAATTCCCCAATTTATATAAAAAGTCCTACATTCATATCAAATCTGAGTAAAACTATCAAAGATTTGCAATGCACAAAAGGGCCCTTGAAAGAATATTTATGAAATAAATGCCTAGATCTCGGCCATCCCCTTTAAATCATGAACTTTGTTATAATAATAAGGTGCAACAAAATAATGAAAATTTAAAAGCCAAAAAGGCTCAGGTCGTCGTTTTTAACAAAAAAAACAATAATACTTATGTTCTTTTGCTCCAGACAAACAAAGATCGCGGTGAGTTTTGGCAAAACATAACAGGTGGTGTCGACGAAGGTGAAAGCTTTCACGAAGGAGCAAAAAGAGAACTCCTAGAGGAAACTGGGATAGACCAAGAGGTCCACAACACAGAACTAAGCTTTCAATTTCACGACCGTTGGGGAAAAGATGTGACAGAAAGAGTCTTTTGGACCTTATCTGATCACTCAGTGGTTCAAATATCAAATGATGAACATCAAGATTTCCAGTGGGTAAATGTAAAAGATATTACTCAAGATCATTATAAGTATCCAAACAACTTTCAAGCTTTTAAGGAGTCATTAAAATGCTTAGAAAGTTAATTCTGACCCTAATTTTTATATTCAATATATTAACGACTCAAGCACAAGAGAGCTCCCTTGAGTTCAAAACTGAAAGTGAAATTTTATTAGATAATATTTCTCATATTAATAATGGACCAGTCATCAAGAATATCGGCAATGAGTTTCGCTTCGAATACAAGGACAGCAATATAAAGCTAAAAAGATATAAAGCCATTTTAAAAAAAGGCTCTCTCATTAAATCTCTTAAAACTAGAAAAGTTGAGAGAATACCTAGAGGTGTTATGGTCTCTGTTAGAGATGTTGCAGTCGGTAGTCACTTTTCTGTCATTTTTGATAAGTTTGATACGCCTATTTATCTATGTGAAACAGAAGACCTACAAAAAACAAAAGAACTTTTACAAATTACACCGAAGTATCATGGCAAGGTAAAAAAGAGCGATATAAAGTTCAACTCCACTGACTTGAAAAAAGATATCAACTTTCAAGCCGTCCTCTATGGCGCAAATTACACTCTAAAAGATTTTAACTCTACAAGCGCGAACGCATTTGGTTTAACAACAGAGTTTTCATTAATTAATAATCAAGACTATCCCGTTTATATACATTCCGACCTCAGTAGATTAACTTCTAACCAGATCAATTGGATCATGCTTAATGTAGGGATGAAGTTTGCAAAAAAGTTCGAAAATTTTGAAGTTCGAATTGGAGCAGAAACAACAGTTTTAGGAAATGCTTCTTACCCAACAGAAAATAACAGCCTGCGTACCAATAAAATGATGATAGGAGTACAAAAATCAAAAGGAAACTTCTTATTTGAAATTGAAGGTGGGCTTAACAAACTGATCTACTCTAATGATACAAACTTTGAAACAAACGATATTGTTGAAGGAAATAACTATAATCCATATATTGCATTCAAAGTTGGTTACGGATTTAACTTAGGTGTATTATGAAAATACTCACGGCGCTCTTTTTAACTCTTCAAGTATATTCATTCTATGGTGTCATTAGAGTACACCAAGCTCCTATATTACAAATACCTGACGAACTCTCAAGAGTCCTCCAATATAAAAGACTCGGTACCAAAGTTTACTTGAATAAGAATACATTAACTGACTCTAAATATTATGAAACTTTCTCTCGAGATGGAACGAAGGGTTACATCGAAAAAAGATTTGTTAAGATTATTTTTAATGATGTCAGAGAACTCGAGAAGAATATTTCTTTCAAAGGAGAGGACCCTACTAATTACATCCTAAGTGAGCCTGTACCAGATAACTATCCTTTTGAATCTCCAAATAACAAAAAAGCTGACATCAACTTTAACTATCACTTTGCACACAAGTCCAGTTACGAATATGGAAGAGATAAAGTTAGAGAATCAACAAACCCCATTCTTGCATTTGAGCTTGGATTAAAAAGAAGGCCTCTATTTGATCTTGAAGATAGATTTTATTACGGAATTATTTTTTCAGTACAGACCATGGTTAACGAGTATGGTTTTGATGATAGAGTTTTTAGTGAGGAGTCTCATGCTCTACTTGGTATTGGTTCTACATTTAGTTACTCATTTTACAAAGAAGAAAAATTCTCTATTGAATCTAACTTAAAGCTTCTTGCGAACTATCAAAGAACTTTTGTAGAGATAGAGGATTTAAATAATGCAACTAAAGAAGAACTCGACTTTTCTGGTATTAATTTCATGGGAATGACTTCTTTAACTTTTACTCACAAGAATCTATTTGGAAATAAAGACTTTAGTCTTATTCATGGTCCAGGTATTACATTTAGACTTCCATATGAAATGACTTCAGAAACAAGCTTAGAACTCTATAGTATGTTAGATCAACAAAGTTACTCATCAAGCTTTCAAGCTGAATTTTCTTATTCCGTTGGCTTCTCTTATCAATACTAAAAGCCTACCACTTATACTGATAGTAGAGAGTTGTAATAGTATCCTCATCTGATTTATTCTCATAATAATGATAAGGGTTCTCTATTGGTTCGACATGATATCTGTCGGTGATTGCTTTGTTTGCCTTATCGATTTCATCTCTATGATAGCTAACTGGATGAGCTTGTAAATAAAGTGGATCATCACCACTTCTTCTTGCAACCTCTAGTCCAAATCGATGTCTCTTACTATCAATAATAAATTCAACTGATGCTTTCTTTTGCGTTTCTCCGGTTGAGTAGACCCTTGCCTGTACTTTTGCCTGAGCCCTATATGCAGTTGCATTTTCGCCATTTTGATAATCATATCTTAATGCCGCTCCAGCTTGTGCGTAACTTGCACCATCAACACCAGTTAGACTTACATCTGCTTCACTCCTCATAGATATTCTTTGTCGGTCAGTTTGCCAAAAATTATCAATTCTTCCCGCACCGGCCTCTACAAAGGTTCTCGTCTGATCTCTCCCTGGCTGTTTTAAACTATCATAAGTATGAAAGCCTGCTTTATCATGATATTTATCTTGTTGAGTTAATGATGACAGCAAAATATTACCATCTGTCTTAGAAGCATTGATCTGATGAACACCTGCTCCAACTTTGTAAAAGACATTATTATTTTCATCATCAATAATTTCAACTATTGCTTTTAGCTTATTTTCTTCAATGAAAAACTGATTATATTTTCCAGTCTCGTGATTATAGTTACCTTTTAAAAAGACATCTTTATTCTTATCAATTGAATTTGAATCATAAATGATAGCCGTGTTTCTACCAGCATCGTCTTGATTGTCATTTGTACGCCATTGAGGTCGGGTGGTATTGCTATATAAATCTGTTGAATATGAAATACTCATTGTATATTTATCATCAAGTCTTTTCTTAAACTCAATCTTTAATCCATGTGTGTATCCAAGATCATCTCCACCAGTAAAGTCATCTGAAACTGCGCGGAATGGATTATTATCATTGGTTAAATTTACTTCTAGTGAACTATTTTTTACAAAATCAAGATAATGACCAGGAGCAAACTTCTCTATCGCGGCCTTTAAGTCTTTCTCATTTGAAAATTCAATTTGAATGGCCCTGGAATCACCAACTGGCTGGGCGTCTAATTGGCTTAACAAAATATCCTCAAGCTCTTTTTGATACTTTGATAAACATGGATCTTCAAGCGTACCTAATTCAGTGTTATTAAGTTGATCTATTGTCTTTATAGATTGGATCATACTTACAGCACTAAAAGCGGGTCTAATCTCTTCACAAGAAATACTTTGGTCTTTATACTTTGCCATAAAATCCTCTGGCGAAGCGCACTTCCACTTAATATTAACCACTGATTTATCTAAACAAAATCCAAAAGTATCGAAGTTCTTTATAATCGTATCTGTTATCTTCCTTTTGCATGCCTCAGCACTCTCAACTTCACTGGATACGATAGTAGAATTGCCATTCTTAGATTCACATAAACAATATTTTGCATATGTTGTTGTAGAGAAAAAGAGTAATGAAATGATCAAGTGTTTCGTTTTCATAATTACTTATCGTCTTTTTCACCACACTCTTGAGCTAATAAAAACAGGCATCTACGACATCGAGGGAAGATTTTTCCCTTTTCTAGAAAAGATTCAAAATAAATTAAAAGAAAGAAGTTTAAGTCGATATGTTAATTGAATCATGTGTAGAGAGGATCTCTACAAAACTTTAGGAGGAAGCATGGAAACTCAAGTAAGACATAACGATGTACTTTTTCAAAAACTTGGTAACGTCTGGTATATTTTCGCTGAAATTGACAATGAACTAGTATATTCCACAATGCCGGATGGAATGGATCCATACACTACAAAATTAGAGCTATATGAAGTGATCGAAGATCATATGGAAAAAGTCTCTAAGATCCAAAAAAAGAAACACTCTGGCGAAGCTGCTGCTTAAGACAGATGGGTGTTAAAAAATTTAAAAATTTATTTCAAGGAAGCGCTAAGAAGAAATCTTCAAGCGCTTCCACTACAAAAGAGCAAAAGATGGCCTCTCCAGCAACAAACATTGAAGAAACAAAGAAAAAACCTAATATCAATCACGATAATGTTTCTGATAAAGCTCAAATAGAACAACTTAAGAAATCCATTAATAAAAAACTAAATGATCCCGAGACTGCTAAAAAAGCCGCTCAAATCATTGAAGAGATGCTTAAAAGTAAGTAATTCTTTCATTCTTCACCCCCTTGTAAATATTTAAAATTCATCACTTTGACAGATATCAATATTTTCTGTCTAAGCTCATTCTTGCTTCAAGTCTTACTCAATGTTAGTTTCACGACACTTTAAAAGACTGAGGAGTAACAAATGAAGCCACTATTTACTATCATCACACTACTTATTACAAATATGGCACTTGCATCTACAACGATCAAAATCAATGACGTCTTAAAGGTCTATGATCGTAATGATTACCTTGGAAGCAAAGGTCCATTTGAAATAACAAAAGCAGCTTTTAAAACAACGGTAAAAACAGAAGGTTCAAAGTCATTTTTCTCTTGGGAAAAGTGTTATAAGTCACGATCTGTGAATGTACCAAGAATGCCATTTTCAAGGAAGTATACATATAATCCTTTCTACTCTGTTCAAAAGACTTTAATTAATTCTTTCTCAAACAATGAAATACAAATTGATACAGAACAGATGAAGGCACAAGTAGAACAAGCAACTTTTGACGTTAAAAGTAAAAGTGATGACTCATGTAAAGTTATCAATATGAACCGCCTGTACATTGAATTAACATTTGAAAATGGAAATGTAGAAACTTATGAACTTCTATTAGATTTTAAGAAAAATGTTATCAATACTTATAAGCACACTCAAAATGGGGATATCGTATCTGTTGATTACTCTCTTGAAGGCGATATTGAAATGACACTGGCGAAGCTTACTTCTCCATACTCTATTTAGTATTTCTAAAAGTGTGTACCAAGAGACAACT
>NZAF01000078.1 GCA_002686115.1 Halobacteriovorax sp. | reverse complement strand
ATGGGACCAATGGCCTTTTGGATGCCAAACACTTTTTTCAACTTAGATATTATTTTTATTGATAAAGATCTACGAGTTGTCGCAGTAGAAGAAAATATGAAACATTTTGAAAAAAAAGGTCCACCTGAAGAAGTACCTATGACAAAGCAACATCATGCTCAATATGTTTTAGAACTTAAAGCCGGTCAAGCGAAGAAGTTTGGAATAAAACCCGGTAAATTTATAAAATGGTCAGATAAAAGTGAAAAAGTGAAGCTTTTTAGAAAATAGCTAAATTATTACTCATTAGAAAAAAGTACGAGATACTCATTCTTATCAATATAACCCAGATGATCTCTAACTAACTTCTTTTGAAACAATGAACTTTCTTTCATATTTTTTAACTCAATCATAAGGTTTTCATTTTCAACTTTTAAATCAGCAAGCTCTTTTTGCATATTAACGTAAGATGCTTTTGTTTGCTGATATTCAACAATACCACCTTCTGAAAAAAGAAGTCTAAGAATGAGAAAACCACAGAATAACCATGCACCTTTTACAAACCATGATGCTAGTTCAAAAGTTTTTTTCTTTTTTACTTTTCTAGATGTAGACTTACTCTGTCGAGTAACCCTTGTTGTTTCGTAATCTACATTTTTTGCAGGTAATGAGTTTCTTCTAACAGGAGCTTGCATTTCAATAGAGTCAGCAGAAGTTACAGGTCTTCTAGCTGGCCCAGAATTCATTGAGCCAAGACCTGAGCTTGATGACATTGAAGATCTCTGTGGCATCTCTCTTGAGCCCGGTATCTCAGGAGGTGTCCCGGCAGAATTTCTTCTAAGTTTATCCGCAAGACTACTAGCTGCACTTGATCCACCAGAAGGTCTATTTGCTCTTGATGCATTCATCGAAGCACTTGAAGCCTGTGAAGATGAAGGTGCTGATTTATTTGCTCTCATTCTTTCAAGGATACTACTTGAAGTAGATGGTTTTCTTATTTGATCTGGACCTGCCCCCGTTTGTCTTAATTTACTAGCAAGACTAGAAGATGATGATCCACTTGAGGACATACGAGCTTGTCTTTGCTGCATTTTTTTCTTATTTCTTTCAATGGCACGTTGTAGTTTATCATCAGCTGAAGGAGCTGACGCGGGTGATTCTTTTTTTCCAAATGAAAACTGCACTCTTACATCCTATAATAATAAAAAAAACATCCTGTTTTTAAATCTTAGTAATATTTTACCACGTTATAAATTATACACAAATACTAATTAAGAATTTTCTCTTTTGCCTGAGTCACTGGTGAAACAGTCTTTTCAAGATTAAGCCAAAACCTTCTAATCGCTGCTAATTCAAGTAAGAACAATTTTTCAGTCATAGGAAGTTCACATAGCATCGCTGAGTCTTCTTCAATAAGTCCACTTTCGAAAATAGCTTTAAATTCTTCAATTATTGGATGAATAACTTCGCTTGATTCAAGAACAAATGATTTTTCACTAATTTTTACTTCTTGAATTGGCATAAATTCTTTAATGTGTTCAATTATTTTTGCTAGGCGAACTGAAGCAACCATAACATCACCAATTGGTCCTAGCTTTAAACGGTGACTTCCATTTTCTGTTTTATGTGACTTAAAGTTCACTCGAAAACCACAATCTGTTCTTAAGTACCACCAACTAAATCCAGGATCAGAAATATTACAAACTAATTCCTCCTCCATCGGATAGCGCTTTAAGAATAATTGATCGACGAGAACCTCTGCTTGTTCTAAATGATCACATTCAAAGAAAAAGAGGGTATCAATTTGATTTTCATCAATTTTAAACTTCTTCAACAATACTCTGTCACCTGTTTGAAGATGATCAAAAACACCACGAATATTATCTGTTGGAACCCCTCTTAAAGATACGGTATTACCCGCCCAAAGAATATTATAAACAACTCCAGGTGTTTCTGGATATGTTATTTCATTATCAGTATTACTGATCTCTTCAAATAATGGGTTCTCTAGAAAGAACTCTCTTTCAAATTCGATATCATCTAAATTTTCTGTAAGACGCACAGTTTCTTGAGCTAAGAAGTCAAACTCTCTCATTAAATCTCCCTTCCTTAGGAAATGTATCTTCATAATGTTACATAGATTTTACATGTTTTGACAATAGTCGTCTAATCATTCAGTTGAGTTTTTTCTTCTTTTAAAATTAAGACGAGTTCTTTTTTTAGTTCTTCTTTTTTCTCTTTTGGTACAACTTTGTCTTTTAAGGCTGCTTCTATAATTGCTTTCTCTGTCGCTTTACTAATTTGTTCGTCTTTTAATATATCAATACCTGTCCTATCTTCAACTTCCCCTATCAGTTCAAAATAGGCCTGTGTTCCAACATATCCCATCCCTAAGAGAAACATCGCTTCTGTAGAAACTCTTAAACTCATATTAAAATCAGGAAGATAATTATCAACTAGTAAGTCGAGTGCTTTTGCCTCCTCTCTAGCTTCATCCATGAGAGTTAGCATTCTTTGATAATGAGGATTCTCTTGATTGCTCTTATAGTATTCATAAATTTTAGCGCGAGTGTCTGGAGAATCAATTCTTCTTTCAAAAGTCAGGAGAAATTTCTTATCTTTCTTCTCTGAATACTCCTTCATAAATGCTTCGGCCAAAACATCACTCGAGCTGTCGGAATAAATAATCCCATCAATCGTCGGATAAAATTTAATCATATCAAGGCTATCGTTAAAAAGTGACTTCAGTGCCCTTCGAACATTTTTAACTCCAGGAACATATGCTGTTAGATTCTTCAAGAAAAGATCGATGAAGTCACTAATAAACTTACTTGGAGCGAGGGCAACAAAGCTCATAAATATCTCAAAAGCTAATTGACGTCTTAAACTCTTAATCTTAACAACTCTTAATGATTGAATATATTCAACCATAGTATCAATATTAGGTCTTGAAAGTTGATCGATATCTCCACACACAACACAATCACCGAGCAATTTCTTTATACTTAAATATTCTAAAACCTTTTTTACTTTCTCATAGTTTGGATCAGATTCATCTCTTGCGACATCCTCTAGAGAGTTTCTTGTCACTCGGTACATTTCGAATGATTGTGTAAGATCCATTCCCCACTTTATAATTTGAGATTCTTGTTCTTTAATTTCTTTTTCAATTAATTTTTTTAGCTTTTCAATATTATCAGTTCTAAAATCATCTGCTTTTAAAATAGAAAATTGATGTGTTCTTGCAACCTCTTCAAACTCTGCGCGAAGCTCATCTATATTTGTCACATTCATATGATCTCGAAAGTTTTGAACGTATATCTTTTTATCAAATGCGCTTTTTGAAATAAAGTATGCAGTCTCTGTATCAATATAGAATTCTTTCACCCCTTGGGCCACGGAATATGAACTCTCAAGTTTTAGAATTTTCTTTGTATTATGATACGCATAATTTGCTTGAATTCTTTTTTGAGAATACTTTCTTTTCCCAAACCTCATCCACCATCTTATTGCTCCTTCAAGTCTTCGAGACACCAAAGAATACTTGAGGTCATCATGATAGGAGCGGTAGAATGGATTTTTACCTACAACATCATAGTGTTTATATTCTCTAAACGAATTTATAGCTTGATGGCAGTTAATATTTTCTGCATTTGCCAATGACCTATAATTTTCAATATTTTGATGGGAGCAGCTTGTAAGAAGTATAATAAAAAGAAGATAAGTAAATTTCATACTAACTTATCGGAAAAACTGATTATAAATTCATATAAATTACCAAATGGCTTCAAATACCTTAAGGCCTGCAATAACTATAATTGCAGAGATATCAAAAGGAATTTGATGGGGAGGTAACACACGTCTTATAGGATTGCATGAAAAGTCAGCTAATTGTTTGATTTTAATAGCGACTGGATGATGTTTGTACTGAGGCAGATAGCTGACAATTACGTCAACAATTAATACTAGAATATATAAGTCAATTAAAGCTCTTATCACATATACCTCGAAGAATTAATATAATGTCTATGGATCTAAAACTCAAGACCCCTTGAGTTTAAATTTCATCATTTCAAGTGAAACAACTATACTTGAGTAAAAAAGTATCATGCTAAGAAAAACCCAGATATACATCAGGACAACAATGTATGAGGCTCCATAATTATTTAAAAGACCAGATGTTACCATATTTGCATAAAGATAAAATGAAACTCTAACAATACTAAGAAGGCTTGTGAAAATAAAAGCTCCTAGAAAGGCCCTTTTAAAATCAACTTTATTAAAAAGTATGAATTTAAAAAAGACTGATACAAAAACTAATGTGAGAAGATATGAGATATATTTTGCACTTTCAATATACCCAAGTACTTTTGTATAGAGATCGGCTACATTGAAATACTCTAAAATATTCATAATGAATGGAAATTTTAAGAGAGATATAAGAAAACCTATCAACATAGGTAGGAAAAAGACACAGAGTAAAAAGATGAGTCCAATCGCTAAAAAAATAATTCCTTTATAATACTTTTTTACAGAATTATAACTTTTATCATGAGTAATAATTGCTAAGTTTCTCCAAATAGAATTAATAAAACCAAAACAAGATGTAGCCAAAACTGCAAAATTAAAAAAAGTGTATGAGCCTTTAGCATAGAGGGCCTTACTAAGAATACCTCCAATCATCTCTATTGCACCTTCAAGGTGAGACGGTATGAAAAGGCCAAGATAACCCGTTACAACTTTTGAAGCTTGCCCCCCTTCTGGTATAAATAAACCGACAAGCCTTGTTAATAGTAACATTGTAGGGATAAATGTAAGGATAAGATAAAAACTAGAACTAGATGCCAGAGTTATAAGATTAACTCTTTGACTTTCTTTATAAACACTCTTCGTGACAATCTTTAAATTATTAATATTAACGTCTAGTTTCTCTTTCATACTTAATTTCTAGTAGCTTTAAGTTTTCTTTGCTTCTTACTTTCAGTACAAGCAAACTCGTATTTTAATTCACAAGAAGTTTCTAAAAATCGTAGAGCTTTAGACTTCTCAGTATCTTTATATTCTAGATATAAGAGGTAACACCCTGGAGCATTTTTTTCGGTAAGGCATATATATTCATAAATTGTGGTTTTATAATTTAAATATACTCCGCCGATAATAGTCGTAGATGCAAAAATGAAAATCCAATTTCTCTTAATTCGTGACAATAATTATTCCTTAAAAAAGGGTCATCTGACTTCCGCTAACGATGTCATCAAAGTCCTTTTCTAAAAATTTTAGCACATCATTACCTATAGGAGCTAATTGTTTATCAATGTAGTGGGAGTAGTCTACATCTTTGATTTCAAAGGATGCTGGAATAGGTCCAAAACGAGTCATGACATATTCGACATCTTTAATAAACATATCTGGATTCTTTTCACGCAGAAGCTTTGCTGCTTTGACGTGTGGAGGGTTTGACTTTGTATATTCATCTAACGGCTTAGATAGTCTCTTTTTATAAATAATCAAGTCATCAAATAAGCCTGATTTAAATTCTGCTACGAAGTCTTTAATAAACTCTTCTAAGCTCTCTCCATGAAAGTATTTTTTAAAAAGTTCAAATTGAAATTTTTTAGCTAATTTTGTCCAATCACTTCTTACGTACTCCATGCCTGAAAAATAGAGTTCCCCATTTCCGAGAAGACCAACATACCTCTTCTTTGTTCCTTGATCTCCTCCTCTTGAAAAAGGAAGAAATAATTTTGAGAAGTATTTTTCATACTCCATCTCAAGATGGGACTCAACAGAGAACTGTTTTTTTATTTTTTCACTGAGGAAATTATTTATTTTTTTTGCAAGTTCATTAGCTGTTTGATCACGAGAGCCTACCTCTAGAAAATTAAGTTTAATAAAAAGTGAGTCTGTATCGCCATAGACTACTTTATGACCATTTTCTTCAATATATTGAATACTCTGCTTTAATATCCATTGACCAGTCTCTGTAATAGAACTAGCAAGGTCAGCATGATAAAAGCGACACCCAGCTGAGCCGAGGACACCATAGAAAGAATTCATTAATATCTTTACTGCTTGAGAAAGGTTTTGATCGTTATTCCTCTTTGCCTCGGCCCTTTTTAAAAGAAGCTCATCAATAATTCCAGGTAGGATATGTTCTTTTTTTGAATACTGAACTCCTGTTACAGTCGTTACAGGATCTATATTGCCATGGAGCCTTCCAATAGGATCAATTTTAAATGTTTTAATAATTGTTGGGTACAAACTTTTAAAGTCCAAAACAACGACATGTTCATGAAGTCCTGCTTTGGCTTCCATCACGTATCCACCGAGACTTGCCTTTTCTTTTTGAATATCAAGAACGTTATTTGCAACAAATCCTTTTCGATGTACTTTTGGAAGGTAGATATGATCAAATGCTCTTGTTGAAATCCCTAATTTATCTAGTAGTAATCCACTGTAGAGAACTCTCTTTGTAAGATGGTCTATTAATGACAGTTTTGAAAAAATATCTAAAACCAATGTGCAATCGAGAAGATTATACTTTGCGAGGGAAAATTTATCTTCATGAAAGCGTCTTTCAATTTCCTCAACCTTCTCACTTCCCTCCGCTTCAATATCTTTATTTCCACCAAGAACTGCTTTAGAAACAGTTGATAGTTTAAAATTTTCGAATTGATAAAAAGCAAGTTTAAGAACTCTTGGACCGTCGAGAACAACACGACCATTAATATTTGCAAACCATTGACCATTTGCTCTTTGATCGAGACGAACTTCTGAGTTATTTCGTCCTAAATTTAATTTTAATCCCAGACTTAAACACTTATCTTCTAAGAACTTTAAGTCAAAGCCAATGACATGCCATCCAACAATTACTTCAGGATTAAAATCTTGAAAGTCCCTTAAAAACTTAACTAAAAGATCTTTTTCAGTTTGAAAAAACTCAACTCCATCACGATCTTCTAAATCACCTATCATATAAACTTTTTTTATCTCTTCGGTGCCTATTTGATGAATAGCAATAGAATATAGGTCTGTGCCTAGAGAGGTTTCAATATCAAGAGACATGATTTCGAACTTTGGAACAAAAGAGCATGATTTTATATTTGGGTTTACAAAAGTTTCATACCCTTTAGTATTTTGAGAAGGTCCATTAAACTCGAAAGAGCCATTAATAAATCTCTCCATTAAAAAACGATCATTTGCCCAAATATCAGACTCGTAAGTCCTTACACCTCTTTCTTCAAATTCTTTTTTTACTTGTAGGTAGTCTTTTTGAAATTTAAAATAAAGACCATCAACCTTTCTTCCATTAAAAGCTTTAAGATTTAATGACTTTCTTTCAAACCTTCTATCTGGACTCAACTCTGTATCTGACTCAATAAAGAAGATAGCCTTCTCACCAGTAAAAATGACTTTTGCGACGTCATTATCTCTTTTTAACCAGTAATGGAACTCTATACCATTCGCACCATCTGTTATAGAATCGTTTATGATAAAACCCTTATTCATAGAGGCATAGTACAACTTTTTTTTGAAAAGGATAATAATGAAAACACTCTACCCAGAAATAAATCCATTTAATGAAGGATATTTAAAAGTCTCTGAGCTACATGAAATTTTTTATGAAGAATGTGGTTCAAAAGGAAAAAAAGCAGTAGTCTTCTTACATGGAGGACCTGGCGGGGGAATTCAACCAAACTATCGCCGTTACTTTGATCCAAACGAATATCATATTGTTCTTTTTGACCAAAGAGGATGCGGAAAGTCAAAACCATTCGCAGAGATTGAAGAGAACACCACTTGGGATCTTGTTGAAGATATTGAAAAACTAAGAGTTCATCTTGGAATTGAAAAATGGTCCGTTTTTGGTGGAAGCTGGGGCTCTACCCTATCTCTTACATATGCCCAGACTCATCCGGATTCTGTTGATGCACTATTTCTTAGAGGAATTTTTATGCTAAGAAAAAAAGAGATCGATTGGTTTTATCAAGAAGGTGCATCAAAGATATTTCCAGATGCATGGGAAAAATACATCGCTCCAATACCTGCAGAAGAAAGAGGTGACTTTGTTAAAGCTTTTTATAAAAGACTCACATCAGAAAATAAAGATATCCGTTCTGAAGCGGCAAAAGCCTGGTCTGTATGGGAGGCATCGACAAGTAAGCTTATTCAAAGCAGTGAGCTTATGGATAGTTTTGCTGGAGATGAATTTGCAGATGCTTTTGCTAGAATTGAATGCCATTACTTTACAAACAAAGGGTTTTTTAAAGATGAAGACCAGCTCCTTAAAAATATAGACAAAATTAGACATATCCCGGCCATTATCGTCCAAGGACGTTATGATGTGGTATGTCCTATGGAATCAGCATGGGAGTTACATCGTGCATGGCCTGAGGCGAAGCTTGAAATCATTGATGATGCTGGTCATTCCCTCAGTGAAAAAGGAATTACATCGGCACTGATTGAATCAACCGAGCGTTTCGCAAAAATAGGTGAAGTTTAAAAAGGAATAATGCAATGGCAAAACAATTTAAATCGACAAAAAGCTTTTATGGATACCCTTGTACTCATCGTCAGTGGAAAGCTGAAAGTCATTGCCGCTTTGTGCACGGTTACAGCCGCTCATTTCATTTTGAATTTGCAGCAAAAGAACTTACTAAAGAGATGTGGGTTATGGACTTTGGGGACCTCAAAGATGTTAAGGCATGGCTTGAAGATATGTTCGATCATACATTTCTTGTTTCACAAGATGATCCTTATAGAGAAACATTTCAAAAACTAGACGAAGAGGGCGTCATTCAAATGCGCGTACTTCCAAACGCTGGCATGGAAGGTACTGCTGAGTTTGTATATGAAAAAGTAAATGACATGATTAAAAAGAAAACGGATGGTAGAGTCTGGGTTACTCAAGTAGAAGTTCGAGAAAATGAAAAAAATTCTGCCATGTATATAGCTTAGGTTTATGGACATAAATTAATATGCCCATAAATCGATAATCTTGTTACTTATTCTTCAGAGTCAGATTCAGTATCTAAACTTGTATCCATTGTATCTTCACTATCAGTGCTAATCGTCGTTGTTGTTTCTTCACCCATCGACTCATCTTCATTAGCAATGACTGTAAAAGATAAATTAAAAAGAATTGTTAGTAGTAAGAGTTTTTTCATGACATTCTCCTAGAGTTAAAATGTAGTTAATTTTAACCTAAAAGATTAAAAGTAATGATTACTTTAAATCGGGATAATACTTAGGTTGAAACTAAGTATATATGAATCAAAATATCTTACGAGTTGGCAAAGCACTAATGTGTACTGCCAAAATCTTTAGGCAGCAAATTTTCTAAAATACATATTGTATAAATAAATTTTTTAAAAAAATTCAAAGCAACACATTCATATCGTCAAATAATCAAACAAGCCTATATGGGTTTTAGGAGAAATCTGTTTAACTTTTAAACAAAAGACAGATCTGTCACTTCGTTTAAAACTTTTCTACGTCTTTTCTATACTTTATAAAGCTTTCATCAAGCACAATTGGTATCTGAATTGCTGTATAATCCTTGAATACTTTAAAAAGAGAAGAGGTAGTTATGAAAATCGACAAACTAAGTACTTGGCCTAAAATCGATGAAAAAAAGCCACTTGTCATCGCTGGACCATGTTCAGCAGAAAGTGAAGAGCAGATGCTTGCCATTGCTCATCAAGTAAAAGAGAACGACAAGGTACAGGTTTTTAGAGCAGGTATCTGGAAACCAAGAACAAGGCCTAATACATTTGAAGGTGTCGGACTTGTTGGACTACCATGGCTTCAAAAAGTGAAACAAGAAACTGGTTTACTTGTCACTACAGAAGTCGCAAATGCATCACATGTTGAGCTTGCTCTTAAGCACGATATCGATATCCTTTGGATTGGTGCTAGAACAACCGTTTCACCTTTTGCTGTTCAAGAAATAGCAGATGCACTTAAAGGTGTAGATATTCCAGTTATGGTAAAAAACCCTATCAATGCAGACCTCGCTCTTTGGATGGGAGCTATTGAAAGGTTTAATACTGTTGGTTTAACAAAGCTTGCTGCTATACATAGAGGATTCTCTTCTGCTGAGAAAACAAAGTATCGAAATCTACCTATTTGGTCTATTCCAATAGAGTTAAAAAGAAATTTGCCAGACCTACCAATTATTTGTGATCCAAGTCACATCGCAGGAACAAGAGACCTGATCGCTGAAGTTTGTCAAAAAGCAATGGATGTAAATATGGAAGGACTAATGGTTGAGACACATATTAATCCAGACAAGGCCCTTAGTGATGCCAAACAACAGGTCACACCTGCAAGGCTCATTGAAATCATAAATAACCTATCTCTTAGAGAAGAGTTTAGTCTTGATAAGAATTTTGAAGACACTCTTGATAAATTAAGAATGGGGATTGATAAAATTGACCGAGAAGTTATGGAATTATTAAGGATGAGAATGAATGTAGTTAACGAAATTGGTCAGACTAAAAAAGACAATAATGTAACTCCTCTTCAAATTGGTAGAATGGATCAGGTTATGAAAGAGCGCTGTCAACTAGCAAGCAAAATGGACCTTGATGAAAAATATATTGAAGATATTTTCCATGTGATTCATACTGAATCAGTAAGGCAACAAACAAAAATCATGAATGATTTTAATTTAAAAAATAAAGATAAAAAGTAACGAAGCCTTACTAAATGGATTCAAATGAAATTATCTGAACGTGTTGAAGGTATCACTCCATCAGGAAGCATTAAAATCTCAGAAAAAATAACTCAACTAAGGGCCAATGGAAAAAAAATCATTGGCCTAAATGTTGGTGAACCCGACTTCTCTTCACACCCTAGTGT
>NZAF01000077.1 GCA_002686115.1 Halobacteriovorax sp. | reverse complement strand
TTTTTCACCACCAGGTGCTACACAACCAGTGAAGATGATACTGAAAAGTATCGAAATTACTATTACGTCCAGCTTCATGACGTCCCACCTTATATCAACTCAAGAATAAAACGATATTCTTGAAATAATTATTAACTAACTATCTTAAGCTGCTTTTAGTCTGATGAGATCTTCAGCATCATCAGGTAAATCCTCAAATGGAAAACGATCTTTAAAATTTTGAATAGCTTCAGCTATTACGGCATCGTCATCAGTTTTTCCAGAAGAGAAAGCAAGGTAGTTAAGCATAATACCTACCCAGATTTTACTAACATTATTTGCAATAGAAGTTGCGGTCAATTCAACTCCTCCACCTTTTCTAAAGTGGCCTATTTGTCTTGTACGATCTTTCCCATCACTTTTCTTGCTCCCTAGAATTAAATCACCGTCAGTTGATCTATTGTGACCAGGCTTAAAAACAAGTATTAAAGTAGATGATCTCGTACCTGAATCAGAGGTCCAAATGACTCTTCCTTTCCCATCAGCTGTTTCATCTAAAACACCGTTTCTATCTCCAGCTACACCACCATCTGTGTAGAGGTGAATAAATAGTGGCTCACCTCTTAGGGCCGCTAATTTAATACATTTACCAATATATCTTCCAATCTCTCGATCCTTTCCCATTCCTCGACTTGCGTCACCTGAGTGGTAATCACAACCACCAACTTGAATAGAACCTGCTCCAGCAATTCTACTTGTAACAAGATTTGCAATTGAAGCAACTCTTTCGTCGTTTACATTATCTGTCATTGGATCACCTCCAAAGGCAGACTGAAGTTGGGCCTTAACTGTTGCGTCGTTTATTGGATTTAATTTAGATGGACTAAATTTGTTGAAGATAGCTTCAACTCCATTACTCGCTTTCATGAGGTGTTCTTTTGCAGCTTCATCAGAAGCAATTCCTCTAAAGTTAGATTCTGAAATACCAGCGATTCTCTTTAAAAATTTTTTCATTCTGTCGCCACCACCATTGGCACTAGCATTTAAAAAGTCCTCATTCATTAGCTTATCATTAATACTCAATAGTCCTTCACCATCTCTAAAGTTTCTTATATTAGAAGGTCTCTTTGAAAGGTTAACTAACTTTTGAGGAGAAGGAGATCTTGAGCCGGAGTCAGTATTGGTATCACCAATAAGAGGAACAAGTTTTCCTTTTGCGCCAGCTCTCTCTGCTGCGTACATAGTATTAAGCGGATTGTTTGCTGAATCATCTGCTGTACGAGCACAAATTAAAACACCATCAACTGATTGTCTTAAGTCAACTCCATCAACAGGTTCACTTAGAACAGAATTCATACCTTCAAGAATTCCAGAAGTAGAATGAAAACGTATCCCATAATTATCATCATTCATGCTCGATACACTAGGGTGTTGGGCCTTTGATAAACCAAGAGTGTGGTAGTCTGTTAGATTTAAACTTCCAAAGTCATGTGGGTTTTCATCACTACTAAAACCAACTGCGACATTTCCACCAGCAATATTCATCCCTCCAGCACCCTCAACACAAAGATACGGGACACCACATATGTTATTCTCAGAGCAAGCTGCAGCTGAATTCGCATACACTTTGCTTGATACAAAAAGTGGAGTAGTGATCGCTGTTGATAGACCAATAATTCCTTGAGTTAGAAAATCTCTTCTCGTTGTTGGAATCTTGTGATCATCGTAAAGTAAAACATTTGGGTTGTCGTGTTTAACTAGTTTTCCCATAATTGCCTCTTAGTGTGTCGTATAATATGAAGATGAAAGTATTGCAGAGCAGGCCATTGTCGTTAATCTTTTCTTAACGGTACCAGGTCCACCATCTGTAGATTGAACCAATACTTGTCCATCAACTGGTTTGTTCTTAATAATATCGTCTAATTTAGATTTCAAATCAGCGTACTTTGTAATGTCACTTGGCTTAGAGCTACTATAGTCTAATAAATTCTCCATAAGCATATTGAGTATTTGACTGTCACTTCCTGAGTCAAAGTCAAAATCTTTCCAAAGAGGAGATATATTCATGTAGACATCACAATAAGAAAATGAAAGTCTGAGTGCTGAAACTTGAGAAAATGATGAAAACGTTTTAGCACTATTGTTTGAAGGTAGTGAATTTTTAATCGCATTAAATTCTGTTACTACATTTTCATGGCTGATAGGTACATCAGTTGCAAGTGATAGTGCTGAGTTATATTCATTAAATGTTCTTACAACAATATTTCTTTCAATCTTTTCTAAGTTTAGGTAAGAACTTGCGTCTTCATTAGTTGCTGGAGCTTCAGAAGATCCTGCAGAAGAGCTACTTTTAGAGCTTTTACCTGGAGTACAACTTATAAGAAGAGATAATATCAGAATCGGTAGTGTATACTTCATAATTATTCTCCCATACATAAAACGGCTGTTTCAATGAAAAGACGTTTCATGTTCTGACCTGAACCTTTGAAAAAAGTAGCAAGTTCTTCTACTGATTTTTTCTCAACATCAGATTGAACTTTTCTAAAACAAACTTTTTCAAAAACTTGTTTGGCCATACAATGATTAAGTTGATCTGTTTCTCCCCACATCTTCCCAAGCGACTTTACACCGTAACCTTCCGTTGTTTTTCCCCAATCAAAAGATGCGTTCTTTCCTGTATTCCAAAGATTTATCCATGAGTCATCACTCACAACATAACCATCTTCAAATACAGCATTTTTATTAATTTTTTCTGTAACTCTAGAGTGTTTATAAATTAGGGCCCCATCTGGAAAATCATAGAATGCGAATGCTCCAGCAAATGCATCCATACCCGCATGACATCCAATACAGTAAGTTTTATATGTACTAGAGTTTCCACCTGGAGATCTATCAACATCTCTTCTGTTTCTGTAATCTGGGATTGTCGTATCGTTTAACTGTTCCATTTCATGACAAAAGAAATTTTTCATAGAAAACGCTACTGGCGCTCTATTTGTTCCATCTGTCATATAGGCTTTACCAAAAGCTCTTGTTGTTAAAATCCCAGCAATTTCATAATCATTTTGGTGAAGTACAACATTTTGTGTTCTTCTTTTTAAAATTCTAGGATCACTTAGATCAAGACCAAGTCTATCAATGTGAGCATAATGTGCGTTTGTGTGTCTGATAAGATTTGTTTCTATAAATAAGTCTAGATGCGGAATATAGAGTTTGTTTGAGTTTCTAGCATTCTTATAATCATTATTTGATAATTCTGTTAAGCGACAAACCCACTTTGATGATTCAGTATCAATCCACTTAAGTCTACCTGCAACGTTATCTGGAGTATCGCAATCTTCACAAACTGTCATTGAACCACAGTTCTTTGTGCTTTCCCATCTAAGTGCTGTCGCAACTTGTCCTTCTGCTTTATAAACAACATTATCATGAAGAAGATCGCCAAATCTCAAAGGACCAACAATCTTACCATCAGGAGTTCTATCGTATTCATCTCTAACTTGACCAATGATAGTTGCACTCATGTCATTCAGTGGCTCTAGGGCACTTCCATCCTCAGTTGTCCAAGGTGTAACTAAGTTCTTAAGGACAATGTTATAAAACATTCCTTTAGTATTGATTCCATTTTGAGAGTCGATAATATCTCTGGCAATCTCTCTTTCTTTACCTTCTTTAATCTTTTTCTCGATTATGTCCAGTTGTTCCCTGCTGGCTTTCGCACCAGTTAAAGATGAAAAGAGTCTTGCTGCTTGCTCTCTTGAACCAGCAGTTGCTGGTACAGCTAATGAAATCATTAGTAGTGATAGTATTAACTTTCTCTTACTCATAATTACGCCTTTTTTTGGGCCGATTAGTATTCCAATAATTTCATTTTATTAGATTTTGGAAATCTAAAATTGTAAAAACCTACATCTCTTGTCGGGAAAAATGAGTATTTCTTTAATTTCATATGGATAAAAAGGATAAGAAATAGGTTTTTCTTAAGATTTCGTAACCTCGACTACCACAAAAAGTTGTCAGCTTAAATAAAGGCCTTGACTTTGATAAATGTCATTATCTATTAAATATTTGAAATATCTGATTTTGATTGGAATTTGTTTTAAAGACCTTCAATCCAGGTCACAAGAGCATTGTATTCATCTTCTGTAAGGTTTGCTCCACCTAGAGGCATATTACTTCCACGATTTTTAAGTCTCATAATTAATGGTGAATCACCAATAATTCCGGCAGTAACATTTCCAGAGGCTATCCATTTTTCGTCAGTATCATATGCTGACCAGCTATTATGATAACCAGAGTGACAATCGATACACCTTTCTTCAATAACAGCATAAGCTTTGACAAGATTAGGGTTATTTGGATCTATAGAAGAGCTTCCAAGTATGTCATCAAAGCTATTTGAATTGTCAGTCTGACAAGAGCAAATAAAAGATAATATTAATAGAGTAGAGATTAGTTTCATTAAAATATAAACTTTATTTCTTTTTTACAGTTGCTGTAACTTTAACAGTGTCTTCAACACCGATTCCCATATAGTTGATTCCACCAATTCCTAATTCTTTTAGGCTTAGTTTAAATACGGCTTGAGCATATTTCTTATCAAGGTCTTTATAACGAAATTTAATTTCCTTCATCTTGTTCATGATCTTAATTTTAGCAATCCCTTGATTATTTTTAGCTTTTACATCTGTTACAACAACAGTTGGAAACTTCTTGTAGAGCATCTTTTTTTTAGTATGGTCATCTCTTAGATCAACACCTGTTTTAAAAGTCGATACTTTTGTTACGAGCTTATCTGCAACAAGCATATCACCCTTCTTCTTGAGGCTTCCTTTCACTTTTGCTTTGATTTGAAATGAACCCGCTGGATTTAAAGAAATATCAATCAAAACACCTTTTTTTGGTTTTGCAATTACCGTTAGTGTAAGTGATAAAATTAATAGGGATTTTAGTATTGTTTTCATATATAACCTTTTGACTATTTTTTTACATTATATAACGATATTTGATTTTGTTTAAGGAAAAATATTTCCCGAGTGATTTTGACAGTTTTAGGCTGCTTTTCAAATTCATAAATTTTACATATTATTTTTCTATGAAAAATATAAAATCAATTTATTCCTTTATCATTATATGTCTATTTTCTCTTTCCTTTTCATCTTGTGGAAAAACAGGAAGAGGTGAAAAGAGTGAGCTTACCTTTTTTAAGGTAGAGTCGGCAGATTTCTCTCGATATATTAATCAGAAACAAGCACCAAAAGATCCAAATATTTATGAGGATATTACATTATATAATAATGAATATCCTATTGAGATTACGCTGTATAAAGATGGTAGATGGTTTTATCATTTGGCCAATCTAGATGATGGTTTTGGAACATGGAAGTTTGAAGACGGAAAGATTAAGCTTTTCGCAACAAGAACACTTTTTGATATGTATATCGATATCGAGGCAAGAGAGAAAAATGCAAAAGATGTTGCTATTCGCTTCTCCGATCGCTTTGGAGAAAAGGTTCTTCTTATGAATAAAAGAAATATTGAAGAAGAAATCGATTCAAATGAATCAACGACTCTCTAATGCATAATTAGCATTGTTGTTAATATTTAAAGTGGCCCACGATTCAAATGCAATAAAATGAGATACAACAAATAAGATTAATATTTTCAGTAGTTTAATCATAACTTTCCTCTAGATTGAAAAGAGGAGCCTTATGAAGGCTCCCTTTAAGGTAGGTTAAAGATTTCCTAAAGAGAGTTTCCTTTCTCATATTTAGGTAAGACAATAGATCTCCGGCTAAGGATGGCGTTTGGCATATTTTCCTTGAGATCTTTGAACCAAATATATGGCCAAGTAAATTTAAGCAGCTTTTAAGAAGTTAAGTAGTTTTGTTCCCCACTCATTGTGTCCTTCTTCAATCTCAACTCTAGAGTCGATGGCATCTTGAAGAGCTTCGGCCTCGAGCCAGTTCGTAGGCATGATAGCAAGACAGTTCTGCTGAGTATTTCCCCCTCTATTGATCTCTAGCTGTGTTTTGACATCAATCTTGATGTGGTTAAGACTAGAACTTTTAAAAGATGAAAATTCCCATTCGCAATTTTCAAAATTGCAACTTTCAAAGTCTGAGTGTGCAATGTGAGAAAATTCAAATTTGCAATCGATGAAATTGCAATTTACAAATGTGCAATTTTCAATTCTCGAAGCAAAGAACACACAAGACTTGAAGGTAACGTCGGTAAATGTAGTTAGAGAGAAGAGAGATCCAGAGATTGATAAACCCTCTAAAATATTAGACTTAATACTCTCATTTTCAATGATTTCATACTTTGTCTCGTCAAGATTGTTTTCAAATACTGGATTGATAAAGCGAGTTAGTGTGTTCATATTACCCCCAAGCCTGTGTGCTTTTGAGCCTGTTGTTGCAAGCTCAAACACAGAATACAGTAGTTGACTATTTGCGTCAAGCAATAAAATTGCATAAAGAAATTATTTTGCAATCCGATAAGGATATTAACGAGATAGAGTTGCAATTTTTGAGTTGCAGATATCTATCCAAACGAGTTTTCAGATAGTTGCAGATGTTGCATGTGAAATTTGAAACCTCAAAGGAGATTGCAATGTCAGAATTTAACAAAGACAAGTTGGACGAATTTCTTGGGATAGTACGTAAGTATATGCAAGTACGTGGATCTCTCACGCAACGAGATCTTGCAGAGAAATCAGATATCGGTGTTTCTACGATGAGTAGGTTTCTCACAAGAAAGACTGCAGATATTAACCCACAAATTGTCGCAAAAATTGTTGCCGTCTTAGAGATACCACTTCATGAGATGATTGATTTTGTCGAAGAGGACTTTACAGAGAAATTTGTGAGGCTTGTTAAGTTTTACAAAGGTACTGTGCTAGAAGAAACTGATGACTCGTTTGATGATAAGAAAGAAGAGGCCCAAGAAGATACTGCGACAAAGCAGACTGCACCTATTGCAGACCC
>NZAF01000076.1 GCA_002686115.1 Halobacteriovorax sp. | reverse complement strand
TTATCTTTCTCTTTGATGAGGTTTTTAAACGGTCCTCTTTTGACTTCTTTTTTCTTCGTAAAGTATTCTCTAGAGCTATCATTAAATTCCGGTGTCCAGACCCAATACGGCATGCAAAGAGAGTGAACATCACCTCCAATTTTATTTAGGAGATTTTCAAAGTCTTTAAAACTATCCTCTTTAACTTTCTCTATATCAAGTAAGTTTGATACATCTAGTTTTTCAATAATGATGAGACTTTCATTTGAAGTAAATCCGTCTTCAAAGCTCATTATTGGAAGCATCTTTTTTCCCATTAAGTCTATCGGTGTTTTTTCATCATCATAGGGTAGAACAATGGATTCATATTTAATATTCAAAAGACCAAGCGCCATACGAACGCGTACACAAAATGGGCAGTGAACATAGTGATATAATTTCATGATTATCTCCTAGAGTTATATATCTCGACATTATAGATTTGTGCGCCGTTTACTGACAAGGGCAATGACTATCTGTAGCATTTTAATATTGTTTTTTCAGGAGAGAATTGTGTCGCTTTCAATGATTACGACCGATCGTCGTTTTTGGCCTTTATTTTGGACCCAGTTCTTAGGGGCTGCCAATGATAATTTATTTAAAAATGCCCTCGTTATTTTAATTACCTATAAGAATGTTGAACTTATGGGACTTGATGCAAAAACCATTGTGGCAATGGCCGGAGCAATCTTTATTTTACCATATGTGACCTTTTCAGCGACGGCAGGTCAGATTGCAGATCACTATGATAAGTCCAGTGTTGTTAAAGCGACTAAGTTTTCTGAACTTATTATCATGATTATTGCAGCGGCCGGTTTCATGACTGAAAGTTATGGACTTTTACTGTTTACTCTTTTTTTAATGGGTGCTCAGAGTGCTTTTTTCTCTCCCGTAAAGTTTGGCTCATTACCAGAGATCTTAGAGCGAGAAGAAATCACCCTTGGAAATGCATTTATTGGTGCCGGAACTTTTGTGGCCATTTTAATTGGTACAATACTTGGAGGTATATCTGCGGCAAACGAAAATGCTCTAAGCATCACAAGTCTAGGCATCATACTCGCTTCAATTGTGGGGATTATCACGGCCTTTAAACAAAGAAAGATTGGTATTAGTCATGAAAGAGTTGATATTGATTATACCTTTATTAAACCGACCATTGATATTTTAAAACTTTCTTTTAAAGAGAAAAAAGTTTTTCATGCCATTATTGGTATTTCATGGTTTTGGTTTTTTGGAGCATGTATTCTCTCACTACTGCCAGAAATATGTAAGACTATTTTCATGGGGGATCAGTTAGTAGGGACTCTTTTACTTGCAACCTTTACAGTCGGTATGGGAACAGGAGCTTTCTTTTGTAATAAGCTTTCAGGAAAAAGAGTTGAAGTTGGTATGGTTCCTTTTGCAACTTTAGGAATGTCTCTGTTTCTTATGGACTTATTTTGGACGACAAGTACGTGGCAAAGCCCTTATAGTGAATTAGTTGGCCCTTCACTATTCTTTGCAGGACCTGGAAGTTATAGAGCTATTTTTGATCTCTTTATGGTGACGACTTTTGGTGGGATGTACATAATACCGCAACAGGCATATCTACAAACAAGATCAAAACCTTCCTTTCTTGCAAGGATGATTGCGGCCAATAATATTTGGAATTCAATTTTTATGGTTCTTGCAGGTGTGATGCTTATGGCACTTCATGCCTTTCATGTTTCTCTTCCAAATATCTTGGCACTTCTTGCTATCATTAATCTCTTTATGATTCCTCTTATGTATTTTTTCTACGTAAAATATATGTGGCGTTTTATAGCTTTTGTCGCTTCAAAAGTTTTTTATAAACTTGACTATGATGGCATTGAAAACTTTCCTAACGAAGGACCATTAATAGTTGCTGCGAATCATGTCTCGTTTGTCGATTGGCTTTTTATCATGGCAGTCTCACCAAGACCTGTTCATTGGATTATTGACCATGTCTATTATAATAAACCAATTCTAAGAACAATGTTTAAGCACTACGGTCTTATTCCAATTGCAACGAGTAGAGAGAATAAAAAGACCTTAACAAATGCTTTCTCCGCTATTTATGACAATCTTAATGAACATAACTGCGTAGGAATCTTCCCAGAGGGTTATGTTACTAGAGATGGCTCTGTTAGAAAGTTTCAACCTGGAATAAAAAAAATTGTAGATGACACACAAACAAGAGTCGTTCCTATCATTATTAATGGTGCTTGGGGCAGTTATTTCTCTCATGCTGGAGGTCTTTTTAAAGGTGCAAACCCTTTTAAAAGAAGAAGAATTCACCTAACGATTCTTCCTCCAATTGATCATCAAGACTTTTGCTATAAGGACCTAGAAGGGCTGATTGTTGAAAAATTAGAACATCGAGTAGAAATTGAGCAGTAAACAAATAAAGAAAAAAGCTATCATTGTTGATTTAGACGGGACACTTACTAATCTAGATCAGCGAGTTCATTTAGTACAAAGAAAGGAGCCAAATTGGAAAGAGTTCTATGATGGAATGGGCGAGGATAAGGTTAACGCGTGGTGTGAGAGTATTGTAAGACTTTTTCATGCAGACAATAACGCTATCATACTGATAACTGGAAGACCTAGTAATTACGAGAACTTGACAAAGGATTGGTTAGCACGGCATAACATTCCTTACTCATATCTTTATATGCGTGACTCTTCGGACTATCGCAGTGACGCTCTTATTAAAAAAGAGATCTATGATAAATATGTCAAAGATACTTACGATGTTCACTTTGTACTTGATGATAGAAAGTCTGTGGTTACCATGTGGAGAGAGATTGGGTTAACTTGTTTACAGCCAGACTGGGGAGAGTTTTAATGCATTATCGTGTCTCTGTACATGCCACTGAAAAAGATCTTATTTTTAAAGTAAATGAGAACTTAGATGTGCTTGATATGGATGAGTTTATTAAAGATAATGTTGAGAACTTTCTTGATTCTATGGATGCTGACAAGTTTGAAAATGTTTATGTTGAATTTAACTCTGTACGAAATAAGATTAATTAATTCACTCTTCTTTAAACTCTTCTAGTCCAGAAGATATTGCTTCAACGATGGCATCATAATGATTAGAAACAACTATTGTGACACCTGATATTCCGGTAGTAGAAATAAGTAAAGCATATAAAATAAAATCTCTTCTTTTTTTCTTTTCTATGGCCAAAATGGCTTCTAAGTCAGGAGTTAGTTCTATTTGATCATCAAAGAATTTATCAAGGTATTCAAAACGGTGTTTAAACTTTGTTCTTATAGAAAAGGGATTGTCATGCAGACTAAAATAGTAGTCTCTTAATGATTCTTTTTGTAATTTCTTTGCAAGACCTTTATCAAAATTTAGACCACCTTTTAATAAAATATACATAGCAACAGTTTCAGCGAAATCTTCACTGATATTGACCTTAGCATATGATCCAACTTCATTTCTATCAAGTTTAATAGCGTCTTCATATCCTTTTGGCTCCGAAGAACGATATAGTGCTCGACTTACGGCATGACCAAATTCATGAATAATGGCATGACTACCTGTTTTCAAAGTAACAGCGTTTTCATCTTGACCCTCTGGCTTAAAGAAGCGAAGTTCTGTTTCAAATGTATATTCATTTGGTGAGCCAGCATCACCGTGTGTTCTTGGACTATGTGGTTTTTGATCCGCCTTTATTTGAATTGAAGAAATTTTATCGTAATGAGACCTTGGTAGAAGAGATAATGTGTCGATGAGTTTATTCTTCACTCTTTCAATATACTCTTCTTTATAATAGTACTTAGTTGGCATATTGAGATCAATATAATGCTTTCCACCATCCTTACCTATGAGCTCGATTTTATATGGAGAGTCTTTGATGATTTTAATATTTTCTTTACCAATGGGAACAAATGGAATTTGGTTTTCTTTTAAATTCTTTAGTCTTGAAATAATATAGGAAATATCATCATTCTTTTTTTCTGTATCTTCTAAAATACGAATGACTTCATCGATGGACTTTGCATGTTGAATTTTATTTTTATCTTCGCTATTTATCATCAATTTTGATTTTGATTCTAAGATAAAGTGTCTGATGGTTTGCATACAGCTATTTGGCAATTCTTCGATACTTGCAATTTTTCTATACGATATATTTCTAGAGTTCTCTAAGTTATAAGAAAAGGTGAATATAAAAAGGACGATAAAAAGCCTATACATTGCTTATTTATCGTCCTTTTAGAAAGTTTTTTTAAATGCTGACTTTAGTTCTCGGTTATTTTGTAAAACAACCTTTAATCGCTTCGCTATCTATATGATGCTTGTGATAGAGATGAGCCGCTTTGTAGGCTGATTGCCCGAATTCACCAGAGTTAGCAAGAGATTGTACTTCAAACTCATAACCTTTAAGTTTTAAGGCATGAACGAGCATTGCACCGGCTCCTGCTGTTAATTGATGATCTTCAACTGTAATAAGCTTATTGCCATTTTTCTTTAAAGCTTCACCAATCGTGTCGGTATCAATTTGATTAACAAATGGGTTATTAATAACTGTAATATTCTTACCTGCACTTTCAAGCTCTTTTGCTGCGAGTAGTGCTTGGTCAACTAATGGTCCACTTGTGACAACAACACCATCTGTTCCTTCTTTAAGGATCTGAGCCTTACCCCAATCATATGAGATACTATCTACATAACTGATAGGGTGTTTTTCTCTACCAAAGAAGAAGATTGTCGTCTCTGGTGTTTTACCATCTTTAATTGCTTGTTCGTATCTTTTGATTGTTTGATACATATAAGCTTCGGCTTCAGTTTGATTAGAAAGAGAAATAACTACAGTATTAGGTATTCCTGAAACTGCAGAGAAGTACGTTGTTGCTTGGTGAGAAGCTCCATCAGCTGCATCTTGAAATCCTGTATGTGAAAATAATGCAATAACTGGTCCCTGTGAAAGCTGAGACATAATTAAAGGAAGATTACCTTTTGTTACACCAAATTGTGCAAAGGTATCAACAATTGGAATCATTCCCGTTTTTGCGAGTCCTATGGCCGTTGAAACCATATTTGATTCTGCAATTCCGACATCGATAAAGTTTTCAGGAAATTTCTTTTGAAAAGCTGCGATTCCTGTTGATCCCTGAAGATCAGAAGAAACAGAAATAACTGGTAGTCCCTCTTCAACTGCTTTGATGGCAGCATTTGCAAGACCAGGCTGAACCTTGTCTGTAGGAACACCTGAATTTGAAGATGAGCTTTCTGGTTTAGAAGCTAAAATATCTTTCGCCCAAGTTGTGAACTCTTCTGGTGCATCTCCGTTATAAATTTCTTCGATAAATTCAACGAGCTTTGAGTCATAAGCAGAAAGTGGATAACCGTGACCACCTGATGCACTCTCTTCTGTCGCTTTGACACCGTAGCCTTTAATAGTTTTTACAATAAGGGCAACAGGCTTTCTCGCATTTCCTTTTGCACTATGGATAGCTTCAGTTAATGAATTATAAACGAGCTCTAGGTCATGACCATTATCTACAGTCATCACATCCCAACCAAGTGAACTAAGAGAATTAAAAGTTGGACTCATTGAAAATGAATCTTCATCAATTCTTCCACCTAGTTTTGTATTATTATCAGAAATAATCATCACAAAAGGATTTAACTTTTCTTTCGCTGCAAAACCTGGAATAGCTGCCATTGCTTCCTTAGCCTCTCCTTCCATACAACCACCATCAGAAATTACACAGACCGTTGTTCTATTTTTTCCAGATAGCTTGTCTGCTATAGCAAGACCTTGAGCCTGTGGAAGACCTGAACCAAGTGGACCATTACTGATGAAGACACCTTCTGGGTTTAAGTGAGCTTCACCATGACCAGTTAGCTTACTTTCAATAGAGCGAAAGAGTTTTAAGTCATCAAACTTTAGACCATCGTGACCAAGGTTTGCTCTTAGGGCATAGACCCCATTCTCTGTATGTCCAGCATCGTTGATAAAGTTAAAATGTTCGTACCAGTCATTTTCTTTGAACATGATATGGTGAAGAGAACTCATTGTCTCAGCAAGGGCGGCCGGACCTCCCCAGTGAGCAGCAGCTCCGCCAATGACAGCGTGTTGGTTCATCAATGCGACAAGTGCTCTAGTCGCTTTTGGATCTGCAAGCTTTTCGCCATTAGATAATGTAACAGAATACTTTGGTTCACTGCTAGGAGCAGGTGCAAGTCTATTTGTAACCTTCATTGGTGTGATAGGCATGGTTTCCTCCATTTGAAACTTTAAAACCCATACAATTTATCATTAACATGGCTTTTTTGGCCAAAAGTTTGTGGACCTTATTTGAGTGGTTCTCTTTAGTTTTTAATTAGCTTGCCGATATATTAATTGATAGTAACAAGAGGTGATATATGTGTGATGCATGCTCTGTTAAAGGCATAAACTGGTCCCTTACAAATGGACCTACTAAATCTAGACTTGAAGTCGCTAAGTTTTATACAAGCTTTGAGAGCAAGGAAATCAAGGTCAGATTATGCTATCTATGTGCAATGAAGCTCTTCTTAGAGGGTGAGAGCACTTTTCTAAATAAAAATAAAAGACTTCGATCAGAACTCGAACAGACAAATGGCGCAAATGCCTTTGATTGGTGATATTTTTAAAGAATATGTGAATTATTATTGTCGTTTTCGTGATTTCAGTAACTTACAATCTTAACATTATTATCTTAAGCTATTGATTCCTTAACATGCCCCCAAAAATTAGTGAGTTTTCCTCTTTTCCTTCATACTAATCTTAAGATTCTTTTAATTTTTGGAGATAATTATGTGTGATGCATGCTCAATTAAAAATAGAAATTGGTCTTTGCACAATGGACCGGGTAAGTCTAAGTTGGAAAACGTGCGCTTATTCTCTTACTTTGGTAGCGAGACTAGAGTTCGTTTGTGTTACTTATGTTCAATGCAATTGTTTAGATTGGGAGAGTCAAATTTCTTTCAGTCGAATCCTGCCCTAGAAAAACAGATAAAACAGAGTAATTCAGTCGACTCTTTTGATTTCTAATTTAGTATAACATTCATTGAGGATGCATAATTTGCCAGATAAAATACCATCTTAATTAGGATGGTATTTTTTTATGGACTCAATTTTAAATGAAAAATTGTATATCGCAGGCTCTTTTTGTGAAGGTAAATCCAATGAGAGTTTTCAAATTATTGATAAGTATCACCAAGACGAAATAGCTTCAGTAAAAGCTTGTTCTGAAGAACAAGTTTATGAGGCCATCGCCTTTAGTGAATCAGCTTTTGAAAAGTATAAAAGCTTTTCGATGAAAGATCGTTCAGAACTTTTATTTGATCTTGCAAAGAATTTAAAAAAACATCAAAGAGAGTTTAGCCTCCTAATTAGTGCTGAAGCAGGTAAGCCAATCGACTATGCTCGTGTTGAAGTCCAAAGATCAATCGACAATATTGAAGTCGCGGCCAGATATGCTTTAAATGATATAGGTGAAACTGTTAATTTCCCAAATGAATCAGGGCTAACAGGTCTGATTAAAAGATTTCCAATTGGACCTGTCGTTGGAATATCACCATTTAATTTTCCTCTTAATTTGGCCTTACATAAAATATTACCAGCACTCGTTATTGGTAACCCTATTATCTTAAAGCCATCGCCATATGCACCTTTAACTCTCTTATCTTTTTGCAAGCTTATTCATGAGCTTGGTTTACCTGAAGGTATGCTCAGCGTTTTAATGTGTGATAACGATGTTGCAAGTATTTTAGTAAAGGAAGATAGAATTAAGCTTCTCTCGTTTACAGGCTCAGCAGAAGTTGGTTTTAAGTTAAAGAGTATGGCCAGAAAAAAGCCTGTCGTCCTTGAGCTTGGAGGTAATGCTGCATGTGTAGTTGATAGAGATATTGACGTTGGTGAAGTTGCAAAGAAAGTCTGTCATGGATCATTCTTATATGCAGGTCAGATATGTATTTCAACTCAAAGAGTCTATGTACATCATGAAGTTTTTGAAGAGTTTGTTGAAGAGTTCATTGAACAGACAGAAAAACTTAAGTGCTCGGACCCAGTTCTTGAAGGTGTTGTTGTTGAACCTTTAATTGATCAAACTCATTTTGAAAGAGTGAAGGAATGGGTAGTTGAAGCCGTAAGTGAAGGGGCCGAAATTCTCACTGGTGGTTATGCTATTGACGAAGATAGAAATATTTATGCTCCTACAGTGCTCACTAATACTAGCCCAGATATGAAAGTCGTTACAGAGGAAGTCTTTGGTCCTGTTGTCTGTATTGAACAGTCTGACTCATTTCACGGGGCGCTTGATCTCGTTAATGATAGTCGTTTTGGATTACAAGCAGGAGTCTTTACAGATAATATTCACAAAATGAAAAAAGCTTTTGAGCTTTTAGATGTTGGAGCTGTTATTATGAATAATGTTCCAGGTTTTCGCATCGATCATATGCCTTATGGAGGAATTAAAGACTCTGGTATTGGACGAGAAGGAATAGCGTATGCAATGGAGCATATGAGTGAAAGGAAACTTTTAGTTTTTTAAATATTTTATATTAATAAGGTACTCAAGGGGGAGTCCATGAAAACAATGTCCGTCATGAAGATGGTGTTATTAATAGTCACAGTGAATTTTTCATTTGCCTATTCGGATGCCGATTGGTCACGTCATGCAAGTATAAAAGAGGGAGAAACAAGAGAGAATATCTATGAGCTTTCTCAAGATGATCTTGCAGAACTAAGAGAAAAAGGTTTCATTCATGCTCTTAAGTACCCTGTGAATATATCAGGTCTTCTTATTCCATATGAGCCTATGATTAATTTTTTTAAAACCAAAGACGACTCACTTTTAAAATTGATTCTTGCAAAATTAGGTGAAACTCAGATGGGTATTAAATCTGAAGAAGATCTTTACAAGTGGTTAGGCCTTAATAAATTCAATGATGAAAATGCTACGGGGATCTATAGAATTCCTTACCCTGAAGGATATAAGCCAGACTATTATATGGGAGCAAGTATTATTGATACAAAGTGGGGGAAGGGCTTAAGCTTTAGTTGTGCTGCTTGCCATTCGGCCAATCTCTTTGGAACATCTGTGATGGGACTAACGAATAAAGTCACCAAAGCGAATAAATTATTCGTTAAAGCAAAACAATTTTTACCATTTGTACCAACAAAACTTTTTCAAAAGGTTGGTGGGGCAACAGATGAAGAAACTTTCATGCTTAAAAGAACAAAGAATAATATTGGAGCAGTTGGTGTAAAAGATCCACTTGTTGTGGGGTTAGATACCTCTCTTCCACAAGTCGCACTTTCTTTGGCCAGAAGAAATAGTGATGACTATGCAACAAAGAATAAAATTTTCGAAGCTTTTCCAAAGAGAAATATGTTAGAGCATAAAAGGGCAG
>NZAF01000075.1 GCA_002686115.1 Halobacteriovorax sp. | reverse complement strand
GCAGACTTACCCAACTTAGTTCTAATATCTTCAATACACATATTAAAGTCTGCGCCAACTCGATCCATTTTATTACAAAATGCAATTCTTGGAACACCATACTTATCAGCTTGGCCCCAGACTGTTTCAGACTGTGGCTCAACTCCTGCAACTGAATCAAAAACACCTACCGCACCGTCAAGAACCCTCAAGGCCCTTTCTACCTCAATGGTAAAATCTACGTGGCCTGGAGTATCAATGATATTAATATTTTTATCTTTCCACACACAAGTCGTTGCCGCAGAAGTAATGGTAATCCCCCTCTCCTGC
The DNA here is from genome assembly GCA_002686115.1 of Halobacteriovorax sp. Taxonomy (GTDB): domain Bacteria; phylum Bdellovibrionota; class Bacteriovoracia; order Bacteriovoracales; family Bacteriovoracaceae; genus Halobacteriovorax_A. The sequence continues at coordinate 7,300 of NZAF01000075.1, read as the reverse complement.
TCTTGAACCATCCAGTCCATCGTAGCGGCTCCATCATGAACCTCACCGATTTTATAACTCTTACCTGTATAGTAGAGAATTCTTTCTGTAGTCGTTGTTTTACCGGCATCAATATGTGCCATAATTCCAATATTTCTAATATTGTCTAGACGATCTGTGCTCATGCATCAGTCCTTTATGAATTGTTACCTAATTACAAAAAAAAAGGCTCCAAGTGGTTTTAATACTTGAAGCCTAATTTAATTTTTTTTTCGAACTTTGTCGAGAAAAGCTAACCTATAAACTTACCACTTAAGGTGAGCAAATGCCTTGTTAGCTTCAGCCATTTTGTAAACGTCTTCACGCTTCTTAACAGCTCCGCCTCTACCTTGAGAAGCGTCAATGATCTCGTCTGATAATTTCTCGACCATTGTCTTTCCGTTTCTACCTTTCGCGTAATCTCTTAGCCATCTTAAAGCTAGAGATTGTCTTCTGTTTGGTCTTACTTCAACTGGAATTTGGTAAGTTGCACCACCAATTCTTCTTGATTTAACTTCAACAGCTGGCTTGATGTTTGAAAGAGCTTTCTTAAAAACTTTTAAAGGCTCTTCACCAGTTTTAGACTCAACTCTTTGAAGGGCGCCATAGAAAATCGTCTCAGCAGTCGATTTTTTACCACCTTTCATAAGAATATTAACACATTTAGAAACTACTATATCTTGATAAATTGGATCTGGAAGGACCTGTCTTTGTTGTGCTCTATGCTTTCTACTCATATTTTACTCCTCTTCACCACAAAGGTTACTCACTCTATACCAATAAAAGGCTTATAGAGTGTAAATTTGTTATTAAATTATTTTTTTGGTTTTTTACAACCGTATTTAGATCTTCTTTGACCTCTTTTATCAACACCTTGAGTATCTAATGCACCCCTTACAGTATGATAACGAACACCAGGTAAGTCTTTTACCCTTCCACCTCTAATAAGAACGATCGAGTGCTCTTGAAGATTGTGACCCTCTCCACCGATATACGATGTAACTTCAAAGCCACTTGTTAATTTTACTCTACACACTTTTCTCATCGCCGAGTTCGGCTTCTTTGGAGTAGTTGTGTAAACTCTAGTACATACACCACGTCTCTGAGGACATGCTTTTAGAGCAGGTGACTTAGTCTTTTCAGACTTATCAACTCTACCCTTTCTAATTAATTGGTTGATTGTAGGCATTTTCGCTCCTTCCTTAACTTCAACATTTATCAAGATAATATAGTAGCTTGGAGAGATATCACATCGCCTCCAAGCTATCAAGTCTATTTAAAGTAGTAGTGTAGAACTTTCTTCAGCTGCATAAGGGCTCTCAGTCTCAACAGCATCGTAGTCACGATACTTCATAACACCAGATCCAGCAGGAATTAGTCTACCCATAATAACGTTCTCTTTTAAGCCTCTTAACGCATCTTGTTTACCTTCAAGAGTCGCCTGAGTAAGAACTTTAGTCGTCTCTTGGAAAGATGCAGCAGAGATAAATGAGTCAGTCATTAGTGCTGCTTTCGTGATACCAAGTAGTACTGGTCTCGCTTGAGCAGGCTCAAATCCATCAGCAATAAGTTTTTCGTTTTCAGTTTGAAGCTCAGTTTTTGTAACAGAATCACCAACTACAAATGTAGAATCACCTGGATCAGTCACTTCAACTTTCTTAAGCATCTGAGAAACGATTACCTCAATGTGCTTATCATCGATATCAACACCTTGAAGTCTATATACTTCTTGGATTTCATCAACAATGTATCTTGCAAGTTCTTTAATACCAAGAACTCTTAAAATATCATGTGGGTTAGCAGGCCCGTCCATAATCGGCTCACCAGCTCTAACAAAGTCACCTTCGTTAACAGTAACAAATCTTCCTTTTGGAATTGTGTATACTACTGGATCTGATCCATCTTCAGGCTTAACTAGTAGTCTTCTGCTTCCTCTTACTTCAGCACCAAATTCAATAGTCCCTGATACGTCTGCAATTTGAGAAGCATTGTTTGGCTTTCTTGCTTCAAAAAGCTCAGCAACTCTTGGAAGACCCCCTGTAATATCTTTAGTTTTCGTAGTTTCACGAGAAACCTTAGATAGTGCAGTACCAACTTCAACAGTGTCACCTTCATTAACCATGACAGTTGCACCAACTTGAAGTCTATATGTCGCTTGTCTTTTTGTTCCTGGAACAATTACTGGATTCCCATCGGCATCAAGAACAGAGACTCTTGGCTGTAGAGAAGGATCTTTTGATTCAGCAACGATTCTTTGAGTAAGACCAGTTACTGGGTCAGTTTTTTCAGCAATTGTTACACCTGAAACGAAGTCCTCAAGCTTAACAGTTCCTTGTACTTCAGTAAGAAGTGGAATTGAGAACGGGTCCCATTCAATAAGCGTATCACCAACGTTTACTTCACTTCCTTCAGTAGCGAAAAGTTTCGCACCATAAACTGCAGGATATTTCTCTTTCTCAACTCCTCTAGCATCCTTAATTAAAAGCTCACCAGTCTTGTTCATAATAACTGTTCCAGACGGAGTTTCCGCTGTAACAACATTAGAGAAAACAACCTTACCTGAAGTTCTAACAGTTGTTTTATTAACTTGAGCACCAGCAGTTGCAGTACCACCAACGTGGAATGTACGCATTGTAAGCTGTGTACCTGGCTCACCAATAGATTGAGCAGCAATTACACCAACTGTTTCACCAATTGAAACAAGTGATCCTCTTGCAAGGTCACGTCCAAAACACATTGAACAGAAACCATATTTCTCATTACAAGTAAGAACTGATCTAACTTTAATCTGATCAACTTCTTTTGCTTCAAGAAGCTCTAAGTCTTTTTCTGTAAGCATATAGTTTGATGGTAGAACTTCCTCACCCTCTGCAGAAAGTACTGGAGAACAAGTTACCCTTCCCATCGCTCTTTTAGATACGTGCTCAACAACTTCACCAGCTTCGATTCTAGAAGTCAGTGTAATACCATCAGTTGAACCACAGTCTTCAGCTCTGATAATACCGTCTTGAGCTACATCAACTAGTCTTCTTGTTAAGTAACCAGAGTTAGCTGTCTTAAGGGCAGTATCTGCTAGACCCTTACGGGCACCGTGTGTAGATGTAAAATATTGTAGTGCCGATAGACCTTCTCTAAAGTTCGAAGTAATTGGCGTTTCAATAATTTCACCAGATGGCTTTGCCATTAGACCCCTCATCGCAGCCAGCTGTCTCATTTGCTGAGTAGAACCCCTTGCTCCTGAGTCGGCCATCATGAAAAGTGCATTAAATGAAGGAGCCATGATAGCTTCTTCACCATCTTTTTCTGATTCAAATTTATCTTGTGAGATTTTTTCGATCATAACCTTAACAAGCTTGTCTGTTGTTTGTGACCAAACATCAACGACCTTGTTATATCTCTCACCATTAGTAATAGAACCTTCGTTATATTCTTCAGTGATTGAGTGTACTTCAGCGTGAGCTTCGTTAAGAATTCCCTCTTTTTCAGATGGAATAGTCATATCTACAACGTTAATTGAGATACCAGCTCTCGTCGCCATGTCATAACCCATCTGCATGATGCTATCTGCAAGAAGAACAGTATCTTTTTCAGAACCTTGTCTATAAGCAAGGTCAAGAAGCTTAACAAGTTCTTTCTTACCAAGAACCTTGTTGATGTCATCATAAGTTAAACATGAAGGAATAATATCAAAAACAAATGTTCTACCTACAGTTGTTTCATATAACTTTCCACCAACTCTAACTTTAATTGGAGCTTGAAGGTGAAGGTTACCTGAGTGGTAAGCGAATTGTGCTTCTTCTTTAGAAGCAAATACTTTTCCATATCCTCTAGCGTATGGTCTTAATCTAGTCATGTAGTAAAGACCAAGAACGATATCCTGAGATGGAACGATAATTGGAGTACCATCTTTTGGAGAAAGAATATTATTTGTAGACATTGCAAGTACTCTACACTCAATTTGTGCTTCAAGTGATAAAGGTACGTGAACGGCCATCTGGTCACCATCAAAGTCAGCGTTGAATGCCGTACATACTAATGGGTGAAGTCTAATCGCTTTACCTTCAATAAGTACTGGTTCAAAACCTTGGATACCAAGTCTGTGAAGAGTTGGTGCACGGTTAAGAAGTACTGGGTGCTCTTGAACAACTTCTTCAAGAATGTTCCAAACTTCTTCTTTTTGCTGCTCAACCATTCTTTTTGCAACTTTAATGGTTGTACAGTGACCTTTTTCAATCAGCTTGTTGTAAATAAATGGCTTGAAAAGTTCAAGTGCCATAAGCTTTGGAAGACCACATTGGTGAAGTCTTAAAGATGGCCCAACAACGATAACCGAACGTCCTGAGTAATCAACACGTTTACCAAGTAGGTTTTGGCGGAAACGTCCTTGCTTACCTTTAAGCATATCTGAAAGTGATCTTAGAGGTCTCTTGTTTGCACCAGTGAATACTTTACCTCTTCTTCCATTATCAAAAAGAGCATCAACAGATTCTTGAAGCATTCTCTTCTCGTTTCTGATGATAATTTCTGGAGCATTAAGTTCTTTAAGTCTTCTTAGACGGTTATTTCTGTTAATAACTCTTCTATAAAGATCGTTAAGATCTGAAGTCGCAAATCTACCTGCCTCTAGTGGAACTAGTGGTCTTAGGTCTGGTGGAAGAACTGGGATAACATCCATCATGAACCACTCTGGATTGTTATCAGACTTAAGGATTGATTCAACAACTTTAAGTCTCTTAACAAGTTTTGTTCTTGCCATTTCCGTAGTTGCGTTAGCAAGTCCACGTCTAAGAACTTTGTTTTCCATGTCGATATCAAGCTTTCCAAGAAGTGACTTAATTACTTCACCACCCATACCAGCTTCGAACTCAACACCTTGTTCTTTAAGGTCATAGTATTGTTGCTCAGAGATTACTCTACCAACCTCAAGTCCACCTTCCATTCCTTCTGTCGCTGAAGAAGTTACTACGAAGGCTTCATAGTAAAGAACCTTTTCAAGTTCTTTTAGAGTAAGATTAAGAAGTGCTCCTAATCTAGAAGGAAGAGATCTTAAAAACCAGATGTGAGCAACAGGAGCAGCAAGCTCAATATGACCACATCTTTCTCTTCTTACTTTTGAGAGTGTAACTTCAACACCACACTTCTCACACACAACACCTCTGTGCTTCATTCTTTTGTACTTACCACAGATACATTCGTAATCTTTGATTGGTCCAAAAATCTTTGCACAGAAAAGACCATCTCTTTCTGGCTTGTATGTTCTATAGTTAATCGTTTCAGGTTTTTTAACCTCTCCAAAAGACCATTCTCTGATCGTGTCTGGAGAAGCCATTTTTATTGAAACACCTTCAACACTAACTGGATCTTTTGGTTTATCGAAAAAATTTAAAAGGTCTTTCATTTTTACCTCAAAGTGTATTTAAAAAAATTATTACTCAATCTGTCTAGATTACCTAAACGACTCTTCTTCCTTCTCTTCTTCAAGTCTAACGTCTAGACATAGAGCTTGAAGCTCTCTGATTAGAACGTTAAATGACTCAGGAAGACCTGGCTCTAGAACTTGTTCACCTTTAACGATTGACTCATACATTCTTGTTCTACCAATTACGTCATCCGACTTAACTGTTAAGAATTCTTGTAATGTATAAGCTGCACCATAAGCTTCAAGTGCCCAAACTTCCATCTCTCCAAGTCTCTGACCACCAAATTGTGCTTTACCACCAAGAGGCTGTTGAGTAACAAGAGAGTAAGGCCCAGTTGATCTAGCGTGAAGCTTTTCATCAACAAGGTGGTGAAGTTTAAGCATATACATTGTTCCAACTGTTACATCTTCAGCGAATGCATCACCTGTCTTACCGTCAAAAAGAGTTGTTTTACCGTTAGTTTCAAAATCAGCAAGTTCAAGCATTTCTCTGATATCTGCTTCTGAAGCACCATCAAATACTTTCGTAGAAAATCTAATACCCTTAGTAAGTTTATTAGCAAGTTCTCTTACTGCTTTATCACTAGCTTTTTGTAACCAAGCTTTAGTTTCTTCTGTTTTATAGATTGCGTAGATAAAATCTTTGAACTCATGAATTTCACGTTGTTCTTCGATCATAAGCTTGATCTTATCTCCAAGACCTCTACCGGCCCAACCTAAGTGAAGCTCAAGAAGCTGACCAATATTCATACGTGACGGAACCCCTAGTGGGTTAAGTACGATTTCAACTGGTGTACCGTCTGCAAGGTATGGCATATCTTCTCTTGGAAGAACGTTAGAGATAACACCTTTGTTACCGTGTCTACCGGCCATCTTATCACCTGGCTGAAGCTTTCTTTTAATCGCTACATAAACAGTTACTTTCTTAATAACACCTGGAGGAAGCTCGTCACCTCTATGGAGTTTCGCAATCTCATCAGTTGTCTTATTTCTAACTCTGTTGATTCTGTTTCTAACATCAGCAAAGTATTCAGAAAGTTTTTCTTCAAGTTCTGCTTCTAGTGGAAGATATCCAATAAGCTCAAATGGAATTGCAGCAAGAGTTTCAGAGTCAAGAGCAGCTCCCTTAGCAAGTAGTTCAGTTGAACCATCTTCAGAAACTAGCTTATCTGTTGTCTTTGCACCTTTAAGCATATCAGCAATTTTAAGAATTGCAGAAGTTTGGATTGACTTGATTTCAATTCTTTCATCTCTTCTTAGAAGAGTTGTTTCATATTCGATAATCTCTTTAGATCTTGAACAAATTTCTACACCTTCTCTTGTGTATACTCTTGCATCAATTACTGTACCTCTAACTGAAGAAGGTACTCTTAAAGAAGTATCTTTAACATCACCAGCTTTATCACCGAAGATCGCCTTAAGAAGTTTTTCTTCTGGAGATAATTGAGTTTCACCTTTCGGAGTGATCTTACCAACTAGGATATCTCCTGGCTTAATGATCGCACCAACTCTAATGATCCCTGCTTCGTCTAAGTCTTTTAGAGACTCTTCAGAAACGTTTGGAATATCTCTAGTAATTTCTTCTTTACCAAGCTTAGTATCTCTCGCTTCAACTTCAAATGCTTCGATGTGAACTGAAGTAAAGATATCTTGCGCAAGCATGTCTTCAGAAATTAGGATTGAATCCTCATAGTTGTAACCACCCCACGGCATGAACGCTACAAGAACGTTTTGCCCAAGAGCAAGATCACCATTGTCTGTAGCAGGACCGTCAGCAAGAACGTCTCCCTTCTTAACAATATCACCTTCTTTAACTAATGCTTTTTGGTTATTACATGTGTTCTGGTTAGTTCTTTGGTATTT
>NZAF01000074.1 GCA_002686115.1 Halobacteriovorax sp. | reverse complement strand
TGCTCCATGCCTCCATCATGCTCAACATACAATAATCAATCAGCTTCTGGTTCATCTCTTGGTGCATGTAATACTGCAGCTCAGACAATAATTGATGATTGTAATGCTATTTCGGGCTGTGATGGAACTATTCTTGGAAGTGATCCTTGCGACTTTGGAAATCCTTCAAATGCGACAGTGGGATGTTTTTCTGATGCAAACGTATACAGTGGAACAGGTTGTGCTGCTTGTCCAAGTGGATCTACTTCATATTCTAGTGGAGAGACACTTCCTAATGGTACAACTGCGACATTTTCAATGAGCATATGTGATGTACCATCTGGGGAAACCTTAGTAAGTCAAGAGATTGAAAGATACTGTTCTGGATTTAGTGGGGCGACTTCTTGGAAAATGGTTACAAGATAATAAGTCAAAATGAATAGGATAATATAAATGATACCTTTAAAAATGAGAAAATTACTTAAACTATTATTCTTAGAAAAACGAAATAGCGGATTTTCTCTTGTTGAGATTGTTGTTGCTCTTGGAATTTTTGGAATTGTCGGTGTTGGGATGATGGGAGTTGTTGGTACAGGAGCAACTCAGAGTAAAACTGTTACTCAAGATCTCTACATCTCTGCTGCTGCCGCAAATATTTCTGATGCGATGGCAACCGCTGCAACATGTAATGTAAACCCTCTTGCTGGAGATCTTCAGGCAATGGCCAGGACAGGTCAGCTTCCACAAGGTGCCGGTGTTACGATCGGTGATTCTATAAGAGTTGTATCAGCACTACCTGTTATAAACCCCGGTGACTCAGCAGTCGTTCCTGCAAGATACACTGTTCCATTTAATAAGGGCGATGGAAGAATCGTTAATAGAGTCATTAGGGCAAATCTGGTTTATTCCGTTCCTCCTGGAGGAGGCGCACCTCAGTTAAAAGGTTGTGCAGATTACGAAGATCTTGCAACGAAGTCTGCATTTAGAGCAAATTGTGAGTCTATTGGCGGAACTTTCCAAGAACTTGATATTGCTGATCCAGTCGACCCTATTACAGGTGAATCATATCGATGTGCTATTAATGCAATAGATGCAAATGAATTATTTGTTGAAGCGATTAGAAAAGAATTATGTCAGATTGTCCTAGGAACTGGTACTGATGCTGACTCTTCTTATAATGCAGGGACTGATAGATGTCGAGACCTGCTTCTTGTTCAAGGAGGAAATGCAAATACGATTAACGCCTCTAATATAACTCCAAATCAAGTTTCTCTTGGTGGAGTGCAAAGAACAAGCTTTGATCAAAATGCATGTGATACAGGAATACCGGGGGATAACTCATTTATAAAAAGTATTAATGCAGACGGAACAATTAATTGTGTAAGGGTTCAGTTTGATGCTGATGATATTCAATCAGGTTCAAGTGATGAGCACTGCCGAACAGATTGTTCTTGTTCTCTTACAACACCAGGTGGATCAAATGTTCCTGGTTATGATTATTCGTCTCACCCAAGAAATGTCACAGTCGATGGTGGAATTAGATATTGTGATACCGTTACTAACGGTTCGCCTCGTTGTGCAGCTATTGGAACCGAGACTTCTGGACAGTATACGGGAAGTGACCCTCTTGCATGGAGATGTCAGGGGCTTGATTGTCGTTATTTAGATTATTTTGATTTAAATACATCTGTTGCTGATAACACTCATGATGATACTTTAACGGTTCGTTTAAATGTATCTCCAACACCTAAATTAGCTTCGACTGCCCAAACATGTGCAGCACCTACTTTATATTCTCAAGTAACGGCAGGAATTTGTGCTAAGTTTAATGACGCTGGATTAAATGATTTACTTGCAGATTATGCAAATGGTTCAACGACTTCGAGGTGGAGAGCAGGTGATGTTGGACTTGATATATCACAAGCAAGTGCTCTTAAAGAAATTGGAGATGATTCTACAGTTTGTAATGCCAGTGGACAAACTGGTGGTAGATGTAGAAGTGGTGAAGGACAATGTTGTTCACTTCTTTTTCAAGATGATTCTTTAGGGTGTGGAAATAAGATGAGAGATACGTGTGGTAATCTTAATCCTTCTTCTACTCCTCCTTCGTTTAGTGATCTGTGTCCAGCTTCATATTCTTGTTCTGGAAGAGATGCTGCTGGAGAGTGTTGTAAGCCAACATATAATTGTGATGAAACAGCAAGTACAGAGTGTTTAGGAAGAGGTGGCTCAACGCAAGTTACTTGTGGCGGTGGGACACCATATTGTGTGTCGAGTACATGTGTTGAGTGTGGAAATGATACTCACTGTGCTAGTAATGAATATTGTAGCAGTAATTCATGTAATGCTTGTTATCCTGGTACGACAAGATCATCGACTACAGAAGTTTCGTGTTCACGTCCTGGATATGTACCAGGCTCAAGTTCTCAAACTGTAGATTGTTATGGAGCTAATGTTGGTGGATGTACTGGGGGAACTATTTGTGAATCTGTTCCTGCGGCAAATACTATTTCTTGTGGAACTACCTATACAACAAATTGTGGAACAGATGTGAATGGAACTCAGTGTGCTTCTGGTAGTACTTGTAGTGCTGGCTCATGTGTTCCTGATTATGATTGTACCTCACCTAATGGTTATATAGGTGACACTAATGGTGGTACAACATGTTCTCCTCCAGGTACATGTCCAAGCTCACAGCCAATAAAATGTACCACTGTTACTCCAGTAAGGTGTACAGCAAGTGGTTGGCAGCCCGATCCGTGCCCCGGACCGCTGACGTGTGGAGTAATGGCACAAATATGCCCTTAAAAGGTGCCAGGAGACTTCCTCAGTAAGCAGAGCGTAAAAAATAATTGATGAACGTTGAGATAAATATGAAAAAAGAAACTTTAAAAAGAATGCTAAAATCAAACCTTGGGTTTTCCCTTGCTGAAGTAGTTGTCGCCGCTGGTGTGATGGGAATTGTTGGTCTTGTCTCGATGAACTCCATTCAAACGATAAATCGAGGAACAAGTCTAGTAAAAAAACAAGCCGTTATTAATAATGCTACCAATAGAGTTAAAACAGTTCTAAATAAAGTTAGAGAAGCTGATACTCCTGCAGGGGTTCAAACTTGTGATGATATCTTATTTGCTGGGCCGATAAATGCAGGGACATTCTTTGCTAATCAGAACTTGGGTGAGGGGGTTAGACTCACCAATATTGCAGTAAATGGTCTTGCCGGCGCTGGTAGAAGAACTGTTAACGTCACTCTAACTTTTGAATACAGACATGCTGGTCAGGATAAAACCGTTAACAAAGTTGTTCAAACCTTTGTTGCTTCAGATGCTGCTGGTGATAGGTGTCGCTCTTATGCAGGAGATGAGGTTAATAATGATAGTACTTCGGCTTCGTGTTCACTTATCTATTCAAATGATAATTGTGCCGATAATTTAAATACATTTAATGACGATTTTCGTCTTGTTGTCAGTGACTTTATTTGTTCTGCTTTAGGTGGGAGTTATACAGGTCATGGAACAGCAACTGAGAGATGTGATGAAGTTTCTGTTGAGAGATGGATTGTTTCAGAGCATTTACGCCTTACTGGAGATAATGTAGCTTATGGCGATGATCAAGTATGTCTCAATGCTGATGGTGGAGCATGTCGTGTGCTTTTTGATAATAATCCTTGTACAAATAATGAACTTCTTGTTGGAATGAATGTTGAGGGGACAGCAAAAATATGCCAGAAAATTATTTTTAATGCTGTTCCAGCTGCGACCCCAACAATGTGTCAGGGCTTTTCTGATGGGGCATGTGTTTATCCAACATTACACCCTTCTTCACCTGTTGTTGCAAATACCTATTTAGATGGAGATGCAACAAATGATGGTCGAGTAAATGGAACATGTTCTGGTGTCGGTTCATGTACGGCCATATGTGAGCCAACGGGTTATACAAGTTTTGATAGCTCTACATGTTCATCTTCTCCACCAAGTTCAATGTGTGGAACAACACCAAGAAGTTGTATTAATGGTGGAACTTTTCAATCTGCAACTCCTGGATCAAATGGTTTTGTAGAATGGAATTGCTATAGTGCTTCAAATCCTCCGGGCTTTCAATATGAAACATGTCAGGCTTGTGAAGATACAACATTGGCTTCTGGACCTCATACTGGCTTTACTGTGACTGGTGGTGTTTGTGGATGTCCAACTGGTGAGTCAGGTATCTGTAGTGTTCAAAGCTGTAGCCCAACGGGCTGGATCATTGATCCATCTGAAACTTGTGAGCCTGGATGTTCAAACTCTCACCCGGATCTATTTGCTGCATTTTCAAATGCAAATTGGTTAACAGGTGGTGCAACCGCAGCAGGTTCAAGTCTAACAATTAATTGTGATTCTGGTTATTCTGGAACACCAACTGCAAATTGTAGTCTTGGGCTTTGGAATACAAGTGGAAATTGTTCACCTTCTTTTTCAGATTGTTCAAATTCAAGTCTTTCAGTTGCAAATGCAACTTTATCTACGACGTCAGGTACAACTAGTCATGGTGCAAATTATGGAGGAACAATAACTTGTAATTCTGGTTATACGGGCTCTCCAACTGTCGCTTGTGATGATGGTTCTTGGGACCCACCAGTTGGGTCTTGTACTCCGGTTGTAACATATGAGCCAAAGGCTGATGACTGGAGACCTGGATCTGCTTATCCTCCTTGTTGTGAGTTTAGTTGTGACTCAAGTGGAAATCTACTAAGAGGTGGAACACCTTCACCATCATCAAGATGTTCAGAAGGGGGAAGGGATTATCGAAATATGACGTGTGCCACTGATCCAATTGATATACCATTTGCTACTTGTTCTGGTGGAGGTATATGTAATGTTCATAATGACCTTGCAAGTTGTGAAGGTGAATATGGTTCAGGAAATTGTAAAATTATTGATGGAACAGTTACACAAAGTACTATTTACTGGAAAGCTGGTTCATTTTTAGGTTCAAGTGCAATGAGCCCATGTACTGTCCCAGGACCTGGTACAGAGGGACGATGTGATGAAAATCCAAGATCTTGCCCAAGTATGTTAGATGGTTTAAGTGCACCGGTTGCTTGCTCTTCCAATGGGCATATTGGCAATACTCAAATTTGTGGTTTTGAGTTTGATAGTGGGGGACCATTGAATAGAACTGTTCGAAGATATACATGTGTTGAAGAAGTCGCAACTCCTCAGCAATATACAAGTTCATCTTGTGGGACATATTCATGTACCCCAGATTGTTCAGGCGGACCTGGTCCTGATGGATGCGGTGGTACTTGTTCATTTGATTGCACATCTACTAGTATTGGTATACCTGGTGCACCTTTACCAAATGCAAACAGCGGTGAATTTGAATTTCGAACACAGGCAGACCCTGGTTGTACTGATAGTTTTTCAAGGCGCTTTAATTACGAATGTGATCCAGTTAGTTCACCAAGCTCACATGGTTGGTTATTGCAAGGATCATGTTGTGTAGGCGGACCTAGCTGTATTTAAAAGGTGCCAGCAGACTTGTTCACTACTAAGAGCAGCATTCGTTTTTAAAGTGAAACTTGTATCATTATAAATAATATACTCATGACTAATAGTTTTCTTCTTGTCATTAAAAGATATGCCAAGAAGAAAACTAATTAGACAAAATCAATTTCCTTATCATGTTACGTCTCGTTCCAGGAACCAAGAATGGTACAAGTTGGAGTTAAGTACAGTATGGTGTTGTTGTCTTGAAAGCTTGAAGATTGCCAAAGAAAAGCACCCATGCTCGTTGCACTCTTTTGTCTTAATGAATAATCATTATCATCTTATTCTGACGCCAAGAGATGGTCAGATTGATCAGTTCATGTATGAGTTTAATAAGAATTTAAGTTTAAAAATTAGAGAAAGATCAAGAAGAGTTAATCAAATCTTTGGTGGAAGATATAAGTGGCTTATCTTGAGTAATGATAAAATTCTCATGAATTTCTTAAGATATGTTTACCGTAATCCTGTCAAAGCAAAAATGGTAGCTTCTTGTGAGAAGTATCCATTCTCGTCATTATCTCATTGGTACTCAAGTAAGTGGAGTGACTTATTTTCTCCTTTGTTTGAATACGATGACTATCATCTAACATGGTTTAATAGAGAACCAGAAGAGATTGAAGAACTTGCAATTGGCCTATCTTTAAAAAGAAATGGTGAAATTAAAATAAGTAAGTCAAAAAGAAACAAAGAGATATATTTTCAAAAATTTAGTGCCTAACTACATGCGTAGTGAAGAAGTCTGGTGGCACCTTAAAAAGGAGGGGGGATTGCAGAATCAAATTAAAGGGTTAGTTCCTGATGGAGAGAAGGTGATGGTATCAGATATTTTTGGGTATTGTTCACGAGGAGTTCCTGGGCTTGAAATTGTTGGGCTTGGAAAGAGAGGACGGATATTTAAGGAGAAACTTAATTTTATTACGAGGCGAATGAGAGTCAAGATTGAAGCGAAGAAGTATGTGATTTGTATCGATGATGAAATTATTGAAAAGATTGATGGTGAGATATACCGATATCTTGAACTTCCTTGCCTTCTTCTTTATTGGTCTCTAGCCGATGTGATTAAGGTTAAAAGATTAGATGATTGTTTGTGTGGGGGAACAGTGAGTACAAGTGGTGTTATAAGAGAATTTCAATTTAAAGACACACATCAGAGTATGTTTGAAGACTTTTCAAATCTCGGATTAAAAATTATTACAGATAACTTCTCAAATATCGAGGATGGCTGTACGAGACTTTCTCTTGGAGACTTGATCGGTGAAAATTTTAAGATTGCTTCCTAATCGATGATGTTAAGAACTTTTTTCTTAGTCTTAGCATAGGTTCTTCAATTATAAAATTTGCAAGAAAGGAGAGCACGTAGATAAAGATCATTGTAAAGATAAAGTTAAAATATCCTTGTTCGTTCTTTATTCCTAGGAAGTGAAAAATAACATCAATAAGATAAAAGCTTGGGTAGTGTAAAAGATAGATGGGGTATGAAAGTTTCGCGACATGTGCAGTTATTTTTGAACTTGTTTTTGTCATGTCAAATTTTTCATGAAAAAGAGGAATAAGAAGTGTCGAAAAACTTAGTGCCATAAGAGTGAATGAAAAGCTCATTTGAAGGACTTCATATCTATGTTTAGAAAACCAGAAGGCCGAAATAAGAGATGTACATCCGACAAAATATAAAAGACTTTTATATTCTTTTAATTTATTCCAAAGGTCTTCTCTAAAGACTCTGATGCTTGCGAGA
>NZAF01000073.1 GCA_002686115.1 Halobacteriovorax sp. | reverse complement strand
TCATATAAGCATCTTTGTGCATTAGAGTTGGCATTTTTTCTTTTGCTGAGATACCTAAAGTTTAGCCAATCTGATCCTAAGGGCTTGATAACTTTAAGGTAAGATAAACTTTTTAAATTGTTTCAATGATTTAGTCGATAATACTAAATATGTTAAACTCTAATTTGTATTCATTTCAGCAGCTTATTAAATTAGTCATTGTTTTCTTACTTATTTCAATTAGTTCTTGTAAGTCACATCTAGACTTCAATCTTAAAAATAATAAAGCCTCAGTATTTAACACATTATTTCTATCAAAAGATGATCCTGTGAATGTACAGGTTACAGAAATTTTAACTTTAAGCGTAGGGAATGAGATTCAACTTTATTCAATGACATCAGATGGTGAAGAGTATTCAAATATTCCAGTAAAGTGGAGTCTTGTTAATGATATAGGTGTCCTGTCTGTAAGTTCTGGCGGAACCAAAGGAGTCTTTCTTGCTGTCAGTGAAGGGACTGGTTATATTCAAATAGAAAATGATGGAATAGAAAAAAGAATAACTGTAAAAGTGCGAAGTCAGGGAAGTAACGTTTGGGATTTTTCTGATTCTACAGATTATATTTTTGATTCATCTTTTTTAGAAGTTGATGCTGGCCGTGCAAGCCTAAAGAAGATTGATACAAGTTATTCAGGGACTGACTTTAATTCAGGAAATCATTTTGGGACTTTTCTTAATTCCGACAAATTAACAATGAAAACGAAACCCGGAACAAATGATGTTGGTGTGGATCTTGGGTGGACTCCGAAAGCTGATAAAATTGTTTGGTATTGGAGCATGAATAAAGAGAGTTCTCCAACTTCAAGCCTAAAATCAGATCAGTCAAGCTTGATTTCTTGTGATAGACAGAACTTATTTGAAGAAGATTCATATATAGATCAAGGTTTATTTCTAATAAATGGTGGTAGCAATGGAACTATTGGATGTGATTCTAGCTTACTTAATCAAGAAAAAGATGAGATTACAATTAGTGGTTGGATAAAGAATGTCGATGATTTTAAATCTCCTTGGCTGCCGATTTTAGTAAAAACAAAAGATGGTAGAGGTTGGAATATTCACAGAAATAATACAACTAATGAAATCTATTTAAGAGTTGATACGGACTTATCTAGTAATAGTACTTGTTTTACTAGCGGTGCTTCACCTTTAGACGGTTCTTGGCATCATATTGCTTTTACTCTAAATCGAGGCAGCGTAAAAGCCTACGTTGATGGTTTACTGGTGAATACATGTTCATACAGTCACGGTGCTGGATTTTCTACATCTTCTGATACATTATTGAGGTTTTTTCGTGCTTCATATGGTTCAAGTTCAACAACTTTTGATGAATGGACTTTTTGGACAAAGGAACTTACAGAGGATGAAGTCTTTGAGGTTTATGACTATCAAAAGAGTAATTTTACTGAGCTTTCCTCCTCATGGACTCCTCACTGGTCAGATATTATTAGCTATTGGAAGATGAATGGTAATTGGAAAGACTCCTCAGGTAACGGCAATGATTTAGTTGCGTTAGGAAACGCCGGATTTAGTGATAATGCTAAAGTCGGAAATCAGTCCGCTTCTTTTGACGGTATTGACGCTAAAGCACAAGGTCCTCAATCTAGTGATATACTTTCAAATGCTAACCAAGAAATAAGTATCTTTTTTTGGGCAAAACCATCAAATATTTCATCAAGTAATATATCAAATAGAATTATCTCAATTCATCAAGGAGCTGCAGCATCTTCTGCTTTGGCCATAGGATTTGGTAACTTTAACAAATTACAGTTTTATAACTCTGTTAGTGCAGTGACAAGAAGTTGGGATACAGATGTGTCAATCAATGAATGGTATCATGTAGGTCTTGTTTATAATGGTACATGTTTTCAAAGATATCTTAATGGAAATAAAGAAGGTTCATGCATTGTTGAAAACCTCTCCGCTGGTGGCAGTTTTAATACAATGATTGGTTCTTTTAACGAAAATGACAATAATCTATATAGTGGTCTAATTGATGAGTTGGCCATTTGGAAAAAGGCCCTTAGTGCATCTGATGGACTTGAAATCTATAATCATCAAAAACAAAAGTATGCAGCTTATTACAGGTCTGCAATTAGAGATTTTGGTTCTTTCCAGACCTTAAACAATATTGAAGTTGATAGTGTTTTACCTTTTAATAAAGAATTTACTTCAGCAAGTGAGAGTGTATCTGACTATTCTTTTTTAAGTGGAGATTTAAGCTTAGGACTTTTCGGATATTGGCCATTAAATGAGATATCTGGGAGTACTGCAAAAAACTATTCTGCTATAGGCGCATCATTAGATGGTAGCCTACTTAATTCAGTTGATGTAGGTGAGAGAGGAATATTAAATAATGCTTTTCATTTTACATCAAATGCTAGAGTTGTTGTGGATAGTTCGAGTATGTTATTTACAAGTTATACAGCTTGTCACTGGATAAATGCTGACAGAATGCCTGATAGATCCAAAGTTTCTCAGACTTTCAATAATGGAAAATCTGGAAACTTTAGTTTTAATTGGGATCATGATAACGGGACAGTTGACTTGAGAGGGACATTTCAACATCATGATGGGATCGCATGGAGGTTTGCTAAGGTTTCGACTCAACTTAAAAATAAGAAATGGTATCATATCTGTGGAAGTTGGAATGGAGCTGAATTAAAAGTTTATGTTAATGGTACTTTAGAAGATACTGTATCAAATGTTACAAACGTTGATCAAAGAAACGGAGACTTTTATATCGGCTCAGGTTTAAATTCTGCAACCTTTGATGGGCATGTTGATGATATGATTATTTGGAATCGTTCCCTTTCAGATTCTGAGATTCAACAAGTGTATCGGCGTGGGTCTAATCGTATTAAATATCAAGTGCGGTATTGTTCTGATTCGATTTGTTCAACAGGGCCAGAGTGGAGAGGACCTGGTGGAGATGGTACGACTTACTTCTCTGAACTTTACAATCGTTCAAGTGCTGATATCTCTAATATGTTTTCGTCATGTGATTCAAGCGGAGATAATTTATGTAGTGCTAAAGAATTTAGTTTTATAGGTGAAACACAATCAGTTCCTTATCGTTTCGATTTTGTCGATAGCTTAATCAATAATGGCAGTGCTTTTAATGCAAGATACTTTCAATATCGAGTTCTTATGGAAGCTGAAGAAAACTCTGCTTGTGGTGGTGAGCCTTGTCTTCCAAGTTTAACAGCAATTAATTTTGAAACAGCTAATGACTTTTACACACACTCACCGAGCGTCACATCAAAAAATCCAGTGACTGTATCAGGAGAAATATCTCGAGTTGAAGAAAACGTCACTAGTGGTTGTAGTGTTAAATATCAATTCTCTAAAGATGAGACTAATTTTCATTATTATAATTCTGGAAGCTGGGTGGCCGCAGCAGACGATGAAATGCAAGCGAATACAGTGAATGAGGTAAGTTCGACATTAAAAGAATTTATTAGTTCTGGATCACTATATTTTAGGGCATATCTTAAGAGTGATGGTAGTTTAGATTGTCGCTTGGATAAGATAATGATCGTTGAGAAAATATAACATTTCTATTCCCAATCAATTTTCATAACAGGTGATTCAAGAAGTTTCTTTCTTCTTTTATCATATTCTTGCGTTGTTTTCACTGATGCGTGATTAACTTCACGAGCGACAACATAGATATCAACACCAATATCAAGTAACTCACTTATAAAAGTGGCCCTAGCAGAGTGGGGAGTGATCTTAAAGCCTATTCCGACTTTTTTTGCATAACGATCAAGGATTTCGTTTATCGTTTTAGGATTTAGTGGCTTATTTAGAAATTCGGGATTACTTGGATTTCTAGTTGGCTGAAAGAGCCAGTCATTTTCTCCGACTTCTCTTTCCTTTTCTCTCATCCAATCTAAGTACTGCTCAATAGCTTCGACACAAATAGGATTTAAGAGCTTTTTACCAAGCTTTCCACCCTTTCCAATGAACTCTAGGATATGATTTCCGCCATGGCGTCTATAATTCTTAATCTTAAGATTTAAGATTTCGCTTTTTCTTAGCCCTGTTGTAAAAAAGGTAACGAGTAGGGCCTTATGAAGTGGACCTGAGTTTTTATTCTTTTCTATTTCGCAAAATATCTCTAACACCTGATCTTTTTTTAAGGCATTGGTAGGGCTTTTCACTTCGGCCCTAGGCCTTTTTACACTTGTTACAGGATTTGCAGGAGCAAGATTTTTTTCAACTAAAAAGTTAAAGTAAGTTGAAAGACTAGCTAATTTTCGATTGATGGTCTTAGGACTACAAGCTTCACCACCATGGCCACCTGTTTCAGCAAGAAAGTTTCTAAACTTGATAATATGAATTCTTCTTATCTCGTTATATTCATTAAATTTATAGTAGAAGTGCACCCATTCAAGAAATTGATTGATATCTATGAGATAATTCTTTCTAGTATGAATCGAAGTGAAGTTCTCAAAGAATTCTTCGTCAAGGAGAAAGGGATGATTCTTATTCTCTGTTTCTACTAAGTGCATGATATCATTATCGGCATATTCGTGGTAATTCTAAAGAGGGTAAGAAGTACTAGGGCGATGGGGAGTATATATGAGCGATATTTGGGGACACAATGAAACACAGTTTTTTTTCGAACTTACTCCAGAAAAGATTCTAAACTCTATCGATAAGCTCGGTTTTATGACAACTGGTAGAGTTCTTACACTCAATAGTATGGAAAATAGAGTTTATGATGTTGAAGCCGAAGATGGTTTTATTGTCGCAAAGTTTTATCGACCTGGAAGGTGGAGTAAGGAGCAAATTCTTGAAGAACATGAGTTCTTATTAGACCTAAAAAATGAAGAGATTAATGTTATTGCCCCTTTAGTGATTGAAGGTGAGACCTTATTTAAATTAGATGATCATGAGATATTCTTTACACTATTCCCACGAGTTGGTGGCAGAATACCAGATGAACTAAATGATGATAAATTAGAGGAACTTGGAAGACTTTTAGCACGTCTTCATAATATTGGAGAGAGAAAAGAAGCTAAGCATAGAATGACGATTTCTCCACAAAGTTTTGGCCGTAATAATCTAGAGGCCCTATTAAAGACTGAACACCTACCTGAACTCTATAAAAGCTCTCTTGTAAGTTTGGTGAATGAACTATGCGAGATGAGTGAGCCTCTTTTTAAGGGAATAAAGTCTATTCGTATTCATGGTGATTGTCATAGGTCTAATCTCATTTACCGTGAAGGTGAGGGGAATTATCTACTAGATTTTGATGACATGTTAACAGGCCCTAGTGTGCAAGATATTTGGTTAGTCGTACCTGGTAATGATCAGGAGGCCAGAAGTGATAGAGCTCTTCTTTTAGAACATTACGAAACATTTAGGGAGTTTAATTATCATGAACTCAAATTAATCGAACCCCTAAGGGCCTTAAGATATATACACTTTGCCACATGGATGGCCAAGAGATGGGATGATCCAGCATTTAAAGCTGCGTTTCCATATTTTGGTAGTGAAGAGTATTGGGCAGGCCTCATAAGAGACCTGCATGAACAAAAGAATAGAATTCTAGGCGTGGACCAGTTCTAATTGAAGTGAGAGTCCCTTAATTTCAGACATCATTTCATCAAGTCTTGCTACTAATTTATCTTTATTATCTCTGCTTTGAACTTGAAGTTCTTCAAGGATCTGATTTAATTCATCTTTAAGATTTTCAACCCTTTCATTTACCTTGTCAGTAAATGTCGTTTGATTCTCTATGTCTTTAAGCCCGGCTCTTATTTTCTTTTCTAAGATGACTTCTTCTCTTGTTACTCTTAGTCCACTCGTGAAACCTATATATGATAAAGACTTAATCAACCACTTCGTTGGGTCAAAATGATAGGCCTTAATTCCGTTTCTGTAATCAGCTTGAAATGTATGGTGAAAATTATGGTAGCCTTCACCGAAAGTAAAAAATGCCATAAGCCATGAATCTCTAGCTGTTTGCTCTTTATCATAAGGTCTATTACCAACCATGTGGCAGAGTGAATTGATGAAAAAAGTTGCGTGATGAACAACAACTACTCTTAAAAATCCAGCTACAAAAAGTCCACCTAAGAATGAATCAAAAAAGACATGTCCAATAATGGCCGGAAGTAAAAAACCGAATACAACTATCATAGGAAGATAAAACCTATGTTGAAGCATGACCAGTGGGTCTTTTAAAAGATCTTTTGAGTATCTATAATCTTCTATATTTTCTTGTAAAAGAATCCAACCCATATGGGCGTAGAAGAATCCTTCGTTAATATTATATGGATCCTCTTCTGTATCAACCTTACCATGGTGAACTCTGTGATCATTGCACCATTTTAGTGCACTATTTTGTAGAGCGCATCCGCCAAAAATTAAATAGAGTACTTTCATGATACTATTTGCTTTATAGGCCCTGTGGGCGAATAATCTGTGATAGCCCGCTGTAATTCCCATGCCTGTAAGAATATAGAATACAAAAGCGAGTCCTAAAATCTCCCAACTGAAGCCATCTACATAAAGCCAAAGGAGAGTTCCGAGTATGGCAATGATGGGTGAAGTGAGTAGAAAGACACTATTTGTGATATTTAAATTTTTTAATTCATATGATTTCATCTTTTAAACCTTTTGGTTAAACCTTTACTAATTCTTTTGGAAAATTTCCTCTTTCCTATTGTGACAAATAATGGCCTAGATGTTTGTAAAAGAAGTGTAAAAATTACCTAAGTTCTCAAAATGACATAACTCAGGGACAATGAACTAAGGAGAATATATGAGAAAAATCTTTTGGATATTTTTTGCCTTCACGTTTATTACTGAAAGCATCATGATTTATCGAGACCCATTTAATGCGGTTTCGCTTATTATTCTATTACCACTATGGGCCGTTGGTCTCTATGATGTCTTTCAAAAAAAACATACTCTCAAAAGAAATTATCCATTAGTTGGAAGATTAAGATATGTAATGGAGGATCTTAGACCAAAGATTTATCAGTATTTTGTAGAAAGTGATACAGATGGAACTCCTATTTCAAGAATTGAAAGATCAGTTGTTTATCAAAGAGCAAAAAAAGTTTTAAGAACAAAGCCTTTTGGAACTCAAAGAAATGTTTACTCATCTGGACATGAGTGGATTAATCATTCGATGTATCCCTTTGATGAACATGAAATGAGAGATGAGAATTTTCGAATTAATGTAGGTTCAAAGCATTGTAAAAAACCATACTCTTTATCAATATTAAATGTTTCGGCAATGAGTTATGGCTCCCTTTCAGCTCAGGCCGTAGAGGCCCTAAATCTTGGTGCTAAATTAGGTGGGTTTGCTCATAACACCGGTGAAGGGTCTATAAGTAAGTATCATTTAAAAAATGAAGGTGATCTCATTTGGCAAATAGGTACGGGATATTTTGGTGCTCGTGATAAGGACGGAAATTTTAGTTCAGAAGAATTTAAAAAAAGAGCATGCCTAGATCAAGTTAAGATGATCGAGCTTAAACTTTCACAAGGAGCAAAGCCAGGGCATGGAGGAATCTTGCCTGCTAAGAAAAATACACCTGAAATTGCAAATGCGCGAGGAATTGAGCCTTATACATTAGTTGCCTCGCCTCCTATGCATAAGGCATTTTCAAATGATGAGCAGATGATTGATTTCATTGAACACCTAAGAGAGCTCTCTGGTGGTAAGCCTATTGGAATAAAGCTCTGTTATGGAAGAGATGAAGAATTTAAAAGACTTTGTCAGACAATGTATCGAAAGGGGAGTTACCCTGATTATATTGTCATTGATGGAGCAGAGGGGGGAACAGGTGCTGCACCTTTGGAGTTTTCGGACTCAATCGGTACTCCTCTTTTAGAAGGTCTTGCAAAGGCACGTAATTATTTAGAAGAGTATCATCTTAAAAATGAAATTAAACTTATTGCTTCAGGTAAAATGATTACTGGTTTTGATATTGTAAGGGCCATTGCACTTGGAGCTGACGCTTGTTATTCGGCGAGGGCCATGATGCTTGCTCTAGGCTGTATTCAAGCACTCATCTGTAATACGAATAAATGTCCTGCAGGTATTGCTACACAAGACCCTGATCTTGCTGGTGGAATTGACATCGGAAATAAGGGGCAACGTGTTGCTAATTATCAATCAGAGACAATTAATTCTGTCAGAGAGATTATTGCCTCAGCAGGTTATTCTCATCCAAACTTTTTAAGAAGGACAGATATATATCGAAGAATTACACCAACTCAGGTTGCAAGTTATGAAGAAATCTTTCCAAGTTATAAAGGTAACAAAGTCACTGATGGTGCAGGACACGAACTTTAATTTATAGAGTTACTGGATTAGAAAATACTTGTATAAGCTCCATACCCTTTTTAACAGATGCACTTGGAGTTTGATGTATAACAATGCCTGAAGTCAGGGCCCTGATCTCAGTCACAGCATTTCTTTCATCCAATCTATCCATCTTGTAAATCGAGCATAAGAGATCATTTTCTTTAAAATGCTCTCCAGGCTTTATGTGGTACTCACATAACCCTGCTGCCTTGGCATAGTATGATTTATAGTCCTTAAGTGAACACTTATACTGCTTTGTCTTTTTAACTTTTGGCCTATCTTTTAAAACATCTCTTTGATGAAGAAGGTTAAGAATATTTACAGCGTCATTCTTTGCAGCATCCATATCAATAACTTCTTCATTCCCTAATTCAACGGTATAAGATTCAAAGTCATATTGATAATCAATATTCTCTTTTTTGAAATTTTCACTAAGCTTAAACCAAGGCATAAAGCTTGCTTCATCCATTGCGCCACCAAACTCATTAGGGATGACAATATAGTGAGGAAAATTAATATCTTTCATTTTGTCTTCTTGGCATTCAGGAGAGTAGATATAGCGAGTTGCTCGTGCACCAGTATGGAGATCAAGGACTATATCCGCTTCACTTGCAAGTCTTTGAAGTTCAATAAATAGAGATTTATTTTCATCTATTCCATAGTCGCGGTGATATTTTAGGTACGTTTCAAAACCTTTTCTGATTACTTTTTTAAAGTCTTTGTTGATTTCTTGAGCACTTTTTTCACCATGACTTTCAATAAATTTTTTAAAGTCTATCCCACCTTGCTCTTGATCAAGAGAACAAAGATCTAGATACATTCTATTCCAATTGTCTCCTGTAACGGGATTAAATCTACCATGAGTGTATGTTCCAGACTTTTGTGAACTTGCATATGGATTAGCAAGAGGTACAAGAATTATCTTTCCACAAAAGTCTACTTCTTTTAAGTAGTTAAATAACTCATAGATAACTGCATTACCTTGCAACTCTGCACCGTGAACACTTGATTGTAGATAAACTGTCTTTCCTGGTTTTGTAGAGACAAATTCATAGACAGTAATCACCATATCATTTGCTACAGTTTGATCAATTTTTAACTTCTTTATAAATAAAGTATTTTTCATACTAGCCAATCCGTACTCGTCTTTATTGTCCTTGGAGTCATCAGGTCACCCTTATAAGAGACAAGCTCAGCAGGTAGATTATGACAGAGAAAAAACGGCATCGCCTCAGTAAAACCATAGGCGCCACAATTTTTAAAAACTAACCAGTCGCCATAATCAACGTTTGCGGGGAGTTCAAAAGTACCAAGATGATCTAGTGAGGTGCAAAGAGGACCATGAACTTGAAATTTACTCGTCTCTTTAGATGCTTCTTTATCTTTATCAATCATTAAAACTTCTGCAGGGAATGCCTGATCAGTGAGAGCAGGTCGTGCGATATGATTTATGCCGCCATCTAATACTAGAATATCTCGACCTCTAGTTTTCTTTCTATCAATCACTTGAGAGAGATAAAGTCCACATTCGCCAACTGCAAATCTTCCAAGTTCCATCCATATTTTTTGTAGGCCATGTTTCTTTTTAAGATTCACAAGTATCTCATTTATCTTTTTAAAAGAAACTCTTTTATCTCCCTTTTCATAAGGAATACCTATTCCTCCTCCAAGGTCAATAACTTCTGGTTGAACATTTAACTGAGAAGCAATTTCTTTAATCTCAAGACAAATTTTATCCCATATTTTTTCTAATCTTTGCGTCTCTAAAATATTTCCCCACTGGAAAACATGAAAGCCGATGACTTCAACATTTTCATATTGAGACAGATCAATTGAAAGAAGAGTTTCTTTATCCATTCCAAAACATGTAACATCATTGCCACCTAGAACAGAACTTCCTTCTTCCCATTCTAGTTGTGCTCTAAGAAGGCATCTTGCCTTGACTCCCTTTTCTTTAGCGACTTCTTCTAACCATTTTAATTGGTAGACACTTTCAATCACGACACAATTAATTTCATTATCCAGAAGAGATCGAAGGTACTTTCGACTCTTACTAGGCCCTGTTGATATGATATCTTCGGGCTTGACGCCTGAGCGAATAACCTGTTCAAGCTCACCTAAGCTTGCTACATCTACACCAAAATTCAAATTTCTCATGAGCTTTAATATACTAGAGAGAGGATTTGCCTTCGTAGCAAACCATAATTTGATATCAGGATCTCTTAGATCATTCATCTCTTTTAGATGTTCTTCAAGAAAATCAAGATCATAGTAGAAAAATGATGAATCAATTCTCTTAATTGTTTTTAATAGATTTGGGAGTTGCTTTTGGATATCCATTATCTTAAGAAACTCTCAAGCTCAAGAGACTCATTACTCTTGTCATCACGATATTTTACAATCAGTGCACAATTAAGTGATAGGTTATTATCTTTTGCCCATTTAAGTTTATCATTAACAGGTCTTGAGCCTGGTACAACAATTGCGTTTTCAGGAATTGGCTCTCCCTTATCTAATACTCTTTCATTTACACAATCATAAATAGGCACACTCTTAGATAAGCTTACGCCTGGAGCAATAACAGCTCCTTTTAAGACTTGAATACCTTCTACAATAACTGCTCCAGCGCCAATAAAACAATCATCTTCAATAATAACTGGTGCAAGTCCAATTGGTTCAAGTACTCCACCAATTTGTACTCCTGCAGAAAGGTGAACATTCTTACCAATTTGAGCACATGAGCCAACTAGGGCATGTGAATCTACCATTGTTCCTTCATCTATATATGCACCCACATTAACATATGCTGGGGCCATTATAATTGTACCTGGAGCTACATAGCTTCCTCTTCTTACAGCTGAACCACCAGGGACCATTCTCACCTTGTCTTCTGGTGTAAATGATCTTGGTGGAACTGTATTCTTGTCAACAAAACCTGGGTAGTGCCAATCTTTCATTTCTACATTTTCACCATTCTTAAAAGCTTCTAAGATGGCCTTCTTTGCATCTGTGTTCGCAACCCATTTTCCATCGATCTTGTTTGCCGATCTCACTTCACCTGTTTCTAATAAGTTTAAAATTTCTTTCCAGTTATTTTTGCTCACAATTATTCCTTTTTTTAACTATTTTCTCTATACCAATTTGTAATATTTTGATGTGAATTTTTCACAGTGTCCATTGAATTCATATCATTAACAGTAAGTGGTGCTCTTAGTGTTGGTGATTTAATCTGACCAACCTCGCTCATAAGCCATTTAACTGGGATAGGGTTTGAAGCAACAAAGAGTGAGTTTGAGGCATCTTCCCATAATTTAGTTTCTTTTAACGAATTATCTAAACATTTTTTTGTGTAGAGATTTGTTTCTTTTGGCCACACATTAGCAGCAACAGAGACTAGTCCTTTGCAACCCACTTTAGTGAACTCAGGCAAAAGAGCATCATCCCCTGAATAGACTGATTGGTTCTTACAAGTTTGTACATACTGACTAAATTTTTCTACAGAACCACTGGCCTCTTTTATTGCCCAAAATTTTGGATGATCAATGAGTTTTTCACATGCCTTTAAAGACATATCTTTTCCTGTTCTACTTGGAACATTATAAAGCATACATGGTTTGTTAGCTTTATCTAATAACGTTTTAAACCATTCATATTGTCCCTCATCTCCAGGCTTTGCATAAAGTGGTGTGACCACTAGATAACAATCAATATTTAATGTATTTAAATAATCAACCCATTCACTTGTCGCTTTTAAATTTATCCCACCAACTCCGCACATAAGAGGGACAGTCTTTTCAAAATTACAGGCAAATTCTAAGATTTCTCTTGCCTCTTTTTCATCTATATTTAAAGCTTCTCCAGTTGAACCAAGAATGAGGATTCCATTTCCCGCTTCGTTTTGTGCTTTTAAAACATTTTTTAAAGACTCATAATCGACGCTTCCGTCTTGATTCATCGGAGTGATGACTGCTGTCCATAGTTTTGTGTTATTGAGATTCATTTTTCCTCCAAAAGTGTACTAAGTGCGATCTTAGAAAAATCATGAAGACCAGGTTCTAATGTTCGTACTTTTTTAACGGCCCATATAGCGCCCTTAGCAAAGATTGATCGATCTAGTGCTTCATGTGTAAGTGATATTTTTTCAGTTTGAGTTTCAAGGGTAAGAGTGTGAGTGCCTACAACATCTCCGGTTCTTTCACTTGTGATATGATTTGGTAGATCTAGCCAGTCGCTCCATGATAGGGCAGTTCCACTTGGTGCATCTAGTTTCTTAGTGTGATGAATCTCATGGATAGAGCATTTATAATCATCAAATAGTTTAGGTGCTAGTGACATGACTTCTATCATCTGTTTAACGATATTCATCCCAAGAGAAAAGTTATTGGCCTTAATCCAAGCAGCATCACCTGATTGAATATTAGCTAATTGAAAATCATTAAATTCAAAACCTGTTGAGCCAGTAACAACGCAGATTCCTGACTCTGTTAAAATATCAATGTAAGAGACAAATACTTCCCCAGTCAAAAAAGACAAGCAAACATCGAAAGACTTTAAATCTTCTAGGGTAGCAGGTCTTTTAGAATCGAAGACTTTGTATTCTATTTGATCTTGATCTTGTAAGAGTTCTGTTACATATCTTCCAGTTTTTCCCTTTCCTAAGATGGCCAATTTCATGAGATGAACTCCTTATGAAGAAATCTTATCGCATCATCTGACTGTTTCTCATTAACAAGAAAACAGAAATTGTGCTTACTTGCTCCTAAACAAATCATCCTCACATTAATATTGTCTAAACGTGAAAATATTCTTCGAGCTAAATTTGGTGTGTGGTTTATTTCATTTCCAATAATACTTACTAGTGACAAATCATTTTCAATCTTAACTTTTCCAAGCTTACTTAATTCATCAATAAACTTTTTATTATGAGTGACATCATTATCAATTGTAACGGCAACTGAAATTTCTGATGTCGTAATGGAATCAACACTTATTTTAAAATCATTAAATACTTTAAAAATATCAAATAAAAATCCGTGAGCATCTAACATTTTTGGAGTTGAAAGTGTTAAAAGAGTCTGACTTGTCCTCTTTGCCATTGCTCTGACAAGAGGTGCATTTTCAACTTTTGTCTTTATCCATGTACCTTTGGCTTCTGGTTCATAGCTTGAGCCTACAAAGACTTTTATATTACTTCTAAGTGCAGGACTTAGAGTTGTTGGGTGAAGTATTTTTGCACCAAAAGTTGCAAGCTCGGCAGCTTCAGAATACGTGATCTCATCGATAAGTTTTGCTTCTTTGACAATCCTTGGATCAGTCGTTGCAATTCCTGCGACATCTGTCCAAATTTGAAGTATATCTGCACCAATACCTTCTGCAATGAGAGAAGCTGAATAATCACTTCCTCCTCTTCCTAGAGTCGTAGTATGTCCTTCGATAGAATTTCCAATAAAACCCTGAGTGATAAAAAGAACATTTCCATATTTTGCGTCATAGAGATGTTGATCACATTTTTTTGAAATGATATCGATCTGTGGTGTTGCTTTGTTAAAATCATCACTTGTTATGAGTACTTTTCTTACATCAAAAAATTGAGTATCTTTTTCTGTATTTTCTTTAACAACTTCTGCAAAGATAAGTGAAGACAATCTCTCTCCAAATGATAAGAGAGAATCATATGTTCTTGCAGAGCATTCCTTTAATAAGAATATACCTTTTACTAAAGTATTTAATTCTTCTAAATGCTTATTTACTTTTTCTTTAAGTTCGTTTTGAGAGGGAAGTTTTTCAAGTATTCTTTCATGCTTATTTCTAACTTCTTTTAAAAGAGGTTCGATATCATTCCATTCACTATCACAAGACTTCTTACTTAATTCAACTAAGAGATTAGTGACTCCGTATACTGCAGAGACAACTACAATATTTGAATTTTGATTAATTGCTATTTTCGCTGATCTTGTCATGGCCTCATAGTCTGCCATGGAGCTTCCGCCAAATTTAGAGACAATAACTTCCTTCATTGCACTTAATTCCTTTTAAATGAATGGGGGACGACACAAATGAGTAATAGTTGACTATTTTACATTGTGTGAAGCACTCCATCTTTTTATTAACGATGACAGTTATTAAGCTTCCGCCTTTATAACCAACACTGAACTAGGCCCATAGACTCAGTATTTCGGCAAACTCAACCTGGACTATTATCAAATGCAAGGCCTGCAAATAATAGTTTACTTTGAAATGCACCTCTTCAACAAAGAATAGGGTAATCGATAATCTTAAGGGTTGACAAGAAAAAGTTAGAAATTTCATTGATCTATGAGTGAGCCTTTCTTAGAATATGTGGGCACTTATTTAAAAGGGAAATGACTTATGAAAAAAGTTGGTATTATTGGCTGGCGTGGAATGGTTGGCTCAGTCTTAATTGAGAGAATGTTAGAAGAAGGAGACTTCAAAAATATTGATGCTCATTTTTATTCGACGTCACAAGCAGGTGAGATTGGACCAAGACTTTATGATAAAGAATATAAGCTTAAAGATGCAAATGATGAAAAAGCTTTAAGTGAAATGGATATTATTATTTCATGTCAGGGTGGTGATTATACAAAGGATATAAGACCTAAACTAGAAAGCATTGAATGGAGTGGTTATTGGATTGATGCTGCAAGTGCCAAGAGAATGGATGATGATAGTATCATTATTTTAGATCCAGTTAATAGAGACTTCATTGATCATTCAATTGATAAAGGTGTTAAGAACTTTATCGGAGGAAATTGTACGGTTTCCCTTATGCTTATGGGAATTGGTTCACTTTTTAAAGAAGGTCTCATTGAATGGATGACTTCAATGACATACCAGGCAGCATCTGGTGGTGGTGCAAGGCATATGAAAGAGCTTTTAGCGCAAATGGGAGTCATTGGTTCTAAATATTCACAGATTAGCTCTAAATCGATTTTAGAAATAGATAAGAAGATGAGCGATATCCTTCATGGTAATGAGCTTAATAGTGAGAACTTCGGTGTACCGCTTGCTCTTAATCTCATTCCTTGGATTGACTCTGCTGTTGATAATGGACAGACAAGAGAAGAGTGGAAGGCGATGAGTGAAACAAATAAAATTTTAAAT
>NZAF01000072.1 GCA_002686115.1 Halobacteriovorax sp. | reverse complement strand
AGACTTCTGACTCTAGCATTTAATACATTTATATCAAAAGGCTTTGTTACATAATCATCTGCTCCAGCATCAAGACCAGAGACGATATCTTTTGGATTTGTTAATGCTGTTACCATGAGTATTGGTTTTTCTTTGGTCGGCTTAAACATTCTTAAAAATTTACAAATTTCTATTCCATCAACAGCAGGCAACATTCTATCAAGAATAAAGAGTGAATAATTACCTCCATTATTTGATTGTATGAAGTCAATGGCCTCATTACCATGTTGAATGATATCGGCTTCAATATCTTGGGTAGATAAATTGACCTTTATCAGGTTGGCGATACTTAACTCATCTTCAATAATCAGTGCTTTTAAAGACATATTTTCCTCACTCGTGATTGCCGTGTCTAATATCTGCTCCAGACTCAAGAAAGATGATATCTTCACAAACATTAGTGGCATGGTCTCCAATTCTTTCTAAGTTCTTTGCCACTCTTATGACTGAAAATCCTTCGTCAAAAGAAATGACCTCATCTTTTATCTTCCTGATATAATCTTTAATGATATCGCGATGAAGAGAATTAACTTCTTCATCACTTTTAATAACATCCATTGCCAATGTTAGGTCTCTTGAAGTGAAGGCATTAAAGCTTTTTTTAACCATTTGAGTTACTTCTTCAGAGAGGTTTTCAATAAGTGCATGGCTTGTTTTTATTTTTTTAAAGTAGCGTTTGATATTTACAGCTTGGTCTCCCATCCTTTCAAGTTCAGAATTCATTTTCATGATAGCTAATGCATTCCTAAGATTTCTTGCGGCAGGGGACTGGAGAGCAATATATTTAAAGACGTTATCATCTATTGTTTTGTGATAAGTATTTATCTCATCTTCAATTAAGAAAATCTCTTTTAAGCTCATTTGAGAACTCATTGACTCTTGTAAAATCCTCTCTACAAGAGTGGCCATTTCAATTATATTCTTTCTGAGTTCCTCTACTTGATTATTCACCTTAAAATACCTCTTAAAATTCTATCCAAAATTACCTGAAATATAGTCTTCCGTCTTCTTTTCCTTGGGGTTTGTGAAGATATCTGATGTCAGACCGTGTTCAATAAGGTCTCCAAGGACAAAAAAGCTTGTATAGTCAGCGATTCTTCGCGCCTGCTGCATATTGTGCGTCACAACAATAACCGTATACTCTTTTTTAATTTCATTCATTAGGTCTTCAATTTTGACGGTGGCAATTGGATCAAGAGCAGATGTCGGCTCATCCATTAAAATGATTGGAGGATTAATAGCAAGGGTTCTCGCTATGCATAATCTTTGTTGCTGTCCTCCAGATAGAGAAGTTCCATCTTGATGAAGCTTATCTTTGACTTCGTCCCAAAGAGCTGCTTTTTTTAAACAACTTTCTGCTATCTCATCAAGCTTTGACTTATTTTTCTCTCCCCAAAGTTTAGGACCGATCGTCACATTGTCGTAAATACTCATTGAAGGGAAGGGATTAGGTTTTTGAAAAACCATTCCAATATGTCTTCTAATCTCAACTGGATCAGCGTTATCTGCATATATATTCTTACCACCAAGAATGACTTCTCCAGAAACACTTGCTCCCTCAACTTCTTCATGAATACGATTGAGACAGCGAATATATGTTGATTTTCCACAGCCAGAAGGTCCAATAATCGCATTGACACTATTTTTATAATAAGTCAGATTGATATCTTTCACAGCACGAAAGTCATTAAAATAGGCATTTAAGTTTTTAACTTCTAAAGCAATCTCGCTCACGTACGATCCTCATTTTTTTTGAAAAGTTTATTTTTTATTGCTCTATATATTGTTTTTCTCGTAAAGAAAAAACGAGCAAAAAGATTTAATCCTAATACGATGATTATGAGAGTGAAAGCTCCGGCCCATGCCTGTCTTTGCCAATCATCATAAGGGCTAATGGCATAATTATAGATTTGAACAGGAAGTGAAGCCATCGGCTCGGTAGGGGAGTAACTTAAGTACATACTTCCAAAAGCTGTAAAAAGTAATGGCGCTGTCTCTCCTGCTGCTCTTGATATTGCTAAAATGATTCCGGTCATGAGTGAGGAGCGTGAGCCTTTAACGACAATAAAGAGAATCACTTTCCATCTTGGAAGTCCTAGGGCAAGACCTGCTTCTTTAACATGTCTTGGAATTAGTTTTAGAATTTCTTCAGTCGTTCGAGTAATAATTGGAAGAATGATAATACTTAGAGCAAAAGCTCCGGCCATAGCAGAGAAGCTTTTCATTGTTACAACAAAGATTAAATAAGAAAAAATACCTACAACAATTGAAGGGACTCCTGTTAACAGATCAATTGTAAAGCGCAGAGAATTTGCGATTTTACCTTTTCCAAATTCACTTAAGTAGATACCACAGAGAAGACCTAGAGGCACAGCTACAAAGCTTCCAAGACCGACCATATAGAATGAGCCCAAAATTGCATGTCTCATTCCACCACCTGTTTCTCCAACAGGTTTAGGATTATTTAAGAAAAAGTCCAAACTTAAAGAAGCTCCTCCTTTTTGCAAAAGAAAAATAAATACCAGAAGAAGTGGTAGGATCACGACTAAAGAAGAACTAATCAGTGCAAAGTAGAAAAAGAAATTCTTCATTTTTCTTTGTCTTATAACTTTCATGAACGACTCTTCCTTGAATTATTCCAAACAATTGTTCTTGCAAAGAGATTGACGATGAAAGTGACGACAAAGAGAAGTAGACCAATATAGCAAAGTGCTGATAAGTGAAGTTCACTATCAGCCTCAGCATATTCATTTGCCATAACAGATGCCATGGTAGCACCAGAGGAAAATAAAGAGGTTGAGATCACAGGGTTATTTCCAATGACCATTGCCACGGCCATAGTTTCACCAAGTGCTCTACCTAATCCAAGAACTAAGGCACCCATGATTCCTGAAAAGCTTGGATTTATAATGGCCAACTTAACCATTTCATACTTTGTAGCTCCCAGACCAAGGGCCGCTTCTTTCCTAAGATTTGGAATAGAGCGAAATACTTCACGACATACACTCGTGATTGTTGGAATGATCATAATCGCTAGAATAAGTGACGCCGTGAGAATACCAATCCCAAAACTTGTTCCTTGAAAGAGAGGAATAAAGCCAAGATATTTCTTTAAAAAAGGAGAGATATAGTTTTTTACAAAGGGGGCGAGATAATAAAGACCCCATAAACCAAAAACGATACTAGGTATTGCCGCAATAAGTTCTACAAATACACCCAAAATCGAAGCTAGTTTCTTTGGAAGAAATTCATTAATAAAGATTGCAACAAAGATACTAACGGGTCCTGCTAATAATAGAGATAATAAAGATGTGATAACTGTTCCATAGATAAATGCCAGTGCACCGAACTCATCTTCAACTGGATTCCAAAAATCACTGAGGACAAATGAAAGTCCAAATTCATCAAATGCTAATTTTGAAGCTTTAAAAAGCTGAAAAATAATAGCAATAAGAAGACAAACAACGACAAGAGAAAAAAAGCGTAGTCCCGTATAAACGTAGCGGTCTTGTTTGGAATAAGAAATCTTCATATATTTATTAAAGTCCCTTAATCTTTTTTAATACTTTATCAGCTACGTTCTTTGGTAGAGGAGCGTAGTAAAGATCTTTAGCATATTTTTGACCATCACTTAAGCTCCAATTAAAAAAGTTATGGATCTCAGAAAGTTTACTGTCTTTTTCTTTGATAGGTAGTAGGAAGTAAGTAAATGCACTAATAGGGTATGAATCACTTCCTTCTTTATTGATGAGAGAAGCCGTAAAGTCATCAGCACTTGCTTGATAGCTTTTAGCAGAAGATGAAATAGTCTCTACAGATGCTTTAACAAATTTACCATCTTTATTTTTTAGGCTCACTGTGTAGATATTGTTTTTCATAGCGTGTGCAAGATCAATGTAGCCAATGGCATATTCTGTTTGTTTTACAAGGGCCGTCACTCCCTCATTTCCTTTCGCGCCAATTCCTGTAGGCCATCGAAGCGACTTACCAGCTCCTATTTTAGATTTCCACTCTTGTGAGACATCAGATAAATAGCTTGAAAAGACACTCGTTGTGCCAGAGCTATCAGCTCTTCTAACAACAAGAATTTCTTGATCTGGTAGATTTCTTTTAGGATTAAGACCTTTTATCGCCTTGTCATTCCACTTTGTAATTTTTCCAAGAAAAATATCTGCAAGCACTGATCCACTGATTTTTAAATCTTTCCCAATTGAATCTCCATTGTAGGCAACAACAACAGCTCCAAGAACAGTCGGAATATGAAGAACAGGCCACTTTGCTTTTTTCTTATCTTTTTTCTTCATTGGGGCATCAGTTGCAGCAAAATCAACAGTTTCTTTAATTAATTGACGAATACCACCGCCAGAGCCAATAGATTGATAATTAATCTGTATGTCTTTATTAACTTTAGAATATTCTGAAATCCATTTTGAATATATTGCATATGGAAAACTTGCGCCTGCACCGTTAATTTTTAAAACAGCAAAGCAATTTATTGAAAAGCCTAATAGGCTTAGAATGAGTAATGACTTCATTGTAACAACTCCAACTTGATTTGATTTAAATGTTTTATATCATTGCTTGTTTGGAGTGTTTGTTAAGGTTAGATTTTTATGTCAGGATTCTGTTAGGAACCCTGACATGTATAGTGTTCAATACTAATTTAAAGTGTTTGTCACATAGAGTCTAAAGCTTTTGTCCTTTGCTCTACGCATTGTGCAGTTACCATCTTCTTTCTTATCAATAAGGTATTGATAGAAATCAGGAAGAGTATCTTGAACTTCTAAAAGAGATTTTCCTTCATGCTCACCAAAGTCGATGAATACTTTTTCTTCTGCAATGATACCTGTGATTGGACTAGTTTCTTGAAATGCCATTGTTCCCTCCCTAGAATCGCGACACAATTTAACCTCAAAATCCATTTTGAGTAGCACTCATACTTTGTGCTTATTTAATTTTTCTACATTAAATATGGATTGAAAAGAAATTTAAACTTAAGAAGATTACACGGAGATATATTAGAGTTCTACGGTAAAGAAATTTCTAAAGTAATTAACAATAATTTTAAATTCATTTGGGTATTCAGGAGAGATGATATCACGAACTAATTTTAGAGCATCATAGAGTGACTCAGCTTCTCTATAGGGCCTAGGAGAGATCATAGCAGCAATGATATCACATATATTGACCATTACGGTTTCAAAGCCAATAATTCTCATATTGTCGCTTACACTTAGTTGAGTACCAAGGTCTCTTTTTAAAAGAGAGAAGCTGTGATGATATTTAATGACATCAAAGTAATTTGGTGTAAGAGGAATTCTTCCCTTTAAAATTCTTACAGATGTCTCAGGATGCTTAGATAGAATTTGTTTGTCTTTAATAGAGAGCTCTTCTTGATCATATTTTTCAAGAGGTATCGCCGACATACCAATATCTTTGAAGTAACTTGCAATAAAAAGGTTCTCAACATCTTTTTGGGAATAGACGTGGGCAATTTTTAAAATTCCAATCAGAAATAAAGATGAAAGAAAGGGTTGAGCAAAAATATAATGATGCCCCTGTTTAATATACTGATGGTAAATTTCTTCATGGTACTTTGAATTCTTATAAAGAAAATTAAATAAAATCTTTAAGCTTTGATGTTGAAGATTTAGGGTTTCATCATTAGTAGGTTCTTCAAAGAGATACCTAAGATTAAGAGAGAGAAGGTTTAATTGCTTTCTAGCATTCTCTTTAGAATCTCCCATGGAAAAGGATCTGGTGATAACTCTTAGATGTTCTTGTTGAACATCTATAAGATCTTGTCTTTCCTCTTCTTTTACAAAGACAGAAGAATGCCCTTTTTCAATATGCTCTTTTAAGACTTTCTGGTCAATGAAAGCTCCTTTTTTAATGGAGAGTATATATTGATCATTTTCAAAAATATAAACATTCGCAGGACTGTGACCAAGGCCTATGAGCTCACGAATAGTGATGGGGATTAAATGTAGGGCAAGGTGGGATTGCCTAAGGATGTCCAAAGTTTTCATCTTTATTATCATACTAAATTTAAGGACTTACATAAATTAGGCAAAATAAACGGGCAGAATTATTGAACTTTATATAAGTATTGTTTTTGTTGTTTTTCCTATCTAAGTTACTGAAAAAACTCTAACTTCGAAGATTTACGACTAATTTATTTACGTCATTTCTAGACCTGATAGATTGATCATAGGAACGCCGATGAGTAAAATAAATAAGAATTTAATCAATTATCTTAAAAACCCAGACCTCTATGAGAGTTTTCACTTAGGTGAGTCTGGTAAGCTCACTTTTCATTGGGCGAATTCAAGTAACTTCTTAGAGAATGTGAGAAACGACTCTGAGATAAAAAGAAAGATTAAAGATAAAATCGTTAAAATAAAACGAACTCTTGAAAATGAGCCTGCTTGGCTTATTTCAAAACAAAATCAAATTGAATCAAATATCTATGAAATTTACAAATATTTTTTAGACCCAAGGCTTAGAGAGCTTTGGTTTGAAGTAAATGATGATATTACACTTTCTCTTAGAACTGTTCAGGGACCCTACACAAGGCTTCAGTCTATGAGATGGTTTGATTATGAAATCTATCGAGCATTTGTTTATGAAAAGCTTATAAGATGTACAAAAATGAATTTTAGAAGTTTTCGTTTAGGATGTTCTCTAAATTTAGAAATCATACCTACCGGAGTTCCAACTCCATCAATTAATGTCACAGTTTCTCAGATTATGGATGATGGAATACTTCTATCAATTGATTCTAAAGCGACAATGCAAAAAATATGTGCTCTTAAGAATGCTAGGTATAAAATTGATTTTTCGAACTTAAAAAAAGAAGTTAGTTATGACTCTTTCAAAAAGGGAAGTGAGAGTTTCTGTTTAAATGATGATATTTTTAATCTTGGTAAGAATAGAGAAAATAGTACGTACTCAAATGGTAAAGAGTACTTCCTCTATATTAGCTTTAAGGATATTGATGATAGTTGCAAAGAGAATGTGAAGGCACCCTTTATTGAGTTGATTGATCTCTATAAGTCCTATGTTGATTTACACATTGCTAAAGTAAAAAAATCAAATAAAGTTGCCGCTTAAAAATAGCCTCGTAAGCAATCCTTCTAAATGGTAACATAATACCATGTCCTTTTTTAAAACAGAGTACATTCCAAATATCTTATTTTCATTAGCTATCTTTTTTTTGTTAATGTTCTTCTTTGCTTCTGTATTAGCAATATTAGCTCATTTTGGAGATAAGCAAATGAAAAACTATAAGAGAGTGCCAGGTAAAATAATAGAATCTAAAATTGAAAAGATTTGGAAGAATCCTGAAATGACTACTAACACAGCGAGTGGGGCACAAGAGAAATGGCTTTTAAACATTTCTTTTAGATATGAAGTCGATGGAAAGGAGTATGTCTCTAATGAAATTGGTCGTAACACTCAAATGTATGCTGACATTAGAAGTGAGGACCCACCACAATATATGAAATCTCTTGTAGAGAAATATTTAAAGGGCAATGATGTTATGATTTGGGTTAATCCGCAAAAAAATGAATTAGCTTATTTAATAAAAGAAAGAAAGGCGCATCGTGTTTTCTATTTAGCTCTGATTTCAGGAGCCGTATCACTTATCTGCTTTGTTCTAAAACATCAAATTTAATTTTTATACTTCTTAATGTTTGATCTTGATTATTAAATACTTTAACTGATGTAACTTTAATATCTTTTTCATAAAGAGAGATATTAAAGTCATTATCTATCTTGTCTTCTTTTTTTGTTGAAAGAAGAGACTGAATAAAAAGTGTGTTTTTATGACCCTTTATAAATTGACATGGGAAAGAGTATACATGACTTTGCCCATTTTTCGAAGTCCCAATAAAGTTTTGGTTTAAGCGTAATAAGAAATCATCATCTCTAGTTGAATTTAAGTCAATCTTTAATTGGCAAAGATTATGTGAGAGAACTGTAGTATCGTTTCCTTGGCCTTCTATTTTTGAAGAGATAAAGTTGTCATAACTTCTTAGGTAACTAAGAAATGAGCCTATAGGCTTAACACCTGCTCTACCTAAGAAGTCTTTTTTAGGACTTGCAGTAATAAAAAACTTAGATTCATGATTTCCTCCAGATTTTTCTAGATTGTTAAAAATATCATATGTTCCATTATTTGAAATCTTGTCAGAGTGACAAGAATAGATGCCAAGAGACAAGATGTTTGGAGCTAAGCTTGAAAAGAATTTTGGTCCAAACTCAATCCCTGATGAATCAAAAATACGACCGTTACTGCTTTCACCGTGAGTTACAATAATAACATTTCTAACATGTGGATTTAACTTTAAAGCTTTATAAACATCATTAATATCAGTATATGAAATAAAATCCCATTCTAATACTAATTCATTCTTTATTTCATGAAACTTCTTTTCGAGATAGTTTGATGACTCAATTTGTTGATAATCTTTTTGTACTTTATTAAATTGTCCTACAAGATTAGAATAATCATGATAATCAAATCCTAACTTATCTATAGTTTTCATACATCTATTTAGAGTTATCCCTACAGATTCTT
>NZAF01000071.1 GCA_002686115.1 Halobacteriovorax sp. | reverse complement strand
CTTGTCATCCCTGAGCTTTCCGGAAAGCTAGACGGTTTTGCAGTAAGAGTTCCTACTCCAAACGTTTCACTTGTTGATTTAAATGTCATTTTAAAAACACCAGCGACAGTTGATGAAATCAATACTGCACTAACAGAAGCCTCAGAAACAGGTCTTAAAGGTATACTTTCTGTTGAAGAAGACCAACTTGTATCTGTAGACTTCATGGGAATGAGAGAATCATCTTGTGCTGATTTAAAATTAACAAATGTGATTGATGGAACAAACGTTAAAGTTGTCTCTTGGTATGATAATGAAGCTGGTTTTTCAAATAGAGTAATTGATCTAGCATCATTTATTGGATCAAAATTAGAAAAATAATTTTTTAAAACGGAGAGCCTCATGGCCTTAAACTATATCGACCAAGCTGATCTTTCAGGTAAAGTTGTCATTGCTAGATTTGATTTTAATGTTCCTCTTAATAAAGAAGACAGATCAGAAATCACTGATACGACAAGAATAGATAATGCATTAGAAACTATTAATTACATTTTATCTAATGGAGCAAAAAAACTAATTCTTATGTCACACCTTGGAAGACCTCAAGGTGAAAGGAATATGGATTTCACTCTAGAGCCTGTTGCAACTTATCTTGCTTCAAAGCTTGGTGAAGATGTTATTTTAAGTGAATCATGTACAGATAGAGGAATTAAAACACTTCTAGGGTTAAATGAATCAAAAGTGATCTTACTTGAAAACTTAAGGTTTCATGCAGAAGAGACTAGCAACGATAGAGACTTTGCTAAAACATTAGCAAACTATGCTGACATATATGTAAATGATGCTTTCGGTGCTGCTCATAGAAAACATGCTTCGACTTATGGAATTAATGAGTTCTTTAAGAATAAGGCATACGCAGGCTTCCTTATAAAAAATGAACTTCAAGCTCTTGAAAAAGTTGTTGGGAATGCTCAAAAACCATTTGTTGCCATTGTTGGTGGAGCAAAAGTAAGTGATAAGATTAAGATAATCGAGAAACTACTTAGATCTGTTGACTCTCTTTTAATTGGTGGAGCAATGGCCTACCCTTTTTTAAAGGCAAAAGGTTTAAACGTAGGGAAATCTCTTTGCACTGATGAAGACGTAAGTCTTGCAAAAAGAATTTTAAACGATAAAACTTCTCATAAGATCATGCTGCCAGTTGACCATATAACTTCTAAAGACTTTGGCGGAATGCCAGAACCAGTAAACCAAGAGGAAATCCCTGAGGACTTCATGGGCCTTGATATTGGTCCAAGAACAAGAGAACTATATGAAGCAAAAATCAAAGAAGCAAAAACAGTTCTTTGGAATGGACCAATGGGACTTTTTGAGAATAAAGATTTCGCAGAAGGAAGCTTCTCTATTGCAAAGGCGCTAGCTGAATCAAATGCCTTTACATTAATTGGTGGTGGAGACTCTGTGAGTGCGGTTAATCAGTCTGGACTTGCTTCTAAAATGTCACATATCTCTACAGGAGGTGGTGCTAGTTTAGAGTATATTGAGAATGGCTCTCTACCTGGAATTCAAGCATTAAAGTTTGGAATTAACTAAGTATAGGTAAAAGTCATGATCACTTCACTTATCGCCTCTCTTTTAACTTTCCTATGTATTGTGATTGCAAAATTTGCGATTGATCAAAGAAGGAGATCACAAACAGCATATATGAGTGGTAATGGTGAAGACAAACTCATGCAAGCTGCAGTTTCTGCTCACTCAAACTTTGTGACTTACACTCCTCTATATTTAATTCTTTCATACATTATGGAAGTGACTTTTAAACTTAGCTGGCTTGTGGTTCTAGGGCTAGGTATGGTCTTTTTTATTTCTAGAATCACTCACTTTGTTGGTCTTTGTTATAAAGTACAAGCTGATAAGCCAAATTTTAAATTTAGAATTTCTGCAATGATGATGACATTTGCGACTCTTGCCATTGCAGCATTAATTAACTTAACCTTTTCGTGCATAAGCATTTACAAAAATATTTAAGGAGCTAATATGTCTGGTGGTAGAGACGTTTATATCGTTGGTAATTGGAAAATGAATCAAAGCTTAGAAGAAATTGATTCTTTTCTTAATCAAATTTCAACACTAAATAGCAATAATCATGCTTGGATTGCTCCTCAGGCACTTCATATTTCTAAATGCTTAGAAAAAAAGCCAGGCTTTTTAAAAGTTGGTTCACAAAACTGTGCTCATGAAGATTCTGGTGCATTCACTGGAGAACTTTCTCCAAAATCACTTAAAGAAATTGGTGTTCATTTTACTCTTATAGGTCACAGCGAAAGAAGATCTCTTTATGGTGAAGGAGATGATCTACTTTATAAAAAAACTCTTAAGGCCCTTGAAAATAATCTCTATGTTATTTTTTGCATTGGTGAAACGCTTGAAGAGAGAGAAGCTGGAAAAGTTGAAGAGGTTTTATCTGAACAATTAAGCAATGGTCTTAGGGATATTAATTCTAAAAATGTTCTTATCGCTTACGAGCCAGTCTGGGCCATTGGAACTGGTGTAACAGCAAGCCCAGAGCAAGCAAGTGACGCTCATAAATTCATCAGAAACTTTATTAAAGAAAATATGAAGCTTGATTCACAAACAACGCCTATCCTTTATGGTGGAAGCGTAAAGCCTGAAAACATTAAAGAGCTACTCTCAAATGAAGACATTGATGGGGGCCTAGTTGGCGGCGCATCACTCAAAGCAGACTCATATATTAATCTCCACAAAAACGCATAGCGCATTTTAAAGTGTCTTTCATTTTGAGATTCCCCTTGCAGATGCACTGACGAGCAGATTAAAATTGAATAGTGATTAATTTCAATTATTTAAAGATTCTTATACTTAGCACCCTAAGCTTTGCAGCTTTTGGTTATGCTAATTTCATCGGCTACAGTTATCAGCAATGTATTACATGTCACTACAACCCTTATGGAAATGGACCTCTTAACGATTATGGTCGAGCTCTAGGAGCAACACTCGTTAGCAGTAAAGAAATTCTAAAAGACTCTTTATCTGATGAAGATCGAGCTGAGATGTCTAGCTTTCTGTATGGTAAATACAAAGGTGATTATTTCAAACCTCATGCAAATTATAGAGGACTTTATTACAAGACAGATATAGGAAGTGAAACTTCTCAAGCAGAATGGATCAATATGATGGCCAATGTTGGTTTTACTTTTAGGCCAACAAAGAATGACTCACTCATTGTTGTGGCCTCTATTGGATACGCTCCAGAGCCGAGTAATCCAGTAACTGGAGAAGAGCCATCTACATACCGTTCACGAGAACATTATATTGGATGGAGACCATCAAAGAACCATGGTCTATACTTTGGAATGATGGACAAGGTTTTTGGAATTAGAATTCCTGACCACAACTCATTTAGTAGAACTGTTACTAATCTCACCATGAATGATGGAGCACACGCTGCTCTTTACCACTATACAAACAAAAGTTTTGATTTTGGTCTTCAATACTTTCTTGGAAATCTTCAACAGGACGAAAACGTTCGCCCATCGGGTTTTACAACTCAGTTTGAATACTCTTTAAATAATCTAAATAGAGTTGGTGCATCTTTTCTTTCTCAATCTAATACTTTTTCATCTCAAAGCATGTGGGCCCTTCATTGGCGTGCAGGAATTCTTAAAGGCTCAAGTATCATGGTTGAGTTTGGTAGAGTCACAAAAGAGTTTGAAGGCTCTGAAGCAACAACAAGTGAGTATTTCTTTTTACAAAATCACA
The DNA here is from genome assembly GCA_002686115.1 of Halobacteriovorax sp. Lineage (GTDB taxonomy): Bacteria > Bdellovibrionota > Bacteriovoracia > Bacteriovoracales > Bacteriovoracaceae > Halobacteriovorax_A. The sequence continues at coordinate 14,794 of NZAF01000071.1, read as the reverse complement.
TCTTAATCAAAAGAGGTCTCTTTGCTCTTGTTACTTTTGAGCAGTTTAAAGATAATATTGAAGACACTGATAAGACTCTAAAGCTTGGTCCAGGAATACAATACTTCCCTTTTCAAGGTATTGAGGCAAGATTTGATATTTATAATTTAAGATCACTAAGTGAGCAAAACTATTCTAACGATACATGGAGTTTTGCTGGGCAGGTTCATATATGGTTATAAGATCACTGCTCCTCCTTATTCTTTTTATTCCTATTGCAAACGCCCTAACTCTCAGAGATGCTGCAAACGCTTACAAGAAAAGACAATATCGAAAATCAATAAAGATCATTAAAAAGATCTCTAAAGGAAATATAAAGTTTTATACTGATGATTCTTTAATTCTCATGTCTAAAAACTTCGAGCAACTTGGAGAAATGAAAAATGCTAATATGATTAGAAATTTCATGATCTCTAGAAAGTACCGCAAAGAAAATAGAGAAGTAAAAAAAGCACTCGCTGGAAAAATAGATTTAGATGATCTTGATGAACTGCCAAAAGGACTTTTGAAAGTCTATTATATGATGCTCTCATCTCGCTATGATATGTACTTAAAGAATAAATCTGCCAGAAATAAAAAGGCAGTCATTAAATTTGCTGAACTTCTCGTCGAACAAGATTACAAGTCAGACAAAGCCGAAATTATCCTTAAAAGATTTAGAGATGAAGAACAAAGAAAAAAAGACGCTATCTTTTATAAAAAATACTTTATGCTCGCCTCTTATGCCAGCTGGCAAGATGAAATCATCCTCACTGATGACGCAAGTGGATTCGAGCAAGATATTAACTCAACGGCCCAAGGAACACTCTTAACGGCCGGTATGACATATGGAAATGCTCACGGTGAATACCGCTTTCAATTAAGTGTTGGCTTCGGTGCCGCGACAGTTGGTGAAGACAGCGGAGACTTTGACTATTTTCAAAATAATGTTGGTGAAACTCTTTTTTCTTTTACGAGTGGCTATCTCTGGAAAACGAGCGACAATGTCTCAATTGGAGTCAGCGCCCCTCTTCTTCTACGAATTGGAGACTTCACTGAGCCAGATGGCTTTACGATCAGCCAAGGAACGATTATCACAACAGGTCTTCTCGCCCATATGGTATGGAATATAAATAGCTACTTCTTAAACCTTGAATTTGGAAAAGTTCTAAAGCTCAGGTCATCGTTTATTAATATTGGTGTGGGCTACACCTTTTAATAAATTCAACACCTTAGCGCATTCTCAAATATTTTATATCTAATCACCTTTTACATTTCAATTGCAACTTGCTATAAATTGGTGTTTATAATTATATTGCCCTTAAAAGGATTTAATAATGACCTCAAGTTTAATGGTATTTCATGCAATCATCTCGGTTCTTCTGATCATTTCAGTTCTTCTTCAATTTGGAAAAGGTGCTGAAGCTGGTCTTATGAGCTCTGCTAGTGACTCTGTTTTCACAGGTGCTCAACAAGGCAATATCTTAAGTAAAATCACGACAGTTCTTACTGTTATCTTTTTAGCAAATTGTATTATTCTAGCAAAAATGCAATCAGGTAAAGAAACAAAGTCAATTCTTGATAGTGAAACACCAATGGCAGCACCTCTAAGTAGTAACCCTGCTGGTGCAACGACTGAAAATACAGCTGACGCTCCAAAAGATGCACCTCAAGCTGAAAAAGTTGGTGATAAGCCTGCTGCTCCAGTTCCAGTTGAAGCGAAGAAAGTAGACGCTAAAGAAGCTCCAAAAAACTAATAATTTCAAATACATAAATTATCGATCTACAGGGCCCACTTTTTAAGTGGGCTTTTTATTATTCACAACAGTATTTTTTAAAAGTGTCTAAAATATAACACCTCTATCAAGGTTACATGCCACACAATTTATTTACTAAAGTCAGATATGATTAATAAGTATCTATAAATTGTGAGGTCCTTTATGAAATTAATTATGATTATGATATCTCTAATGCTTGGATTAGCGCAGGCAAATCAGAAGCATATTAATTTCACAAATTATGATAATGATCCCAAGTTAAATTCAAAGTTTAGAAAATGCTATGATGAATTGCCGACGACCTTTGAGCTAGAAGAAGAGTTGCTTAAAATGTCTCCCAGAATTGGACAAAGAATAAATGTGTTAGGTGTTGAATTAGACGATCACTCTCCTGAAGTCTTAAGAAGTTTTATGAAGCTTTTTGAGGCTTACTATCTATATAAAGACGATAGTTTAATTACCAAGAAATCACTCACTGAATACACACAGACATGTGATAATGTCATATGCTTAGCAAAAGAAGTATTTGGTAAATTCCACGGCATCGCAATTTTATACATTCAAATGAAGTACAATATAAATCTATCGCCTTATGGTTATAGTAGAAGTCATTATGATGGTTCTTGGGAAAAAACCGAGCTTGGAAGATTTTCAGAAAGAGAGTTAAAAGTATTTTTGACAGCACTAAAACTTTTACCTCTACACTTTTTTAGTAATTTCCAAAATAAAGACGCAAAGAAAATTAACGCATACAAAGGCTACACTCTTGCAAATGCAACAATGCAATTTTTTACTCTTTGGAGCACTTCCAAAAATGTTGATAAATTCATTACTGTCATACATGAGCTTGCTCACAATATAGAAAATGGTTTCTCTGTTGATGATGAGGAACACTCTGAGAAACATGAATATAAAATGCTACACCTCTATGAACCTTCAGTATCTCAATATGGGAAAACAAATAGCACGGAAGATTTCGCAGAAGCTTTCACAGCTTATGTTTTAACACCTGACTTTTTGAAGAGAAGGTCATTAGAACGCTATAATTTCTTAAGAGAAAAAGTTTTTCTTGGAAGAGAGTATTCAAACAATATGTGTGGCCAATCAGAAAAAAACTCTAATCTTGTGCCTTACTTCAGAGAAAAACTAAGGGTTCTCGAAAGTAGATATCATCGAGAAGAACTAAGCGAAAAGTGTTCAGATGAACTCTCTGATCATATTTTCTACTCAATTGAAACGCCTTTATTAAGATGTATCGCCTTTAATATTCAAGATGATCACGTAGCTGAAAGTTATTCTCCTGAAATTCTAGATATGATTAGAACTAATGAAGATTATAAGACCTTAGTTAAATTTCAAGTTGATTACATGGTCGAGTCAGCTAGAAACACTTTCACACATTCAGACTACCTCAGTAACTGTTCAACTCACCCTACTTTGATGCTAAGTGAACATCCCTCTATCAAAGACTACTCTTTTAAAATAGATTCCGAAAATATTTGTAGATGGCTTAAAAGTGCTTATGATAGGAAGTATCCCCAGCCTGAAAATGAGGATATTGATAGAGAAAAAAATCAGAGTGGATTTTTAAATTTTATAAAGAATCTCTTTTCTTTAAATGAAACACAAGAAGATCAAGTTGAATTAACTCAAGAAGAAATTGAGATTAGGCATGAAGAAGTTTTAAAAGAACTGTTCTATCAAAGACTAAATTTATAATAATACTCCTAAAAACTGTCTATTTTTCAAGGCATTTAAAGAAGAATTGGCACCTCGCTTGCCACCTATTTCAAATTATCAAGCACATAGCGACTTTAATCGGCTATTTTTAAGATTGTCTTAAAATAGCTTCATGAATGATACCAAACAAGAAATACCAGTTTTTGGTGAAAAGAAGATCAAACCAAATGTAAAGCCAAAGCTTTCTAAAGTAGAAAAGCCGATCATAGATAAGAGCGAAATCTCTGCCATTCACGGTGGATCCACTGACTTTTTAAAAAAGATTTATATCATTCAAGCCATGCTCGTCTTGTCTGTCACTGGAGTGATCTGGTTATTTCTTCAAAACTCGGATTTAACAAATATTATTTCTAGGCAAAACTCTATTATTCAAAAACAAGAAAAGAAAATTAATGAGCTTGTAGCAAGTGAAAAAAAATTAGAAAGTGAGTTAAAGGCCATTAGAGTTAACATTACCGATATGAAAAATCGACAGGACAAAGTAGAGAGCTACGCAAAGAAAGCAATCAGCGGCGTTAAAGGTGAAACTGTCGTTGAAACCAACCTTCGTCAAAGTAAGGAGATGAAAGTCGCAAAAGGTACGCTTGAAAAGGTCGTAAAAGAAAACGAGAAGCTCCTTTCAATTAATAGTGAGATTAGTGAGAATAATAAGAAGCTTCAAGCTCAGCACAAGAAAATTCTTGATAAGTATATGGATCTTATTAAGACCTTTGATCCTGAATGTAAGAGTGGAAAGTGTCTAAATTTTTCTGAGACTAAAGTTCCAGATGCTGTGACTAAAGAAGGTGAACTTCGTGAGTCGACACTTGAGCTCTATAAAGCAAAGGCCTTATTAAAAAGTTTAGGAAGTTCTGATGATGCTCCTATCCAAAAGACAAAGAAAAAGTCTGGTAGTGATGAGAATATGGTTAAAAAAGATGGTCTTAAAAGTGATATGAATTTTGGCTCTAAAAATAAAAGAAAAATTGTTCAAGAGAATGTGAAAACTGACCCAAATGAAAGCTGGTAATATATATTTTCTTTCTCATTTCCCTTAGCCTTCAATCTTGCCCTTGGTCCTTGCCCTCTTTACGCTGATCACGCTAAAAAAAAGTAATCCCATATAAAGAAATATTTCGTAATAAATATTAAGAAGAATACTGCTCTTTAAAGTTTAGTGATGGCTAAGAATTTTTCTCAGGAGGGCAAGGACCAAGGGCAAGATTGAAGGCTAAGGCTAAGGGATAAAAAAAGGCTTCCCTCAGGAAGCCTTAATTTTTTATCTAAAATTTAAATTTTTTTAGTCTAGAATGGGATGTCATCAGAAGTGAAACTTGCATCTGTTTGAACATTATATTCTTGGTTCATCATATCATCATTTGATGGTGCTGATTGATTCATTCCGCTATTTGCGTTGTTGTTATTATTTGAAGCGTAGTTGTTATCTCCAGCTTGGGCTCCACCTAAGAACTGAACATTCTTTGCATTAATTTCAGTTGTATATCTTTTTTGACCGTCTTGACCTTCCCAAGATCTTGTTTGAAGTTGACCTTCAACGTAAGCCTGACGACCTTTTGATAAATACTTTCCAGAGATTTCACCAAGTTTTCCCCAAACAACAATTCTGTGCCATTCAGTTCTTTCTTGCTTCTGTCCACTCTTGTCTGTCCAGCTCTCACTTGTTGCAAGAGAAAAGTTACAAACGGCCATACCTGATGGTGTGTACTTTAATTCTGGATCTTGCCCTAGTCTTCCGACGAGAATAACCTTGTTAATACTCATGTGTTCCTCCAATTGTCTTCGCGTATGTCGGGTACAACTTTAGATTCCCGACAAAACCGCAAGGTTTTTTCTAATAGCCTACAATAGCTTGGTTTGCTTAATTTTGCTATATGCAAAGAGATAAAATTTATGAGTATTTTTAAGTGATTGAAATTAATAAACCTATAAAATAGAAATTTAAATTTCTGAAAGCCTCTCTTCAGAAAAGTCATCATCTCCTGACGCGGGAGGTTGATATGAGAAGTCTTCATCTTCTTCCACAGAAGCTTCCACCTGCTCAGGCTTTTTTCCAGCATGCCAGAATTCATCAACTTTTTGTCTGGCGATCTTAACATCTTTTTTATACCAAGAGGCATCAAAGCCACAGTGTGGACATGGAACCTCTTTTCTAAAATTCAGTCTTAGTGAACCCTCAAAGAGCGCCCAAACGACAAAGAAAAAGAAAATCCCTTTTAACTCCATGAATGGGTAGAATATGGCAGTAAGGGCCATTGTAATTAGAGAGATTTGTAAATAATTTTTTAAAGTTAAATGTGGGCTTGTAGACATGGCCCTCTTCGTTCCACAGAGTGGACAGAAAAATTCCATATGTGGATTCTTGTAACGAAACGTTCTTTTCTCAAGAGGAGTATAAGCTGTTTTGTGTTTCATAAAGTCCATTAAAAATTTCTCCAAAGCTTCCTAAAACTTATTTTACCAAACTACGCACATCTACTTCTAGAAGGCAGATTCAGCCGCTAAAAGGAGCTGACCTACCCTTCGATAGGTCAGCTAAGACGTGCTGTAGAAGGTAAGCCTCGTCGGCCAACCTTAATTGGTAAGTCAAAAAAAGATTTGACCCCAGAAAACCAACGTTCCACTCCCTTTTGCTCTGGGTGGCAAAAGTTATATTTTATCTTTCAAGTCAGATGCCAGTATTTAAGACACATAACGCATCGAAAAAACATGATTAGGTAGTGCCAAATAAAAAATTCTTAGCTAGAATCGGTGACTAAAAGACACTGTTAAAGAGATTATGAAATTCAATGAAAATCACATTATAAAGAGCAATAAGCAAGACTCTCCAAAACTCTTTCTTGATCAAAAAGGACAAGTAAGTATTTTCCTTGCAGTTATTACAACAATAGTAATCACTCTTGTTGCGTTTGTGATTAATGTCGGTCTTTTTGTTAAAGCAAAAATTAATCTGCAAAATGCTGTTGATGCTGGGGCATGGTCAGGAGCTGCTGCTCAAGCAAGAAGACTTTCGGGTATTGCTTATCTTAATTGGGAGATGAGAAATACTTATAAAGAGTGGATGTTTAAGTACTATGTACTTGGACAATATGCGAATACAAAAACTGGTGATGGCTCTGCTCCAAATATGGATTTTCGTTTAAAGAAATTTGATCCTGCGGACTCTGCTTTTGATCAATATAATATTCCATCAATATGTATTCACTTTGGTAGTTCTCATAATATTTGTAACGTCTATACAGTTCCTGGTCTTCCAAGATTTGAGGTCGCGGGCCTTCCAAATGTTTCAGAAGATTTCAAGGCGGCCATTGATAGTTTTGTTGGGCAAAAATCAAAGAACTGTATGATTCGTTCTCTTTATAATTTTGCCGCTGCTCAAAACTACGCTTTCTCAACTGGTGGACAAGATGCTGTTGAGTTTCAAGATGTCCCGTCCATTGCGGGTTATAGAACAGGCGCTTGGATTCAGGCCATTGAACTTGCCCTCAGAGTAAGAAGTTTAGAATCGATCCTCAATAGACCGCCTATTGAAGAAGATATGTGTGCAGCACCTGGAGCATGTCCAAAAGACCTAGCATCTCTTGGTGGTGAATATGGTAATGTGCCAGCCTACAATGAAAGGCCTCGAATGGCGCTTCATGCCATTATCAAAAACCTTGGTGGCGGAAATTTTAAAGGCAGCACTCAATTTTTAAATAGTTTAAGGGTTAATGAAATTGCTCCAACAAAGTTTGTACCAGGAGCAACAAGCTTAGATCAGTTGTTTATACCAACGAACCCTACAGGTGGGACACCAGGTGATGCGAGAGAAAAGTTCTATGTCAATCTAAGACCTATGCTTTTTAATTTCGTAACCTTTTTTAATACGTTCGTTGCTAGAGATCAGAGTTTATCAGATTTAGGAATCGCCGGCGGAGAAAATATTAACTCTGAAGGTGCATGTCGAATCAGTCGCACAGCACTTCCTGTACCTGGCTATGTTATGGGCTTTTACAAAGACCCACGAATCATGACGTATTATGCTCTAAAAGCGAGAGCAACTTATAAAGGACTTCTTAATCCATTCACTCCAGCAGAGGGAATTGAGCTTCAAGCTTATGCTGCGGCTAAGCCTTATGGAGGGCGAATTGGTCCAATACTTGTTGAACCTGTCAATTGGAACCAGTTTGATAAAAACACCCCAAGAAGTGATAATATGATCACAAGCCAATATGCTTTAGGCTACGATACAAATACCCCTGGCCCTTATGAGCCTGGTCTTCCCATACCAATGAACACCTCAAGCTCAAAATTCTACATTCACAATAGCGCGCCAAGCTCCAATCCTATTCTTGGCGGGCGCCCAAGTGCTGGTGCAAACGATACCAAGTTTGCCATCCCCAATATGATATACACCATGCATGGAGCCGGTAATCTTAGAGCTGGCACTGGCCTTTTTGATGTTTCAACAAAGTATTCCGATGTTAGTAGAGGTCAGCTCGCAGATACAGCAGGACTCTTTAATACAGAACAGTTTTTTAAACTTAGAGAGGCGCTCACTGGTGCATCTGGTTTTGTCTCTGGCGCAGCTTCAATTAACAGCCAAGCAACAATTCTTGATGCCATAAAAAGAGCTAGAGGTGTGACAAATTATGATATTAAAAACTATCTTGTTCCCACTCATGAGGACTTTGAAGTCCCTGGTTCAAGACTTGAATCACCTCCAACCTTAAAGAAGATGGCTGGGCGTGATGATGACTTAGTCGCCTATTACGCTCCAATCATGAAGCAAAATACCATTTATCCAAACTCTACAACTGTTCAATCAGTCATGACTGACTACCTAACTTCATTAGAGGGCCCTGTTCAAAGATACCTAGATGCATTAAAAGATGTTGCGGACTCAATGATCGCGGCAGGCGGAGGTGGCGGCGGTCCGAATAATTATGAGCTTGCAGCAAAAGCCATTTACGACAGTGCAAATCCACCTCAACCAAACCCTGCGATTATCGCTGCTGATGAAACTGCATGTAAGGCTGCTCCTCTAGCAGACAAATTCAATTATCTTTTTAGAAGTGACTCTCCAAATAGAAGCTGTGGTATTCTTGCTCTTAGACAAACGGTTAACACTTATGTTGAAAAGATTGCAGCTGAAGGAAAACAAGATTTCTATCTGACAACCTATCGAAATGAACTTACTAGTCAAGGAAGCGAGGCACAAGGACTTACAAATGTTGAGATTTCAACAGCTTATGCTCCAGGAGCTCTTCAAGGTTCAGATGTAAATGGTACAGTTCTCTCTCCTTTTCCAAACACTCAACCCTCTGACTTAGTTTTTGCTAGAAATTACTATTCAACAAAGTTCGTTTCATTAAATGCCCTGTTTGGTTCTCATCAAGACTTTAAGAGATTCATGTATCGAGACAATTATCCTGGTAGTTACTTTAACAATCCAGACAAAGAATTTATGAATACAATTGATAGAGCAACAAACTTTTCTGAGTTCACAAATGGTGCGGCCTTCCCTATCGATGGCATCACTAGTGGCGGTGAAGGTGATGGTATAAACTTTTAATTTATGCTTGAAATTAAACATTTTTCTTATATATACTGAACATGATTTTATTTAACTAAGGAATCCGACGTGGCAAAGAAAACAGCAAAGAAAACAGCAAAGAAAAAGACAGCAAAAAAAGCTACTAAGAAGAAAGTTGCGAAAAAAGCAACGAAGAAAGTAGCAAAGAAAAAAACTGCTAAAAAAGCAACGAAGAAAAAGGCTGCTAAAAAAGTAGCTAAGAAGACTGCAAAGAAAACCACAAAGAAAAAAGTTGCAAAGAAAGCGACTAAAAAAGCTGCAAAAAAGAAAACTGCTAAGAAAGCTACAAAGAAAAAAGTAGCAAAGAAGGCGGCAAAGAAAGCTACGAAGAAGGCGACAAAGAAAAAGGTTGCAAAAAAAGCAACGAAGAAAGCGACAAAGAAAAAGGTAGCAAAGAAAGCAACTAAAAAAGCTACAAAGAAAAAGACAGCAAAAAAAGCGACTAAAAAAGCTGCAAAGAAAAAAGTAGCTAAAAAAGCAACTAAGAAGGCTGCAAAGAAAAAAGTTGCAAAAAAGGCAACGAAGAAAGCAGCAAAGAAAAAAGTTGCAAAAAAAGTGACAAAGAAAGCGGCAAAGAAAACGACAAAGAAAACGACTAAAAAAGCTTCGAAAAAGGCTGTAAAAAAAGCACCTGCTAAGAAGACCACTAAAAAAGAAACGAAAAAAGTAGAAAAGAAGCCATCAAAGGCTGAGATCGCTGAACAAAAAAGACTTGAGGCCATTGCTCGTTACAAAGAAAAGCAACAAGCTGAGCTAAACGAGGACTTAAAAGACAGCTTAGAAAACTACGAAATCGAAGATAAAATTGAAGCTATTCAAGAGCAACAATTTGAAACTATTGAAGAAGCTGAAACAGAGACTCCTCAGGCTGAGAGTTTTCGTGATGCTGGTCCAAGTTTAGAGGAAGAGTATAATCCTGATGATGAGCCTGAAGAAGACTCAGATTACGGATTTGGCTGGGGCTACAATGACGCGTTCGACAAGAATGACGATGTGGAAGAAGAGACTAAAAAAGAAGAAATCATCGACGAAGATGAACTCTATGCTAAAGGTCTTGACGATGGAAAAGATGACTACTAAATCTAACTAGTAAATATCAACAATTAAAAGGCGGCCGTTGGTCGCCTTTTTTTATTTAATAGGTGCTATATGAAATTAGAACTCTTTTATTACGACGCATGTCCTTTTTGTGCATTTGTTTTAAATGAAATCAGAGATCTCGGTATTAAAGTAGATTATTGCAACATCCTTGAAGATGAGAAACATCTTAATAGATTGGTTTCTGATACAGGAAGAAGAACCGTTCCATGTCTTTATATTAATAATAAACCTATGTTTGAGTCACAAGATATAGTAAATTGGCTAAAGGATAATGCCGCAAAAATCGAAAAGGCATAGTAACTTTAGACCTTAAGGAAAATTATGGAAATCAGAGACCCCGTACACGGCTCAATTCACATTTTAAAAGAAGAAGAACCAATTATTAAAGCCGAGTTCTTTCAAAGATTAAGAAATATCAAACAACTTGGTTTCTCTGAATATGTTTTTCCTGGTGCTACTCACACTAGATTCATTCACTCAATTGGAGTAATGAATATTGGAAATATGGCGTTTGATAAACTCTTTAAGGATGTCAAACAAACTAGTGATATCCTAAGAATTAAAGAAACATTTAAGCTTGGATGTCTGTTACATGATATAGGCCATGCTCCCCTATCACACTCAACAGAGTCCGTGATGCCTCAACTAAGTGAATTAAAAATTCCAGAAATCTTTTTATCTGAAAAAGATAAAAGAGTTGATCGCCAGGCTTCTCATGAAGACTATACAATTAAAGCAATCGCAGATAGTTCATTTGCAGAAAGCTTTAAAGATGTAGAGTCAAAGTTTGGAGTTGATCGTAAGTATATTGCTGACCTTATTGTAGGTTACACTAGTGATCCAAATTATTTTACAATAAATGGAATAAACTACTTCCCTCTTTTACACCAACTAGTTTCGAGTGAACTTGACTGCGACCGCATGGACTACCTCCTAAGAGATAGTTACTTCTGTGGAGTTAGCTATGGTGGATATGATCTTGATTGGCTACTTGATAATTTAGAACCTGCAATCATTGATAATGTTGCAAGTCTTGGGATAAGTGAAAGGGCCGTTGTAACATTTGATGACTTTTTACTTAGTCGCTACCACATGTTCGTAATGGTTTACTTTCACTATAGAGCAGTTTGCCTTGAGCAGCTTCTTATGAGGTATTTTGAAACATCTCCTGACGAGTATTCAATTCCAGCTAATATTGAAGAATACATTGAGCATGACGATTATCATCTTATGAAAATCCTAAGACACTCTGATAATAAATATGCTCAAGCACTTATCAAGAATAAAACTCCTGAAAAGATTTTTGAGTCTTTTAATAGTGATCAATTAATTATTCTTGAAAAGCTTCAATACTTCTTTCAAAAGGAAAATATTGAATTTATAAGATGCTCTTCCTCTGGAAGACTTTCAAAGTACTATACTGCTGATAGAAATATTAAAAATCAGCACACAATGAAGGTTGTACGAACAAGTAAGTTCAATAACCGAGTCGAGTACTTTGATATTAATGAAGCAACTGATCTTTTTCAAAAGTTTTCAAAGTCACATGCTATTAACAGACTTCATGTAGACTATGAGAAACTTAGCGCTGAGCAAAAAGATGAGATTCAAAAAATCATAAATAACTAGTATAATTTCTAAGTGAATAAAATTTCAATTTATGTACTTTTAATACTTATTTATCTTGGGGTCTCGAAGAGTTTCTCTCCTTTTGAAACTCGTACTCCATTTATTGCAAATGAAAAAGTTTTTGATGGCTTCTTTTCTGGTGCTCCATTGAGTGTCATTTTATTAGATTCATCATCCTCAGGTTTTTTAATTAAAACTTATCATCATCATTACAAACTCGTTTATGCCTTCAGACCTCCTGAGCGATTGACGGTAAGAGTTTCTAAAGACTTTTGGAATCAGAATATAGATAATCATGGTCTCTCTATTTTTAGAAGAAAAGATAATTCAGGTGGAAGTAGTACTATCCCCATGCCACCAGGAATGCTCTTCTTAGGTGATCCTTCATATGGAAACTGGGAAACGTCTGATTCGGGACAAAGAGTTTGGAGATTTCATCGTACTTATAGAACATTTAAAAATATGCTTGGTTGGGGTGACTTTATTCCCTCGTATGGTTTTTTCCAAAAAGCTAGTGCGCATCTCGCTAATGGAAAAGCTTTTACTGGAGAAAATGATGAGTTTGGAGAATCTAAAAGTTTAACTTTTAAGCAAAAGATCCAACAGAATGTTCTTCCCACTTTTAAAGAAAATGCGAGAGAATATCTTAAAACATTTATCTGGATTCCAAGTTGGGATAGCAGAAAGATAAAGAACTAAAGAGAGGTTTCAGTGAATGAACTATACGATAAACTCATATTAAGAGTGATTTTTGCCGTACTCGTTTGCTTTATGATTTATATTTATAAACAAGCTCACCTTGTTCTTTACCCTTCTATTAAACATCAACTTTTAAAAAAGTTTTTCCCATCGAAAAACTCTACAGATACGATACATCTTTTTGCGAGAATCATTGGCCTAGGCCTAATCTTTTCAGACTTTCACATTAACTTATCAAGTGGAATTGGTGTTGCTTTTATGGCAATGATGATTGAGTCTTTAATTATTATAGCACTTTATTTGGGATCGATTTATATCATTGAAAGTGTCACTCTATACAATTTTGAATATGCTGACGAGATTCTTAGAAGAAAGAATTACTCTTATTCAGTCATTTGTTTCTCACACTCAATAGGTTTAGCCTTGCTTATTAATACAATTGTTAAAGTTAGCCAGGGCTCATTGATAATAATATTCTTCCTATGGCTTTTCTCTATGGTACTGATAGGATTTGGAGCAAAGAGCTTTCCTCTTCTTTCAAAGCTTTCATTTAATAGATTACTTGTTCAAAAAAATATCGCTATTGCTTTTTCATATACTGGATTTTTTTGGGGCCAATGTCTCATCATCTCATCTGCATTTGATCACACATTGACTGATATCAGGTGGTACTCAATTCAGGTCATCACCAAGATCATTTTGTCTCTGATCATTATACCAATCTTTATGAAAGCACTTGTTTTCATATTTAACATTCAAAATGAAGTTCCAACTACGACTGATAAAAACGGAGTTATTTCCTCAGATGTAGAAATAGGCTATGGTATCTATGAAGGTGCAATTATTTTCACTACTTGCTTCCTTACAACCGTCATTACCGGTCAAATTACATTTGGAAGTTTTTACCCAACTTATTAATCTCACCTTCAAAATTAAGGTCCAAGACTCCTAAACCCGTTTAGTAGTATGAAATAGACTACGGAGGAATCGTGGATTTAAGGTTTATACAGACATTAGAATTTATCAATAATAGATTAACTAATATTGAAAGAAATATTCAAAAGCTTGATGAAAAAGTAGAGTATTCTTTAGCTCTTCAAAAAAACCATCTTATTCGTGTTAAAAACGGTGAAAACTTAAGCGACAGTGTCATACTTGAAAGCCTTCCATATAATGACTTAAGTCCTCAAAGAGCTTATGAAATCTACTCCAATAGAGATCTCGACTTCTTATTATTAGATGTGACGAGATTAGGATTTGAAACAAATACAAAACTAGAAGGCAAGATTCATATTCCCTTTGAAGATTTAAATATGCGTTATGCTGAAATCCCAAACAAGACAACACCAATACTTGTTATATCTGAAGTAGGTCTTAGATCAATCATGGCCTGTGAATTATTAGTTAAAAAAGGCTTTTACAATGTTAATAACATTTCAGGTGGCTATCGATACTGGGCCGGAAGCAGTTCAAAGACGGATTCACTAAGTTCATTTGCAGCTTAAAAATCAAGAGATAAGTTTAATTGAAACTTAGAGTTGTCATCTGATTCTCTAGTAGATGTTTTTTGATGAAAGCTTTCAAGAGTTGAATTTACCCTATCCATTTCGAGATCTCCAACAATACTAGTATAGTCACTATCTAGAAGCTCAATTGATTCAAGAAGTGAGAATTTAAATCTCTCTCCGTATTCAGTAAGAAAAACTCTTTGTTCTCTTTTATCGTGCTCACTAACTTTTCTAATAATATAGCCTCTTTTTTGAAGCTCATTAAGATGGCTTGTCATTGTCTGTTTCTTTAACTCACAAGCATTTCCAACCTCTTTAATAGTTGGTCCATCAACTTCACAAACATAGACAAGGATTTCAAGGAAGCTTGGTCTCAGGTCATTAAAGCCTCTATTTTGCAAAGAAGTAAGCAGTCGACCGTTATACTGTCGATAAATCTTCTTCAATAGACTTCCAATATTGGATAATCGCTTCAACGCACCCTCCAAATTACGTAATGATACTATATACGGACTATTTCAACATAGTCAAATATTAGTACTATTGTCTAGTTGGTGCCAGGAGACTTTCTCAGTAAACATCGCGTCATTTTGTGCAGTGTTTACTGGAAAAGTCTCCTGGCCAGATTCCAACTTCTAGTGCAACTCCGCGATTGAATAAAGAACACCCTTGTTCTAAATAAATAATCGCCAAAAAATCTAAATAGGAGTTGTACCATGAAAAAGTACTCAAGGGTGTCTTATGAAGAT
>NZAF01000070.1 GCA_002686115.1 Halobacteriovorax sp. | reverse complement strand
TAGTGAATTCTTTAAAGTCTTCTTTAAAAAATAGAATCGAGCGAACTTCTCATAAACTAGATCGACAAAATCAGCTTTTAAGTGCACTGAACCCAAGAGGAGTTCTCACTCGAGGCTATGCATTTACAGAGGTTGAGGGGAAAGTCATTTCGTCAAAGAAAGAAATGGATAAGGTTAAAGTTGGAAGCTCTGTGATTATTCATTACGATGATGGAAAATCTACTCTACAAAAGGGAGGCGTATGATTGAAGATGACCTCTTTAGCGAAAAAACTCAGTCATATGAGATCTTTTTTAGAAGTGATAGTGAAAACTTATTAAGCAATATAGATATTACAAACTTTAAGCAGACAACTGAAAAAGTTCCCATCAGTATAAACACGATTGAAGGACAATACCATGTATCTTGTTGGTATGATGACCCTCCTATGAATGTTTCTAGCTTATCCTCATTTACTGATATTATTGAATTTAAATTAAAAATTCATTTGAAAATTTTGCTTAAAAAAGCTCTTGTTGTTAATTTTGATTATGATGAAGATCTAGCTTGGGGGTTTTTAAAATTATTCTTAGATAGTAGAGAACTTGATTTAAGTGAACTGGTAAAAGACAATTTAAAAAACCAAAACTTTAAAAATGATATTATCTTTGAACAATTTTCTGGTCTTCATGAGATAACAAAATTAAATCTTGAAAATGCTTACCTCTATCAATCTAAAGATAAATATATATATTTAAGGCTGTTAAGACCTTCAAGAGAAATAAATGCCTTTTTAAAAGCGATTATGGATTTCCAAAGAATATGTCTTTACCATGAACCTGATATGGCCTCTATAAATATCAACTCACTGTTAAATGATGTCGAGTATCCTGTCGCTATTATTGATATAAATTTAGGTCTTGTTTATTGTAATGATAATTTTACAAAAACGGATATCCTGCCAAAAGATCTTTTAAATTTAAGAGAGAAAGGTCATATCTTAACAAAGGATAGTGATTACTCTTTTGTTTATTCTCATGTTAATGAGAAACTTTTAACTTTTGTCTTAAAAAAGAGAGAAGAGAACTTCTCACATTCAAAGGGACAGGAGTTAGGTATCATCACAGGATCTATCGCCCACGAGTTAAATAATCCCGTTGCAGGAATTTTGGCAGCGATCACTCTTTTAGAATTAGAAAAATGGGACTCAGAAAATATTAAATTATTAAAGGAACTTAAAGAAAGTACTCTCAGATGCAAAACTCTTATCGATACTTTCTTAGGCTTTTCTAAAACAGGAGAACTTAAAAAGATTGATGAAAGTCTTGGCGGAATAATAAAGCAATCAATTTATTTAGTAAGATATAGAATGATTGAGTCTGGTTATTCTCTTAAGATTGATGTCGATGATGAAGTTCAATTAATTAATATCCATTCCTCAGTTCTAACAATGGTTTTATATATTATCTTCAATGAAATCATTACGTCATTTACTCATCAAAGTCTTATCCAGAAGATTGATGATAAAGTAATACCTTTAAGATTTATGAAGGATAAGAGAAATCTATATATTGTGTTAGAAAAACTTGAGTTTAGTGAACGAGATAAAAAGAAGCTTAGAAATAAGCTCATCGAACATTTGCTAAACTACGATAATACTTATCTCGATGTCGAGAAAAAGAGGATTGTGCTTAAAGGAATTTTTGAATGAAGGACCTAGCATTAGTATTTGTCGGTGGAGGTAGTGGCGCTATCTTAAGGTTTCTAACCTCTAAGGGGGTTCGCTTCTTTATGCCTCATAAGATGTGGCTCTCTACACTTATAGTCAATGTTGTTGGCTCTTTAATAATGGTTTATTTATATAAAAACTTTAATGATCAGCCTGAGGCATTTAAGAAAATGGTTCAAGTTGGTATATTAGGTGGTTTAACAACATATAGCTCTTTCTCTCTTGATATATTTTCATTGGTATCAAAAGGAAGTTACTCGGAAGCACTTTTAGTCTTCTTGTTAAATATAATGTTTGGGATAGTCGTAGGTATTTTTATTTTTCGTTAGAAAATTTTCTAGGTTCTTAAAGAACTTTTCATTTTCTTTGAAATTTGAATGCCTTGAAAGCAACATCACTTCTTTATCTTCTGTAAGACATTTTGCAATATAAGTGTCGAATATTTCTTTTAAAGTGGCCGAGACAACTTGTTTTTTATATTTTCCATTTTGAAGTCGACTACTTTTTGAGTTGAGATATTGGATAAGTTTTTTCTTATGTCCTGGGTATCTAAAAATAAGACCTGACTTTTTTCCCATCATAGCAATAGGGTATATCGTATATTGACCAGGAACTAAGTGATTTAGAATAATGAAGTCACTTTGGTTAAGTAAATCAAACTTAGACTTCATCTCACTACTTTTAATATCAACATCTTTAAAATTATATTTTTTTATATTTTCAAGTATTTCATCTTGATATTTTCGATCTATCTTAGAAAGAACTAGGTCTAGTTTGATAAGCGCTTCTACAAAAGGACCCGCTAGACGAATAGAAACATTTTTCCATTCAAGTGAGTTTACTTTTTCGTGTAAGAACTCTTTTTCTTCTTTTGAACTTCCATTACATGGATAGGCGTAGAGGATAACACCTTGGTCACCTTTAAAAGTTATTAAAAAAGGCTTTTTTACATTATTTATATTCTGTATAACATCTTCATTTGTATGAGTTTTTTTCTTAAAATGTTTTAAATCTAATTCAAATCTATTTTTAGGATAGTAGAGATGGTTAACTTTCTTGATGCCTTTGTTTTCAAAAATATCTAAGTATTTTAAAAATAATTTAGCTGTAGCATCAGCATCATCTAGTGCTCTGTGTGCATTATTGTGGCTAATCTCAAAAATTTGACTCATATAATTTAAATTTGAATTCATGAGAGTAGGAATGAGGTACTTTGTCATAAGATTAGTACAGATACTTCTATTTTCAAGTTCATCTCTTCCTAGTCTTTTAAGGACAGCATTTAAAAATGGCACGTCAAAAGAAGCGTTGTGGGCCACCAAAATTCTATCGCCGATAAATTCTAGGATTTCATCAATTATTTGTTCAATTGTTTGTTCATTTTCAACATCTTTTTGCTTAATAGAGGTAAGGCGTTGAATAAAGTCAGGGATTTGTCTTTTTGGATTAACTAAAAAGGACTTCTTTTCGGTGATTTTTAGATTTTCAATCCTCACCATTCCAATTTCAATGATTCTGTCACTCTTTAGGTTTCCACCTGTTGTTTCAAGATCAAAGACACAAAAACTTAATGGACTTAATAATTCACTCATATAGACTCCGAATATTCATTCGCGACGGTTAATTTATATTTATTATACCAGAGATATTGGACTTTTATTAGCGGAAATTATAGCTTTGTGAGTACTTGATAAAAAACAAATGAATTAAGAGAGGAATAGATGATTGATCAAGTTGAATATAAGAGCTACTCCAAACTGAATCAATCTGTTTTAGAAGAGATTTTTTCGTTAGAAAAACAAATATTTGAAACTCCACATTCATTAGAGAAGTTAGAGAATGAACTTAGTACAAAATACAATGTGGTCATACTTATTGCATATCAAAATTCAAAACCGATTGCTTTTAAAGTAGGTTTTGAAAGGTCTAGAAGAATCTTTTACAGCTGGATAGGCGGAGTCGTTCCAAGTGCTCGAAAAAATTCTGTAGCAAAAGAACTGATGAAAATTCAGCATGAAAAAGTAAAAGAATTGGGTTATCAGGTCGTGTGTACGCAAACGAGTAATAAATTTAAGCCAATGCTTATTTTAAATTTGAATTCCGGCTTTGATATTAAAGGAACTATTCAAAGTACAGGAGATCAAGAAATAACTTTAATTCTTGAAAAAGCCTTGTAAATTTATCTAATTGCTTTGAATAAACTTTGAAATCAATTCAATAAAAACCTTCATCGCTTTGTTGGCTTCTTTTTCAATATCATGGTGAGATAATTTCTCTTTTAAGATTCCAGCCGCCATATTTGTGACACAAGATACTCCAACGACTTTCATTCCTGCGTGATGAGCTGCAATCGCTTCATTTACTGTACTCATTCCAACAAGATCTCCGCCAAGAGTTCTTATCATTTTAACCTCTGCTGGTGTTTCATATGAAGGCCCAAGCACTCCAGCATAAACACCTGACACAAGATCGTAATTCATAGACTTTGCAATTTCTTGCATCTTTTCTCTAAGTTCTTGATGATAAGTAAAAGTCATATCAGGAAAGCGCGGACCAAGCTCGTCATGGTTTTTACCGACAAGAGGATTGAGTCCACTAAGATTAATATGATCTTCGATCAAAACGAGCTGTCCTGGGCGATAGGCAGTATTTACACCACCTGAGGCATTTGTAAGAATAAGTTTTTCAACTCCAAGATGAGCAAGAACACGAACTGGATAAACAACTTGATCAATAGTATGTCCTTCATATGCATGTATTCTACCTTTCATACAAGCGACTTCAACATTGCCAAGTTTTCCAAAAACTAATGCACCATCGTGACCAAGAACCGAGGTTTGATGAAAACCAGGAATTTCAGAATAAGGAATAACGACTTTATCTTCTAAGTTATCTGCAAAAGCACCCAGACCAGAGCCTAGAGTAAGGGCAATCTTAGGGTTTAAGTCACATTTACTTCTTATGTATTCAGTAGTTTTTGTTAAATTTTTAATTAAATCACTCATACTTCTATGCCTTTTTTACTTTTACTTCATAAACAAGTTTAGGAGCTTTTACCTTATCTTTGGAAATTAAAATTTCAGATCGAAGAGCTGCCATAATCTCTTTAACTTCATTTTGTTGATTCTTGTTATGATAAATCTTTACTAGTTCTTCACCTTTTTCAACCTTATCAGATACTTTCTTTGTTAAAACGAATCCAACACCTGGATCAATTTCATCAGTCGTCTTATGTCTTCCTCCGCCAAGTGTTACACAGTGAAGTCCCATCTCCTTACATTTGATATCTTTTATATATCCAGACTTTGTTGCTTTAAAGCTCGTCACAACCTTTGCTAAAGGTAGTCTTGAATAGTCGTCAACAACCTTACTGTCACCGCCTTGAGATTTAATCATCTCTTTAAAGACTTTTAAGGCTTTTCCATTTTTTATAGATGCCGCGGCCTTCTTTTCACCATCTTTAAGAGTTTTTGCTTTTCCTCCAAGATAAATCATTGCTCCAGCAAGTTTAACAGAGAGGTCTGTTAAATCTTTTGGTCCGTTACCTTTGAGAGTTTCGATTGACTCGATTATTTCAAGTGAATTACCAATGTAATTACCAAGTGGTTGATTCATATCAGTGATCATTGTAAGCATCGACTTATCAAAACGTGATGCTGTATCCCTTAAGCTTTTCGCAAGAGCTTTTGCATTTGAGAGTTCACTCATAAATGCACCATCTCCAGTTTTAATATCCATAACGATACCATTAGCACCTTCGGCAAGTTTCTTACTCATTATAGATGCTGTGATAAGTGGAATAGACTCTATTGTTGCTGTTACGTCTCGAAGTCCGTAGATGATTTTATCGGCAGGAGCAATGTCTTTTGTTTGACCAATGAGAGAAATATTATTTTTCTCTAAGAGCGACTTAAATTTATTAAGTGTTAAAGTTGTTTTAAATCCTTTAATCGCTTCAACTTTATCTACAGTACCACCTGTGTGACCAAGACCTCGTCCTGCAATCATTGGAACCTTAACACCGCAAGCCGCAGCGATTGGTCCAAGAATGAACGATGCTTTATCACCGACACCACCAGTTGAATGTTTATCAATAACATTCTTACCCTTAAAGCTAAGTGTCTTACCAGAGTAGAGCATTGCGTCAGTAAGATAAGCAGTCTCAGTTGCAGTCATGCCCTTAATATAAATGGCCATAAGCAGAGCACTCATTTGGTAATGAGCAAGGCTTCCATTCATTAAAGAAGTGATGATCCAGTCAATTTCTTCTTTTGACAGTCTTTTTCCATCACGTTTTTTTTGAATAATTTGATAAGCACTAAATTCAATACCCATGAACCTTCCTTTCTTCGGTAAACTCTATTTGCTAATGAATGGTACAAGTTGTACCATTTAAGGTGAATATTCGAGTACTCTAGACTATAGTCAATTGTCCCCTTAGTGGCAATGAAACATACAAAGTATAAGACTTGATATATTAGATAGAATAAATACAGGAATCAGATAGTATGAAAACTTTGATGAATGCTTTAAAGCTCTTAACACTTTCAATTTGTTTAGTATTTTCAAATGCTTATGCACAACAAGGCGATTCAAGCTTTGCTCAAGAATCTCTAAAAGATATCACAACGATAGCGGGCCTTGGTGGTGTTGGTGCAGTCCTTGGGCTTTCAACGTTGTCATTTGTAGAAGAGCCGGGTGATCACCTCCAGAATATAGTCGTCGGTGGCGCTATTGGTATTATCATTGGTGTTGGTGTTGTTGCTTACTCTCAAGCTAGTAAATCACAAAATTTTTATCAAAGTAGTGCTAAAGTTGATCCTGAATTTAATTCGTCGAGTCGCTATGCATGGCATGTTGCCAGCAGAGAGATCGTTCAGACTAAAAGTGCAAATCAAGTAAACTTTAGTTTCAAATTCTAGTAGGTACAGTGTGGAAAGAGTTATCTCCTTTATAGGCCTTTTGACTTTCTTAGGTCTCGCTTTTCTTTTATCAACAGATCGTAAAAAAATTAATTGGAGAACAGTTCTTTCTGGTGTTGGCTTGCAAGTGTTTCTTGGTTTGATCATTTTAAAAACAGATATGGGCCAGCAGTTCTTTCAAGGGGCAAAGAACGTCTTCACTGGTATTTTAAGTTATACGAACTCGGGATCGGAATTTATTTTTGGCTCTCTAATGGATGGTAAAAAGCACGGTTTCATCTTTTTTACGATGGTCTTACCAACAATTATTTTTACAAGTAGTTTAATGAGCGTTCTATATCATCTAGGTGTCATGCAATTTGTTATTAAACTTTTTGCTAAGGCAATGGTTGTCGTGATGGGGGTTTCTGGAGCCGAGTCACTAGCGGCAGCTGCAAATATTTTTGCTGGGCAAACTGAAGCACCATTAGTTGTTAAGCCTTTTATTTCAAAAATGACCAGGTCCGAGTTGTTGGCCCTTATGACAGGGGGAATGGCAACGGTTGCAGGAGGTGTTCTTGCTGCATATGTTGGATTTGGAATTGATGCCGCCCACTTACTTTCGGCTTCTGTTATGTCAGCACCTGCAGCACTTGTTTGTGCAAAGTTGATGGTGCCAGAAACAGAGAACCCGACAACTAAGGGTGATGTAAAGATGAAAATTGAAAAGACGACAGTTAATATTGTCGATGCTGCAGCTGCTGGAGCAGGAGATGGTTTAAAACTGGCTATTAATGTCGGTGCCATGCTCTTATCTTTTATTGCTCTCATCGCGCTTTTTAATGGACTCTTGTCATGGGTTGGTGGAGTTTTTAATTACTCAGAGCTTTCTCTTGAGCTTATTACGGGTTATTTATTTTCACCTGTTGCATTTATTATGGGAGTACCTTGGTCGGATGCTCAGGTTGTTGGATCACTACTAGGAAAAAAACTAATCTTGAATGAATTTGTTGCATATTTAGATCTTAAAAATCAAATGACAAATTTGTCAGACAGATCAGTTATCATCTCAACATATGCTCTTTGCGGCTTTGCAAACTTCAGCTCTATTGCTATTCAAGTGGGTGGTATTGGTGTTTTGGCACCAGAGAGAAGAAAAGACCTAGCAATGCTAGGAATAAAATCTCTAATAGCGGGAACCCTTGCCTGCTTGATGACTGCCTGCATTGCGGGTATCTTCATATAATAGGGTTTAAGTTTCCCTAAAGGCTTTTTTGCCAAGTGGTCGAATATATGGACCATACCCGACTATTTTATATAGAATTATAAGTTTACGGTTTTTAAGGATATACAATGTCAAAAGATTTAATCATCAACAAAACTCTGGGTGAGTGGAGAGCTGTGCTCGTGGAAAATGGGGAGATTCTAGATTTTCTCATGGAGAGACAGAAGGACAGTTCAGTCAACCATCCTCGTGTCGGTAACATTTATTATGGAAAAGTTCTTCGAGTTCTTCCGGGAATGCAATCTGCATTCGTAGATATAGGCTATGAGAAAGCGGCATTTCTCTATGTCGATGACGCTTATCTACCAAGTCTAGAAGAGCAAAGAGAGATGGCACAAAAAAGAGCTGAAGAGCTAAAAAAAGAAGAAGCTCAAAGAAGAGGCCAGATCATACCAGATGAACTAAGTACTTTAGCTGATGAAGTTGATATGAAGCTTAGACCAGAGACGGCTACAATTGAATCATTTTTAAAAGAAGGTGATGAGATTCTTGTTCAGGTTGCAAAAGAGCCCATCTCTACAAAGGGACCTAGAGTAACAAGACATGTTACTATTCCAGGCAGATATGTTGTCTATATGCCTTTCATTGAACATACAGGTGTTTCTAGAAGAATTGAAAATGATGAGGAGAGAGATCGTCTAAAAGAGATTCTTGATAATATTCGCCCGGAAGGAAAAGGGATTATTGCTAGAACTGTGGCAGAAGGTAGTACCAATAAAATTCTAAAAAGTGATTACGATATGCTCGTTCGTATCTGGAAAGAAGTGAATAAGGTTGTCGAAAAATCGAAGGCGCCTTCGACTTGTTATGAAGACCTTACTTTTATCCAAAGAGTTTTAAGAGATATCACAGATGAAGATGTTGATAATATTATTATCGATGATAAGAATAGCTTAAAAGAAGTTGAGAAATTTGCATCAAAGTACCTTCCAAATATAAAAGGGAAGGCAAAGTTCTATGATGAAGCCACTCCTATTTTTGAAAAGTATGGAATTGACGGAGAGATTGAGAGAGGTCTTAGTAATAAGGTTTATCTTAGGTCTGGAGGTTCATTAAATATTGACCAAACAGAAGCTCTTGTTTCTATTGATGTTAATACTGGTAAATTTGTTGGAAGAAAAACTCTAGAGGAAACTATTTTTAGAACAAATCTAGAGGCCGTAAAAGAAATTGCTTACCAGTTAAGATTAAGAAATTGTGGTGGTATTATTATTATCGATTTTATCGATATGGAAAAAGAAGAAAACAAGACCGCTGTCTATGACTCTCTTGTTGAAGCTCTAAAAAAAGATCGCGCAAAAACTAAGGTTCTACCAATATCAGATCTTGGTATTGTTGAAATGACGAGAAAGAGAACAAGAGATACTCTTACAAGAGTTCTATGTGAGCCATGTTCTTATTGTGAAGGTACTGGACGTATTAAAACGGTACTAACTGTTTGTTATGAATTAGTTAGAGAGTTAACTAAGGAAATCAAAAATACAAATGCTAAAAAAGTTTCAATCTTCGCTCATCCAGAAGTGACTGCAAGGCTTTGTGGAGAGGACCTTGATCTCATTGAAAATCTCGAAGAAGCTTTTGGTGTCAATCTTCTGATAAGATCTGAAAACTCTTATCATGTTGAACAATTTGAAATATTTAACTAAAAAAGGTAAGGGATAAAAGTGAAAACAAAAGTCTTTCTTTTTCCCTTACCAAGTACTGTATATCAACCCGTCATAAGAAAACCACTTCGAATTTTTGAGCCTCGATATCTTAAGATGATTAATACGGCCGTTGCTGAGAATGTACCGGTTGCTCTTTGCTATGGTCTTAAAGATTACGAGGAAGGGACAATTGGAATAGATCACGAATCTCTTCATTATGTAAAAGAAGTCTGTGGATGTGGAAGACCTTTGGTCATTGATGAGACAGAAGATGGCGAGCTTATGATTATTTTAGAGCCTTACAAAAAGGTTCTTATCGAGTCCATTATCTCTGATAGTATTGATTATAATGTAGCAAGTGTGCGAGAGATTATTGATTTTGAAAGTGTAATGCCAGAGAACTTTTTACACCTAAACCAATTGAAGAATCATTTTATCCTCTGGTCAAAAGCATATTTTAAAAATGAAGATGAAAGAAAAGAAATTGCAAGAGTAGCTGAAGACTATGAAGTCCTTATTGCTCTTTTTTGTGAGTTTATTGTGTTTGATCCTACTATTAAGCAACAAATCTTAGAGTTTGAAGATATTAATGATAAGATTTCCTTCCTATATGACTATCATTTTAGGTCATAATATTTAGAAATCCTTGAGATAGAGGCAATTTATATTGGCAAATTTTCAGATGCCAAAAATAATTTAAATTCGTATATGAATCCGTTTGTGCTTGTGTAAGTTGTTGAAAATAATAATCTTGTTAAACAATATTTAAGACAATTGACTACAAAAACCGACTAGAACTTAAAATGAAAACAATGAAAAAACTGTATCTAGTCTGTATATTTCTACTCACGTCTTGTAGCTCCAAGTTGGAAGTGACGTTTGAGCAAATTAGAGACTCTGTAGCAAAAGCTCCAGAGGAGGCGATCAGTTCATCTTTTATTTGGGTAGGGCTAGAGGACTCAAATATCTCAAACCCAAATAACTGGCAAAATAAAGAGTTACCTTTGAGTGATTCAGTTGTAGAAATTAGCAGCGAATGTGTTAATTGCGATATTGTTCTTGATGATGATGTAACGTTTAAGTCTCTAACATTTCAAGATGACTTTTCAGGAACAATTAATCTCAATGGAAAAAACCTTATTATTAATGATGACTTAAAAACATCGAGTGGAACTGTTATTAAAGGAAAGTGTTCTAATCTTTCATATAATAGTCATAGCCGAGCTCTTGGTACGATGAATTATGGTGAAGTAATCCCGGATGTTTCAATTGCAGATGCTTCTACCAGTGAAGGGGGAAATCTAGTTTTTACTTTCACTCTATCGGAATCAACTTGTGAAAAAGATGTTGTTTTAAATATTTCACTTAATGATCAAACTGCGACATTAGCTGATAGTGACTATTCAGCTCTTTCTTCAAGTGTCGTGACAATTCCTTCTGGTTCAACGAGTTTTGATTTAATGATACCTTCGACAGATGACCTCATCGTAGAGTCCGATGAGACAGTTGAACTTGTCATAGATTCAGCGGATGGTGCAAATATTTTAAATTCTATAGCAACAGGTACAATCATTAATGACGATACAATTGTCTTGCCAGTGATCACACCTTCTATTGCAGGACCTGTAGTAGAGGGAAGCGATGCTGTCATCACTCTTACATTAGATATGGCATCTGCTAGTGACATAACTTTTGATTGGGCACTGGACCCGCAAACAGTGACAATCCCATCTGACTTACCAATGCAATCAGGCTCGAGTGTCACGATTCCAGCGGGACAAACAACGACTTCTATTTCAGTTAATACGATAAACGATAACCCTATTGTAGATAGCGGTGAGACCTTTGGATTAAGCTTTTCAAATGTCGTCGGTGCAACTATTGATACTTCACCTTTTAGTGTAACTCTAACAGATGGTGGAGCGGTTGCCCTTAGTGCTCAACCATCAAATAAGGCGATTCGTATTGGGGAGAGTTGGAAAGTGTCAGGGGCCGGAGGAAGCGCACCTTATAGTTACGCACTGATCTCTGGAGCTGGTTCAGTTGATGCTAATGGTGTTTATAAAGCTCCTCAAACACCAACAACTGCAGTGATCGAGATTACAGATAATGTAGGGGCGACAGTTCAAAGTACAATCACTGTTAATCAAAACTATACAGATGCAGGAGCTTGTAACGGCTTTGGTTTTTATTCAAGTGATTTAGGAAATATTAAAGACCCAGGTGGAGATTCAAATTATGCAGCAAGTACATCTTGTACAGTTTATATATATTCTTCTTCTGGACAAAACATTGATTTAAATTTCAACTCTCTTTCACTAGGAGCAGGGGATACCTTAACTATTCGCCCTTCAGGAGGCACAGCCATTAATTATGATGAGAACTCAACACTACCAACAGGTACAGTTCAGACAGGAGCATCTTACATCGTTTTAGAATTTAATTCAGATGCTTCTGGAGAGTCTACTGGTTTTGATATTGATTGGGAAGCAGACTATTTAACACTACAACTTTCATCTTTTAGCCCTTCTCAAACTATTGAAGCTGGTGGTTGGAATTATAGTCTTTCTATTAGAGGTGGAACTGGGCCTTATCTAGCAGAAGTCATTTCTGGAAGTGGTAGTATTGAAATTGGACCTCAAAATGCAAATCAAGTTTCTTTTACAACTTCTTTTGTTGCTGAAACTGTGAGTATTCGTGTTACTGATTCAGTCGGAGCAACTGTTGATTATTCATTTGATGTATCAATTACACCTTTTGATGTGACATCAGTTTCAAAAAGTAGCGGCTCTGCTGGTGAAACCATTTATGTATATGGTGAGGGTTTCTTACCTAACTCAACTGTTAGTTTTGACTCAACCCCTTGCGATAATATCGTCGTTATTAACTCTACGAGAATTACCTGTCAGATTCCAATTGGCACAGGACAAGTTGATATCTCAGCAAGTGTCAATCATACTTTAAAATCGGCTACTGATACTCTTACAGACGCCTTCACTTACAATCCAGGTTCATGGAATACATTTGCTAATCAGCCACCAACTTCGACGAATCGAATGGCAGCAGTTTCAGCTTGGACAGGTGAGAAATTTATTATTTGGGGTGGTGGTGACGGCTCAGGCGGCTGGGGACCAGGAAAATATAATAGTGGTTTTATTTATGATAAGCTCACCGACTCGTGGTCAATATTAGCAGCAGGGCCAGTCACAAGAAATAAATATAATGCAACTTATGTTTGGACTGGACATGAACTAATAACTTCTTATGGACTTGATCAGTCTAATGAAGCTAGAACTACAGGACAAGCTTATAACCCATCAACAAATACATGGAGGCAAATTGCCAATGCTCCGGGTGGTTTTCTTCATGACAGAAGAGCTATTTGGACTGGTGAAGAAATGGTTCTCGTGGGTGGTGTCTGGAATAATGTCTCTAATAGTGTTCAAGCATACAACCCTATGACAAATACATGGAGGGCTTTGGCAGGTTTACCTGATCGTCGATATCGTCATGATATAGCTTTCACGGGAAGACATATCATTGTACATGGAGGTCATCGAGCTAAGTCTTCAGGGAACACAACTGATGGATTTAAATACGACCTTTTTAATAACTCTTGGTCAACAATTGCAACATCTCCTGTCAGATCAACTTATACTCTCGATAATCAACAAACGAATACAGAGATGATGTGGTCAGGAGACCGTCTTATTTTTACTGGTGCATGGGGCTCTGGAAGTGGAGATCGCTCTGGTATTTATAATCCTTATAATGACTCATGGGAGACAATGACTCAGCCTTCTTTCTTTCCTGCAGGTCAGGCAAAACTGATTCACACAGGAACGCATGTCATCTATCATCTAGGAAATTCTAATTATGCTTATAATGTTTTTGATGATTCATGGATAAGAGTAGCTAATCCAAACACATCAAACTCTGGTTCACCTGTTTTTGAATACAATGGAAATTCTGCTTATCAATGTTTTGGTACAAATAAATCATCGAATTATTGTGAAGAGTTGGACTTAACAGCTTTTGAAAACCCAATAACAAACCAAACACCGAACTCATTTACTAGTTTAAGTACGACTTCAGAACCTTCAGCTCGAAGTGGGCATACCCTTACCTGGAATGGAAAAGAAGTACTTGTCTTTGGAGGAAATGATGGGAGTGGTGTTGTCAATACAGGTCATAAATATAACCCTTTTAGTGAGACATGGAGCGCGATGAGTTTAACAAATGCTCCAAGTGCTAGAGAAGAACATAAGGCCATCTGGAT
>NZAF01000069.1 GCA_002686115.1 Halobacteriovorax sp. | reverse complement strand
GCGCCAAGTCCGTGACCGCAAAGAAAAACTTTCTTCTCTTTATAGTTAATCATTCTTTGATCAAAGAATGTTTCATAATCTTCAAGAAGATCCTTGTATGACGATGCATGACCTCTAGATCCAGAACTAAGACCATGTCCTCTCATATCTATAAAAGTAGTGCCTATCTCTTGATGAAAGAGATACTCTGCAAATTCACTATAACGGTCATGATATTCTCCAAGATCATGAAAGAATATGACTTGAGTTTCAAAATGATCACCAAAAGTAGTAACATATAACCCGAGTTGACTACGAGATACATTTATATGATCTATTTTTTTTGATCGATACACTAGGCCTTCTTAGTGACTTTGTAAGTAATTAGTTATCGCACCCTCTGCTTCACTATCAAGATCAACAAACCTTAAAGCAAAACCTTGGTTGGCATCAAGATTTCTGACCACTAACCCATTAGCAACAAAATGATAGTCTGTATTATCAGGATGAACATTAAGAGTGATCTCTTCACCTATACTAAATGGACTGTTAGAAACCAGAACCTGTAATCCACCAGTAGAAATATCTCTGCAAACACCTTCCAATAATATATTCTGATCATGAACAAACATTTTTGCAATAAAAGGCTTTCTCATGGATTCTCTTTTCTCTTTTGTGCTTTGATCGATGATGACAGGAGATTTACCAGACTTTTTAGGAAATAGATCGGAGAAAATACTAACTTCCGATAGAAACATCCACTCACTTTCTCCTGGAATAAAAACAAGTGTCTTTCCATTCATACGCTTTTGAGAGAATGCTCTTCTGATTTCAGACATTGTATATGGACCGTATTCAACTTCTTGTCCGCCACGATCAAGTCCAATTTTTACATTTATAACTTTATCGCTTTCCTTTAATGTATCCCACGAATACTCAATGATTTCTGGCTCTTCAATAATAGGTGGAATATCTTCTTCCTCTTCAATTTGCGGTGGCAGTTCAGGTGCCTTAATTAGTTTTACTAACTCATCCACATCACCGAGTCTAGCCCAATTATCATATCCAGCGGTCCATACGTAACTTTCTTCATTTAAAACGTTAGAATTCATAAGACTCGCCATTTCATCCAATGATTTTGGACCGACTCTTTCACTTCCATCAACGTAATACCATTCAGACATAAAAATCCCTTAAATTATATTCATCTTACTATTATAAACTATTGAATTTGTTTCGAAATCAGGACAAATATTCCGTTTTTATGACTAATTGAACATCATAGAGCTAAGTTTTCTAAAGTTTACAAAAACAATACCCGATAAGATTCATATGATACGAATACTAATCATCTCATTATTTATATTATCTTGTGCCAAAGAAGAGTTTCAAACTCAGAAAGTAGCAGAAGAGGAAGTCGTTGAAGTAAGAAAAGAATCTTCTAATTCAGAATGTTCAAACTTTCAATATGATAGACCTCCAGTAGACCTACTCTTTATCTGGGATAACTCTTCAAGTTCTAGCTTTATTTCAGATGAAACAAAAGTAGCACTTAATAGTCTTGTTAGTAATATTGAGAATAGATTTGATTATAACGTTATGATGGTTCCACTTATTGCAAGTGGAAATGAAGGTGCATATTTTTTTAGTGCAAGCGGGCATAATCCAGGAAATGGTATAACTACTATTGCAACAAACCAAGCCGCTAATTACATTCAAACGATTGGTAGTTTTACAAGTCTTGGCTCAGAAGAAAATGGTGCGAGCAGAACAGTAAATCTTATCAAGAACAACCAATCAAATGGTGTCTTTCGTGAAGGTGCCTATACAATCGTCGTTCTGATGTCTAATGGTGATGATAATTCATTTATTCCTGAAGATGTTAATGATGATGCCATTAATCTTGATTACCTTGGTGGACAGTACGCGAAAGGGAAAGCTCATGACCTTCTTTGCTTAAGAGGCTTTTATGATACTTCAAAGTCAAGTCTTCACAACAATCATTCAACATTTAATTCTAATTGTTCAGATGCTCCATCTCTAAACTCAACAATGTTTAGATTTGTATCGATTTCTGCTCTCTTTCAAAGAAGTCAGTGTAACGTCACAAGTTATCTAAGACAGAACATCGTCTATAGAAATATGTCTCGTCATGTTTATAATACTCCATATAGCAATGGTTATACATTCCCGACGATTAATTACACAAATCCAGAAGAAGGACAAGATCAGTTTAATTTATGTCGTGGAAATTTTGAGTACCTCTTTGATGGTGTAAATAATGCCATTACTGATGCTATTATTAAACATAGCTATAGATTCTGGAGGCTCGCTGAGTCTGACACAAGAATTGATAAATCAAGTGTTGTTGTCACTACAAAAAGTGGTAGCTCTGTTAAAACATTAGAAAAGATTCCAAATGACGTCATCATTACAAGAGATACAATTGGCTTTAACGATGTTGATTCTACCGGTTCAAAAATTAGTGGTTACCGCATTCTTGATGGAACTCAAACTGTTGATCGAAGATTTCTTCCTACAAATGGAGAAACTTTCACTGGCCAAGTTATAGAGCTTTTTGGTGACGCTAAGGTTACGTATCCGACTTGTGTATCTATCACATTTAAAGAGCCATATAAGTACTTTGGATTTTATCATTTAGATGGAAGACCTGTTGAAAATACAATTGTTTTCAAAATAAATGGAAAGGTTATACCTCAAGATAGTACTAATGGATGGGAACTAGTAAAAGAGAACGGGGTTATTAAATACGTAGAAAATCAAAATATTCTTATCAAATCACCTACTGATAGAACACCTGCAACACCAAGTGATATACGTTCTGGCTATTTTCTCAAACTAAACGGTGATGCTATTTATAGTAATGGTGATAATGCTAGAGCAGAATTTACACCTGGCACAGGTAACTAGTACTTCTTCTCCCCAGCTTTAATTTCATTTGTCTTAATAATTGCATTTTGAAGTCTGAGCGCGGGAAAGACTTTTACTAGCTTCTTATAATTTACAACAGTTGTTAGTCTATTGTTCTCTCCCACCATAAGGTCTTCACATAGTCCAATATTAACGGCATCTCTTAGGTCTTCATCAGAAACAGCAACCTTAGCCGCTCTTAGTTCTTCAAGGATAGCAGAGAAATTAATCGACATCCTATCAGCAATATTTCCACTAGCACGAACTTGTTGAATCATTTTACCAAGTATTCGTTCACACTTTTCTGATACTTTTGTTTTCTTCGCATCTTCTTTTAGTCTTTCAGAGTTTAAAAAGACAATAATCGAGCGTATTCCTTCAAGGTCATTAAATCTTAAAATCTTAGGCAAATTATCAGCATCATTAGCAAGCTCTACATAGTGCTCATTCTTCATAAGCTGAATTAATTCTTCATATTTGATTTCTTGTATATTGTAGATATCAAAGAGGTAGTACTTTAATTTATTCAAATGAATTTGAATCATACCATCTACTTCATCACCATGAGTCTTTGTCACGAGATACATTGTAGAGAGTATTCTTATGACATCGGTTGTATGGAAAAACTTATAATTAGAAACCTTACCTCCACTAGCGTAACCAACAGAATTATTCTCTAACTCTCTAACCTTGTCATTTGTCTTCCTCAGTCGGTCTGCAAGAGTATTAATAATTGTCTTAAACCATGGATTTAGACCCTTCATTGTTTTTTCAAAAGCTGTGAATGAAATCCTAATGACTTCGGTACTCACGATCGCGGCGGCAGAGCAACTTCTCCTTGATGCTTTATCATCAAAATACGCCATCTCTCCAATAACTTCACCAGTTCTTAGAATCGCAAGATCAACAAAACCTCTGCCCTTTGGAATAAAGAGCCTAATCTGACCTTTTTGAATGATATACAGACAATCTGCTGGATCGTTCTGATTAAAAAGCACATCACCTGGACTATATTTGATTAAACCAGATTTTCCAGTAGCTGGCTTTTTGGGAGTAGCGGCTGTGGCCATTATCATCTCCTAAATAACATTAATAAAAAACAGCACTTATATTGTAAATCTAATGAAAACTCATTTAAAGAGAGCTAAATCTTCTCTAAATTTCTTAAAAATTGGCCAAATCTAGAGGCAGTGTCTCATAATATTTGTTACACAAAATGTGTTCCCCCTCCTCGCTCGAACAAACACACTCTCTACAAGCCTATTAATTACAGACACTTGTGGACCATTCTTACAAATTTTGGAGTTATAAAAGCTCTAAAAAAATTGTTATGTGTAAGAATGAACCTATTAAGGACATTGCTTATGAAAACGAAAATCAAAAGACTCAAATACAAAGCGATAAGTTTTTTACCTCATAGACTCAGGTATAAAACACTGCGTAAACTTCATTCTTTTGTGCCGGATATGAAGAGATATAATAAGATTACTTTTGAGCTGGCAAAATCAAAGTTTGATATTGAATCATCATTTAATTTAATAAAAACTGAAAATAACTATAATGTGACTAAATACCATTGTCTTCCAACAACTAAGACCTTTGTTGCAAAATTTAATGGTGAGGTTATAGCGACCGTAACTCTTATTCTAGATTCAGAGTTTAAACTTCCAATAGATGATCTCTCTGACCTAAGTAAGATTAGAAAAACAGGAAGAAAACTTGCTGAAATTTCATACATCTCTATCGCTCCTAAGTGGAGAGAGCACCACAGTTTTGTCTTTTTGAAACTGATGTCTTTTATGATGAGATTCTCTATCGAAATCTTAGGAGTTGATTACTTCTTCATTTCTACAAATTCACAATCCAGTGAATTCTATAGAAGTATTTTTCTTTTTAGAAAATTTAATAAAAAGAGTAAACAGGTATGTCTCTCCCTTTACGCAAATACATTTATCAAACAGATGAAGATGAATTATTCAAAAGAACAATTTCATAATTTTATGAAACTTTATAAATCTCATGATGAATATTTTAGCAATTTCTCTCATGACAAGGTCATTTCTCAATATCTTTTTACTCAAGAGGTTTTCTTAGACTTCTTTAGAGATAAAAATCAGATTCTAGGTGAACTAAGTGAAGAGGAAAGATTAAGTTTAAAAAACTTCTATGATCATATGGTAGGAACTTTTAAATCTATTGAAGAATTAAATAGATCTCATACTAAAACTAAAAGAGAACATCCTCGATTCCATGCAAATTATAAGCTCTTAGCTCTTTGTAATAAACGCATGGTAGAGGGGAAAACATTGGAAGTATCAAGGGGTGGTCTCTCCATTATCTCTGATCGTTATCATCAAATTGGTGATAGGCTAACCATTCTAATTGAAACATCAGAGGGTGATATTGATGAGTTTCACGCACATGTAAGATGGGCGAATGGGTCTCGCTATGGACTTAAGTTGATTTTTGATGAAAGTGAAAAATTAAAGCCGACGAAGAATAAGTGGAATCTTTTTATGAATAGAATAGAAAGTGCGGCCAAGCTAGCACCACTAGAATTGGCCGCATGATTTTTATTTTAGTCTTTCAATAATAATAGATAGAGCTTCCCCTCCACCAATACAAATAGATGCCATTCCTGTTTTAGCTTGTTTTTTCTTCATTGCATTCATAAGAGTCACAACGATTCTTGTTCCAGAGCATCCAATTGGGTGACCAAGAGAAACACCACTTCCAAAAACATTTGTTTTTT
Source organism: Halobacteriovorax sp. (assembly GCA_002686115.1). GTDB lineage: Bacteria > Bdellovibrionota > Bacteriovoracia > Bacteriovoracales > Bacteriovoracaceae > Halobacteriovorax_A. The sequence continues at coordinate 9,920 of NZAF01000069.1, read as the reverse complement.
CATGTGGAATTCCAAGTTCTTTCATCGCCGCCATAGGAACAACTGCAAAAGCTTCATTAATTTCAAAAAGATCAATCTGATCAATTGTCATATTTGCTTTTTCTAAGTTTTTCTTCATTGCTTCTACTGGAGCAGTTGTAAACCACGTAGGGTTCTGTGCATGCATTGCATAGGCAACGACTTTAAACTCTGCCTGGTCTTTATATTCTTCTCCAGCAAGAACAACAGCAGCTGCTCCATCATTTATAGTAGATGCATTTGCAGCCGTAATAGTTCCATCTTTTTCAAATGCTGGTCTTAATGCCGGTATTTTATCAAACTTAGCCTTAAAAGGACTTTCATCTGCTTCAACAACAGTGTCCCCTTTTCTTCCCTTAATCGTTACTGGCGTGATTTCATCTTTAAAAATTCCATCATTGGCAGCCGCCTGCGCCCTTTTAAAAGATTCAATGGCATATTCATCTTGTGCTTCACGAGAAAGTTCATACTTCGTCGCACATTCTTCAGCACAATTTCCCATTGGACGATCAGAATAAACATCCCATAATCCATCCCATTGCATAGAATCTTTTACTGATGCTGCTCCAAATTTTGCAATTCCAGTTCTTGAATCTGATAAGAGATGTGGTGCCATCGACATATTCTCCATACCACCTGCAACAACTACTTTATTGTCACCGGCAAGAATAGTTTGTGCTCCTGTGATGATCGTCTTTAATCCTGAACCACATACCTTATTTAAAGTAGTACTTGGAGTTGACTCTGGAAGCCCCGCAAAGATTGCTGCTTGCCTAGCAGGCGCTTGCCCTACTCCAGCGGAAACAACATTACCCATAAAAACTTCATCAACTTGATTCTTTTCAATATTTGCTTTTTTTAGTGCTCCTTCAATGGCAAAGGCTCCAAGCTTTGGGGCACTTACTGATGAGAGCTGTCCTAAAAAACTTCCAACTGGTGTTCTTGAACCAGACAAAATATAAACACTCATAATGACTCCTTAGTATTATGTTAAGCTACTAAAATGATGTGGACTATAATGACACTTACCTTCTTATTTGCCAATAACTGCACCTTTGAATTTAGTGGTAGCGGCGATAAAGTCGTCTACGTTTGCAAGAATAAAACGTACTCTTACAGCTACGACCCAAAAAATGATCAAATCATCTCAGAGGACCCTGCAATAAAAAGAGATTTCAAAGAATGGCGCTTACGCACTGTAAAAATGAAAGAGTCTTTAAAGAATCAAAAAGATACCTTTAAGTGTCGTTGACACTAAAGATTCATAGAGTTAATTTCCTCGGATATATTAAAGGTAAGGATAATTATGCTCTCAAGAAAAGAAACACCATTTCTCATTGATCTTCCAAATGAATGGGTAGACTCAGTGTATGAACTTATGCAGTCTACATATCAAAAGAAGCTTTCTGAGAAAGGATTAGATTTCAAAATCTTTGGAAAACTCTATAAGTCTGAACTTCTTGTGATAGCAAGTCTTGTTGACCCAAATAATGATGTTGCTCTTCCTACATCTTACTTTGTTTCAATTGATTTAGATGAAGGTCAAGATCATACTAAGCTTCTAAATACTCTTGTTGACTCGATCGGAGCATTCTTTGATCAATTCTTCGCTGATGATAGCTGGATGGACTACCAAGACATGTGGAAAGATGAGAAGTTTAAGGACTTAGACCTATTTGTTAAAGTTACACGTGAAAACGTTGAGTTATCGATCAAGGCAGATCAGCTCCTTAATCAATAAGATAACTTTTTCAGGCCCCATACTATTTATAAGACGTTGTTAAATATACATGATACTCATTTTCTTATGAAGATTCTTCTGATTTTAATGGTTTCATATTTTACAAGTGCAAGCATGTTTCCTGCACTTGAGAATAGCGGCGATAAGTCTACGCCTATTAGAAGTATTATCCACCCAAGTGATCCAACAACTTCAACAGTTAGCGAAGCTGATTTTTACTCTATTATCAACAATTCTTTTTCTCTCTATTCCCACCTTCAAGGTAATGACGGAAAGGATATAGAAATAGGAATTCAAGAGTGGGAAACACCCTATTTATCCGCATGGGCCCATGATAATGGCAAGACTCTAACGGTAAATTACTGGGGAGGCTATGCAAGAGTAAACGGCACGACAAAACTCTCATTCGCCCTGACAGCATGCCATGAAATTGGCCATGTGGTAGGCCGTGAGCCGACGCATAGACCAAGTACGATGCAGCCAATGATGAGCGCAGAAGGACAGGCCGATTACTTTGCAGCAAGTGAATGCCTAAAGAATTATCTAATAAATTTTCCTATCGATAGAGAAATAAAACTCTCCCCTCTTCTCGCCAGCTTATGCCACGAGAGGTTTAAAGACTTAGCTGATACTCAGACCAATACCGAACTTTGCATGAAAGTCATGCAAGCAGGTATGGATATTTCTGTGATCTTTGCACATCTTTTAAGAGCTGAAGTTCCGGACCCTCTTAAACCTTCAACTCTTGTTGTTGATGAGACTCTTTATGACGCATACCCTTCAATTCAGTGCCGACTTGATACATATATCCAAGGAGCTCTGAGCCAATACCCTCTAGAACTAGAAAAAAGTGAAAAAAGACCGGCCTGTTGGTTTAAAACCTTGTAAAAGTAAGAAAAATTGATGGAATACGTCATGATTTATTGAGTCATAAGTGCTACAAATTCTTGTGCAATAACGCAAACATAAACCTAATAAAACAAAGAAGAAGTGGATATGAATTTACTTGAGATAAAAAACCTCACTGTAGAATTTAAAACAGAAGATGAAACAGTTAAGGCAGTAAAAAGTCTAAATCTTACGATTCCAAAAGGAAAAACCGTTGGTCTCGTTGGTGAGTCAGGTTCAGGTAAGTCTGTTACTTCTTTAGCTCTTATGGGTCTCATCCCTAACCCTCCAGGAAGAATCACTGAAGGTGAAATTCTATTTAATGGCGAGGATCTCACAAAAGCATCTCCTGCAAGAATGAGACAGCTTCGTGGAAATAAAATTGCCATGATTTTTCAAGAGCCGATGACTTCTCTAAACCCAGTTTTTACAACTGGAAATCAAGTTGATGAAGTTCTTATGCTTCACCAAGGAATGAACGCGAAAGAAGCACGTAAAAGAACAATTGAATTATATAATGAAGTTGGGATTCCTGATCCTGAATCAAGTGTTGATAAGTATCCTCACCAGATGTCTGGTGGGCAAAAGCAAAGAGTTATGATCGCAATGGCAATGGCATGTGAGCCTGACCTACTAATTTGTGATGAGCCTACGACGGCCCTGGATGTAACGATTCAAAAACAAGTTTTAGAACTTATGTTTGATCTTCAAAGAAAGCATGGAATGAGTATGCTTTTTATCACACATGACCTTGCAGTTATCGCTGATATTGCTGATGAAGTTGCGGTTATGTTTAGAGGGGATCTTGTTGAACAAAATACCACAAAAGCATTATTTGAAAATCCAAAGCATCCTTATACAAAAGGTCTCTTAGCTTGTAGACCAAGCTTAGATGAAAATCCTGTGAGACTTCTTACTGTAGAAGATTTTTTAAATGCTAAAGAAGATATTGATGTTTCATCTTTAGAAATGAAAAAACCAAGACCACTAGATCAGTCTAATGCTCCTGTACTTTTAGAAATAAATAACTTCTCAAAACACTTCCCAATTAAAGGTGGTATTTTTGGAAGAACTGTTGACCAATTTAAGGCCGTAGATAATGTTTCTTTAAAAGTTAGAAAAGGAAGAACACTAGGACTTGTTGGTGAGTCTGGATGTGGAAAGACAACTCTTGGACGTACGATATTAAGACTACTAGAACCAACAACTGGATCAGTTAATTATTCAGGTAAGGACATTACAGCTCTTGATAAAAAAGAAATGAGAGCGATGAGAGAAAAGATGCAAATTATCTTTCAAGACCCGTACTCATCTCTTAACCCTAGAATGACAATTGGTGATATCATTACTGAACCAATGGTGATTCACGGAATTGGTGGTAGTAAACAAGAAAGATATGAGGTTGCAGCTAACCTTCTTGAAAAAGTTGGTTTAAAAGGTGATCACTTAAATAGATACCCACATGAGTTCTCAGGTGGACAAAGACAAAGAATTTGTATCGCAAGAGCACTTAGTTTAAAGCCAGATTTTATCATTTGTGATGAATCAGTTTCTGCACTCGATGTATCCGTTCAAGCTCAAGTTCTCAACCTACTTCAAGACCTTCAAGATGAACTAGGTCTTACTTATATCTTTATTTCGCACGACTTATCTGTCGTCAAATACATCTCAGATGAGATTGGGGTGATGAATAAAGGACGCATCGTTGAATATGGCCCAGCACACGAGGTATACAACAATCCAAAAGACGAGTATACTAAAAAGCTATTAAGTGCCATTCCTAGAGGTGTACCTAAGGAGCTTCTGGCCGAAAGATAGCAATTGTCAGGAGGCCAAATTGCCAAACATTAAATCTGAGTACGAATCTATTAGGGCCCTGAGTAATGGTCACTTGCAAACTATTTTACCCTTTTTCTTTCGTACTGATCTCGCTCATACTCCTCCCTCTAATAGAATCGTTGAAGATACTCCAGATGGAGATTTTTTAGAAACATATTATTACGAAAAAGAAAATGCTGATAGCTGTGTCATTATCACACATGGACTTGAGGGTAATGCCACTAATCCATATATGACTTCATTAGCGACTGTATTCTTTGAACATGGCATGAGTGCCGTCACTTGGAATATGAGATGTTGCGGAGACGAGATAAATAAAACAGAAAAATTTTATCATGCTCTAGACACAAGCGACCTTGAATTACTAATAAATAAATATGCTGAACATTATCAAAATATTTATCTTGTAGGTTTTAGCCTCGGTGGTGCAATCACAACAAATTATCTTACAAGAAAAGAAGTTAAGAGAAATCAAAAAGTAAAAAAAGCATGTCTTATTTCTACTCCTTTTGAACTCAATCAAACTTCAAAAAAACTTGAATCAATTTCGAATAGACTTTTCTATCAAAAAGTCTTCACGAAAACGATGAAACAAAAAATACTCGCAAAACATGAGGTTATTCCACTACCAATTGATATTGATAGAATTAAGAAAGCTAAGTTTCTAAGTGAATTTGATGATCATCTTGTTGCTCCGATTTATGGATTTGAAGATGGCTTTGACTATAGAAGACAGGCCTCTCCTCTTCCACATCTTGAAAATTTAGAAACACCACTTTATGTTATCAATTCTCTTGATGATCCTTTCTTAACAAAACACTCATATCCTTTTGATTTTGCAGAACAATCAAAATATCTTCATCTTGAGACTCCAAAGACTGGTGGTCATGTTGGATTTATAAGAAGATCCTTTGAAGAATATTACTGGTATGAGATGCGTGTTCTTGATTTTATTCAGGGAAAATTTTAAGAGGTAATACTCATATAACATGATATTTATCAATAAAATTTGATAAAGGTTTCTTAATCGACAGACGATAAATATTCATGATTTCGAAAACCTTAGATGAATTTTTAAATAATTATCCAGAAATGAAGGATAGTGATTTTTTAAACACTCCTGAATTTTTGGAAAATTTTGATTTGGCATTTTTTGTTATCAACCGTGAAGGTGAACTTCTCTTTGCAAATCAAAAGACTTCAAACTTCTTTCCATACACGACTGATGAATTTAATATTTTTGAAAAGATTATCTCTCCTACCAGATCAGATATTTTTGAAAGTCTTGATTATGATGTTCATTTTTTTGAAGTTGCATGGAAAAAGCAAGACGTTAGAAGATATGGTGAACTTAATATAAAAAAGTTAAGTGGAACTGATAAATCTTTATATGCATGTTCCTTAAGAGATATTACTCATAGAAAAAACAACGAGGCCCAAAGAAGCCTACTTCACAAAGAAGTTATTGAAGAACTAAGTCAGCTTAATAAGCAGATATATCAAACAAGTGAGACTATAACGATTGGAAAGGTTAATTACGCCTTAAACCACCTTATTGTGAATAATTTAAAAGATGTGAATATTTCGTATAATAATATTATGAATAAAATCATTGAGCTAAGCATAGATAATGATGAAATTATGCATGAGCTTATGAATATCAAAACAAATTGCAATGATATGCAACTTGGAATTCAGAAATTTCAAGATAGTGCAAAAAGAGATAACCAAGTTCAGCTTGTTGATGTTAAATCAACAATTAAGTCAGTCTATGGCTATTTTGAGTCTTATCTTGCTGATAAGAGAATTAACTTTATTCTTGAAAGTGACTTACGATTTAAAATTAAAACGCAACCAATTGCCCTTGAAAATATCTTTGTTCATCTCTTTGATAATGCTATCGACTCTCTTGAGATGTGTCCTAGTGGGGAAATTAAGAACTTCAAAATTAAAATGTTTGAAGATAGTAATCACTATCAAATTATCGTTCAAGATAATGGTGAATCCATTAGTGAAAAAGAATCTTATAGGATATTTGAAGCTTATTATTCAACGAAGGGAAAAGACACTCACCTAGGGCTTGGACTAACTCTTATTAGAAATTTTATGCATGATCTTGGGGGGGAGATTTATCTCCATCTGGAAAATGGCTCAAAGTACTTTCAATTATCTTTTCCAAAGGATGAAATTAGTTCAAATTAAAAAGGCCCAGAACTAGTCTGGGCCATATCGTTTATCTTTCACTTCAATCTTATTTTGAAAAACTCACCTTATACTTATTTTGTGCTCCTCTATATCCATAAACCTTAAAGTAGTAATATCCAGTTGTAGAAGCTTTTAGTGATACAGATTCATTATCTGTGGCGCTCACTTTACTCTTCACTGTCACGTATCGATTTCCTGATTTACGGTATACTTTAAAATCTAAATCTCCTTCTTTATGCTTAAATTCGATTTTAAAATTCATGACCTGACCTTTTGATACAAAAGCTTTGTAAAAGTCTTCGTCATCTTCTTTTATCTCTGCATCCTCAGCATTCTTTGAACTCATAAATTCTGCATCTTCAAAAGAGTCATTATTATCTTCAACTGGAGCTGGTGCTGGAACATCTGTATCATCACTGTCATCTTCTGTGGCGAAAACTTCAGGATAATTGGCCTCTAGAAAAGGTACAATTTTACTCATTGGAACTCCGGCATTTTTTATTCCACGTCCAGTCCAACCTCCACCATAACCAGCGTGGTGGATAGCAACAACCTTATGATTATCGTCAGAAAATACAGGACTTCCAGAAGATCCACCTAAAGTATCGGCATCATAGAAAACATCTTCTTCAATTCCTACAACCTTCCCCTCTGATACCTTTTTACTCCAGTCACAATCAAAGTCTGAGTAGTAGTCACAGTTTTGATGAACGACATAGATATCACTTCCATCAACCACTTCACTTTGATCTAATTCGACCTTTCCATATTGGGCCCCAGGGCTTCCTGAACATTTAACAAGCGCAATATCTAAAGCAGCATCGTTACCCATAAAAACACCACAATTGATTTCTTCCCAACGTGACTTTCTTACGCCTTTTTCATGTTTCATATAAACTTTCATTCCTACAACATCAGAAGCACTTCCAATACAGTGCTCATTTGTCATTAGAACATCATCAGAAATGAGGAATCCTGTACATCTTCCTCCATTAGTAAATTGTATATCTGCCACAGCTTTTGAATTTACTTTTTTAGGGTCACTTGAAACGAGTTCAGTCACCTCTTTCCACTCAATATCTCCAACGATAATACTTGAAGAACTAATATCTGAAACATCGCCAACAGGAACATCCTTCCCACACGATGCAAAAAATACCAACATACCACTTATAACCACCAACTTTTTCATCATCCCTCCTCCTCTTGATCAGGAAACACTGAGCTTTTTTGCTCTGTTAGGAGTCATAATAGGGGCAATATAGTGATTAAAACACTCATAATATCTCTGAGAGCCTTATATAGTCGAGAATTAAGAAAATGTAAGTTTTTAAATATTAATTACATTGAGAACCAAGGTAAAAGTGCCAAAGTGAACCAATCTTACATATCTACGATAGAAACATCATCTTTTTTAAAGCTTTTGAGCTCTTTAGGAATAGAGTCTAGGACAACTTTCTCTAGCCCATCGATGATTTTTTCCTTATGAAAATTTCTACTATATATGATTGAAACTTCTCTTGTTGGGACAGGAGACTTAAATGGACGAATCATCTTTTTCTTCGCTCCAGCAAGCTCCATCATATCAAGATGAGGAATAAGTGTATAACCAGAGTCTTTAGTGACCAAGGCCTTAATTGTTTCAAGTGAACCACTTTCAAACTGATGCATTTCATCTGATTTACCGCTTGCACATATATTTAAAACTTGTGATCTGAAACAATGACCTTCTTTTAAGATCCAAAGTCCATCCCTTGAAAGATCCCCTACATCTAATTGAGACTTAGAATGAAGTTCGTGATTTGGTGAAACAAAACCATAAAAAGGCTCATAAAAGAGAACTCTCTCAACAACAGTATTATTATAGAGAGGTGTTACTAAGATACCCGCATCAAGCTCATCTCTCTCAAGCATTTTAATGATCTCATCAGTTTCTCTTTCTTCTATTTTTAATTCAACTTGAGGATATTCACTAATAAATTTCTTTAAGAATAGTGGAATCAGATAAGGAGCAAGAGTTGGGATAACCCCAAGTTTAAACTCTCCTGCTAAGCCACTTGAAGGGTCATGAATAATGGTATCGAGCTTTTTAAACTCTCTAATGACAACCCTTGCTTGAGCAATAAACTTCTCGCCTTCAACAGTTGGAATAACTGGGTTTTTTGAACGATCAAATATAATCACACCAAGTGTCTCTTCAAGTTTTTGAATCTGCATACTCAAAGTCGGTTGAGACACATGACAAGCTTCTGCAGCTTTTCTAAAGTGACGAAATTTATCAACGGCCAAGATATACTCAATCTGTGTTATAGTCATTACCTATTATCCTTTTTTGTTTTATAACTATACACTATTATCTGAGTCTATTAAATACTTTTCTAAGGGAAAATATTGTTAAGGCTTGCACAGCCTGTGCAGTGTATTATTCTAGTTAATCAACAGGATTAAAAAGAAAATAATGATTGAATTTAAAAATGAAATTGAAATTCTAAGTACACTTTCAAAAATAGATATCATTATTTTTTCAGCGATAATTTTCTTAACGATCTTTTCAGTTTTTTATGGCCAAAGTCTGCAAAAAAAAGACAACGAAAAAGAAGGCTTTTTAGATCTTCTCATTATGGGAAGAACGCTTACTCTTCCTATGTTTGTCGCTACTCTTGTGGCCACATGGTATGGCGGTATTTTTGGTGTTACAGAAATTGCTTTTAAAGATGGAATCTATAATTTCATTACCCAAGGACTCTTTTGGTATATTGCTTATATTGTTTTTGCTCTCTTTTTAACAAATAAGATCTCCCCTTATAAAGCGCTCACCATGCCAGACCTAATAGGAAAAATGTTTGGTCAAAAGTCAGCTAAGTTATCAGCTATCTTTAATTTTTTTAATGTATTGCCTATCGCTTACACGATTAGTCTTGGAATATTTTTACAAGTTCTTTTCGGCGGAGAACTCATCTGGAATATGCTCTTAGGTGTTTCATTTGTTATTTTGTATAGTATGTGGGGAGGCTTAAGAGCAGTGGTCTTCTCTGATCTCATTCAATTTTTAGTCATGTGTATCAGTGTCTTTCTTGTTCTATATTTATCAGTCTCGACATTTGGAGGATTAGAATATCTTAAGGATACTTTGCCGCAAAAACATTTCTCCCCTACTGGCAGACATGGACTTGCAGAGACTCTCGCTTGGGGATTTATTGCACTCTCAACACTTGTTGATCCAAACTTT
>NZAF01000068.1 GCA_002686115.1 Halobacteriovorax sp. | reverse complement strand
TTACGATTGGTATATGGACTCTCAGTATATAAAAAGTTTAAAAGAAGGTAGAGAGATTGATTACCAAAAGCTTGAAGAATATTATGTGGAGACATTATATAAAGGTGTTCTTTTTTATGAAGAACTTGCAAAGAATGCATTAAATTCAAATGTAAAGCATGTGATGCTACTACATGAAAACGATCTAGCGGCACTATTTATCGATAGTTTTATTAGAAAGCTAAGGTCAAAGGGATGGAAAATCATTTCTCCTGAAGAGTCTTATCGTGATCCTATGCTCGGTCGTTTTCCAAGAAAGCTTCTCAATCAAGGTAGTGGACGAGTTAATGCCTTAGCTGTGGATAGACAGTATCAAGGTTTACTTAGGTCAGGGCTTGAGGATGAGCAAACTTTAGATAAGATTTTTAAGTCTTATAAAATTACAAAGTAAGTCATTTGAAAATACTTTGTAATCAAGTTTTGATAATGGGAAGCTTCACAACAAAGCATGTGTTATTACTTTTAAAATCAATATAGATGTCACCAAAGTTCTTTTGAAGTATGGCCTTAGATAGTGCTAGACCTAATCCTTTTGATGCTCCAGGATCTTTTGTTGTGAATAAGGGCTTAAAGATATCTTCACTTTGTGTAAGGGTGATACCACTTCCCGAGTCTTTGAACTTCACGTAAACAAAGTTATCGTCTTTTTCGATTTTAATTTCAACCCAACTTCCCACCTGTTGATAAACCGCCTCATAGGCATTGTTTAAGATGTTTAAGAAAACTTGTATAATCTGTCCTTTTGGACAATTTAGGTAGATCTTATCCATTTCTTGGTGGCTAGGAATACTTAAAGCGATATTTCTTTGATTAAACTTCTTATTATTAAGATCATAGATGAGTTTTAAGATTTCACTCAGTTCAAATGTTTCAGTTTTTTCAAAATTAATACCTCTTGTCAGTTGAGATAGTGACTTTGTTGTTCTCGTCGCTCTTTTTGTAGCATTTTCAATTTTACCAATATGATTAAAGATTTTTTCCTTTAATTCTGGATTGATATCTTCTTTATCAAGCATAGAAGTTAAGACATCGCAATTACCTTTGATGACAAAAAGAGGGTTGTTGATTTCATGGGCTACACTTGCAGACATTTCAGAAAGAGAATTAAAGTTACTTTGAATGAAGGCTTGAAACTTTAGGTCACCTCTTTTCTTTTGGCTTCGAAGATATCTCTCCTGCATTGTCACGAGAATTGCCCCAATTGAAAAATTAATCATAAGTGCGTTTAACCCAAAACTTACATATGACTGCTCAATGATAACTCGATATTCGATGAGTCCTACGTGAGGAAGAAAGAGGATCATGATGCTAAAGAAGTTAACGAGGGTCCAAAGAATGATGTGGATTTGATCCAGTAAAACTGCAGCTAAGATCGGTGTGAAGATAAGCCACCAATAAGCAGTGCCATTAAATGATCCAGAGTAAAGTGACTGAGAGATCTGACACATAAATAAAACAAAAATTAGCCAATTCGCACTGATTGTAAAATTCTTACTTAGCTTCTTAATTGGATAATATAGCCAAGCAAGGCCTGCACTGATCGTTAGTATATACGTCAATGGTGTTACACCGTAAGTCATAACTCGGTAAATAGCAAAGAAGATTGCCATGAAGGTAAAGAGCAAGAGAAATGGTAAGACAAAAACTTCATTTTTTTCGTCATCGATTTGTAATCTCATCTTGTGATTTTAAATCATCTTGTTATAAATTGAAAATACAAATAGTTTACTCTTTGGTCGCTATTATATGTAGCCTAGAGGTCTTATGTGCTAAGGAAGTGTTCTTTTCTATCTCTTTTAGTTTGGTATTGAATATTCTTTTGTCACTTTCACTAGAAAATTCACTTTTATTGTTTAAAAGGTATTCATAAGCTTCGTGCCATAACTCTTTGTCTTCTTTACTATTGTCTATGACATGTACACTTTTAAATATATTTTCTAACTCTTTTTTCAGAGATGATTTTTCATAATTCTCAAGAAGTGTCATAAAAATATGAAACTCGCCTTGAGATTTTAGAGTAGAGTTAATTTTTCTTAACAGTCCGGCTCTATCTGATACTAAGTATAGTGAGTCAATTGATAATACTAAATCAAAGTAATCTTCTATGTATTGAAATGCATGATAATCAGCTTGCTTGATATTTAGAAGCTCATTATCTATAGAAAGATCTATTCCTGTAAAGCTATGCTTATCTTTAAATGACTTTATAAGACCACCACTTCCAGCACCGAGGTCTAAAATTTTCAAATCACTTCTTTCATTTAAAAGCTTAAAAAGGTTTTTACTTTGTGTAATGGAAAGATTGTTCTGCATTGAGCAAGGTAGTCCTTGGAGCTCTTTGCAATATCTTTTGTAAGCTTTACTTTTATCAATTTTATCGTAGTAACTTTTAAAGCTCTTCGCTGCATTCTTATCAAATTGCGCTTTTTTTAGAATCTTTAGAAAACGACTAAACATTAGAATTGATACTTAGCAATTAGTGGATCATGGTCAGAAATTCGGCCCATCCAATCAGAGTTTACATTTAAAACTTCAAGCTCAACGCCTTTATCATTTAATGCTTTGTTAGAAAAAATATAATCTATGGCAGAACTAATTCCATTATGGTTTGTCGTGTAGCGGTTATTCTTTGTGACAAACTCTTGTCTCTCAATTAGATTTTCTAGAACACCACCTTTTAAAACTCGCATCGATGTTTCACCAGGGTTTGCATTGAAATCACCAAGAACTATAACTCCCGCTCCCGGAGACCTCTTTTCAATCGTTCTTACAAATTGATTGATTTTAGTTGCGATAGGGATCCTTCTATTTTCAGATCCTGAGACAAAGGGTTGAATTGCACCAAATAAGTTACTATCACCAAGTTTTGAATTAAAGTGATTTCCAATCACAAAAATCTTTTGACCTTTAAATTCAAATTCAGAAACGATACTTCTTCTTGATCTTCTAAAAGCCGGATCATTTGGAAATACTCTTCCCGGATTGTGATTAATTGATCCATCTAGCATGACAAGAGTATCCGCCAAAGGCCCAGGAATTGGCCTAGGATTAAACTTAACTTTGTTAGGATTATAAATCATCGCAACCCTGATGCTTCCACCAGGTTGACCACCTTCATTAAAAGCGACGGGGTCAATATTGATGCTCTTATACTTAAATGTTGAGCAATGAGGAACTTCTTTAAGACGGTCGTAGAAAGTTTCAGTTGTCTGCTCTAATTGGCTCTTTTTCTTATTAGAGGCGACATCAAAGACATCGTCGATAATTTTTCTAAGTGTTACATCAGCTTCTGTACTACCACTAAAATCAATACTGTTATTATCTTGAATTTCTACGAGATTCACAATGTCTGGACACTTTAAGTTATCAACAATTGAAACCGCGAGGTCTGTGATTCTGTCATCTTGGTCACCACCAAGATTTTCTATATTATAAGTGGCCACTGTAAGGCTGTTTTCATCACTAACAAGAGTCGTCTGAGCTCTTTCTCTAAGAGGTGTCGGAAGATTAGGTTCTTTTTTTAGAGATTCTTGGGGAATTGGTGTTTGAATACTGTATTCACCATCGCCAAAGATATTTAGAGAATATGTAAAAACACCTGTTACTTCACCATCAATAAGATCACCAACTTTATAATAATGATCCCTCGAAAGATCCTTTGAAAAGTTACCCGTTGTGATCATCATAATCTCAGGACTATGATTGAGATTTTCTTCATCTAAAATAAGCCCACCATTATCAGTTTCACCTTCAAAAGAGCTTTCTCCATCAGGCTTCACATAAAGAGTAATGTAAGCACTTTCTCTATCACTTCTTCTTTGATCAACAAGATCCTCTCTAAGCCCTCTACAACCTAGGACTCTTGGACTTTTGATTTTGATTCTCATATGTTCAAGAGATTCATAAAAGTCTATCGTATCTTTTGTGTCTAGCTTTAATTTGTCATTAAGGTTTCCGTTAAAGCGTGAGATAATTTCATCAGGAACAATAACACCACCATCTTTTGAAAGAAAAATTGGCTCAGGCTGTTTATTATTTGATGATAGAGTCTTAAAACTTGAAATATCCCATAATTCTGTCGGAGACATACCTGTCACACTCATTGGCTCATGTACGACTCCAGTAACTTTAACTTTGTCACCAAGTTTAGGCTCTTTTATAAAGCCTATAAAATGAAGTTTAATGGCTTCACTTGTTAAAGGATTACCATCATCTTTTTCACTCTGAATAATAATCTCACTACCTTCAGGGAATTCAGTTCTCTCTCCAACAGCTGTAACGATACCAGTTGTGGTGACTCTATATCCTAAATAGTCTGAGATAAATCTTGTTCCTTGAATCTTTGAAATAGGCATTTCACCGAGGTCACCAAGGACTTCGGTAGTAACGATAGATCTTGATAATAGATCTTTTACTTCTCTGTATTTACCATTTTGAAGCGTTTCGTTTACACTGATTGTCTTTGAAGAGATTCTAAAACTAAAGTTTAATCCATTTCTGAATTCATAATTTGGAAAATAGAACTGACGGTTATTTAAGTAGGCATCACTGATCGCTACTTTATACCTTCTATCCATATCAAAGCGGCTATTGTCCATGTTTGCAAAGTTAGCAAACCTTAGAATTCCTCCGACATAGTGAATATGATATCTAAGTCCTGCAACATAGAATGGAGTTTCAAATTTTTCTTGAGATCTTTGAGTGATAAGCCTTGTGATTTCAGCACCTGTCATTGTACCAAGAATAAACTTATCCTTTGCCGCTTCCCATGCTTTGATATTATTTTCACGATCTCGCTCACTCGCCCCTTTATCTCTGTAGTTATATCGTCTTAAAAAGTCAGTAGGGTAGAGTACGATATCAAGGTCGTGAGTTTGTTTGATAGCATCAGCTATTTTGTTTCCATCTTTTTCTTCTTCAGAATTAAGTTGAAAAATATTTTCATTCTGGCTTTCTTCTATTTTGTATGAAGGGTTAGAGCAGCCCCATATTAATAATAAGGGGAGGATAGATAAGAGAATTTTATTTTTTAAAAGATTCATCTTTGACTAGTCCTTTTTATTCCACATCATAAACACTTAGTGACTTAATAACCCATTTTGGAGCATTGTAATTCTCATCACCAAGCCATTCATGTTTATATTGAAAAGCTACTTTTATCTTCTTACCAGTAAACTGAGTTGGTAATTTTATAAACTCACTTCCATTAAAATCTACGTTGTAATATTTGTTTTGTTCACCGAAATTATTTTCTTCTAAAACATATATTTTTAGATATTCAGGTTTGTCAGCATCACTTTGTGGTCTAAAGAAACGATATGAATTATCTATTTTGATGTATGGCTCTTTTAGTCCATTCAAATCAATTGTGTCTGTGTAGAATCTTTTGATCCCAGAATTTTTTTGTCTAAATCCACTTAATACATTAGCGTCCTCTCTTCTGTCATATCGAAATTCAACAGTAGAGTCACCCGATACTAGTACTGGATTAAGGCTTGATGTATTTTCAAATGAGCGATCTAAAACTTTATTCAAAAGTGAGAAGTCATTCTTGTAAGTCTCTACCTTTACTTCATCACCTGATCCTGTGAATTTAAGATTTTTAACTTGCCATGTGAGACGTACATCATCTTTATGAACTATCCTAAATGCGATAACGATTTTTTTATTTTTATATTTTCTTATATCGATAGGAAGAGATTGTGTATTAAACCATCTTCCCTGTGGAGCATCTCCTCCATGACTAAGAGAGTATTCATCCCATTTGGCAGTTCTAGGACTACCTCCATTGTAATTAGTTGAAATGAGTAGTTTTATATTATCATATTTCACATCTCTAAGCGTATGAGAAACAGTTAATGTTTCAGGAACAGCACTTTCAAAATTAAACTTTGGCGAGACAAGCCATGACTCAGCATTAGAGAAGTTTGAACGATACTCTATATATGAATTTCCATTAAATTCACCACCTTGCCATTCTGGTGTTGATAACGTAAGCCCAATTGATTTAAATTTTTCATGATTCTCTTCTGTCATGTCAAAATCAAGAAGAGGAGTAAAGATATTTGTATAGGTATACTTAGGAACAGTGTCTCCAATTCCTTTGATTTGAAAACCATTGATTTGCCAAACGAATCTATCACTTGGAAGAGTTTCTATAACAAATGCGATGACAATTTTCTTGCCGGTATACTTTTCTAAGTTTATTGGTGAACTTTCGGTTGTAAACCATGTGTTAGCCGGAACTGGAAGACCATTATCAAGAGAATATTCGTCCCAATTTGCAGAGTCTAGATCATTACCATTGTAGTTCGTAGAAATTAATAATTTGATTCTTTCATAAGGAAGAGTATTAAGAGTGTGATTAACTGTTAAGGAATAAGGGAACTTATCTTTTAGATCATATTTTGGAGAAACTAACCAAGACTCAGACTTTGTTTGATTTGCTGTGAATTTAAAAAAGGGCGTCCCTCTAAAGTTTCCGGCTTCCCATGATGGAGTTGAGTTTGTCCTAGCAACTTCAAAGTAATCTTCTCTAACATCATTACTCATTTTTAGGTTAAGAAGGTCATAACCAGAATAGCGTGGGATCTCCATGTTAAGTCTTTCTGCATAGACAGCAGAGAGATACATCATTTTTGAAAAGAAGCTGTCGAGTATTTCTTTGTCTCTTAAAAGAATAAGAGAAGCTTCGTATCTTTTAACTGAAGCAGTGATGATATTTACTGAATTTTCAACATTTACATTATTTGAAATATCAACAAGGGCCTTGTTGATATCTTTCACGGCCTGAACGATGACACCTCTATCGGCTATCGCTGCAGCATTGAGTACTAGGCCTTGAGCAACATCTTGAAGAATTTTATTTCCTTCATCTAATAACTCAGTAAGTGAGTAACCTGTTTTTTCACTTAGAGTGAAATAATTCTGCTCATCTGTCGTTGCACTTGTCGTCTCATTCCCGCTACCGCACGAAATTACAAGAAGAAAGAATGTGAGTAAAAGTGTTATTCTCATTAAAAGATTCCAAATAAGCGGTTACCAAAGAAGTTATAATCAATCTTTAAAACGATCTGATAATCATTCTTTTTAAACTCATTATTAATACTATTATTTGTAATATTTGTTGCACTTGTAAAAACTGGATTCTTTGCCTTTAAATACTCAATCTCAGATACAATTCTAAATTTTCCCATGTAGATATTTGTCCCAAGACCTGTTCTTAAAAGGCCACCGTGTGAAAGTGTACCATCACCTGTTCTTAGTAGGTGTGCAGATTCTCTTTCTCTAAAGATGAAGTGTTCACCTTGATATCTTCCAAAGATATATGGAGTCACTGTATCAGTTGCATTAAAACCAACTGCTAAGCTGTAAGCCTGATCGCCTTCACCAAGCCAGTCAACCTTAGTTCCCACAGTATCACTGTATACTGGGAAAAAAGGAGTGGTTTGAGCAAACCAATTACTTGATCTCGATGTATTCCATGCATTTGATCCGGCCTTAGAGTGAGTTACTTCTAAGTTCGCAATGAAATTAAATTTTCTCACTTCAAATCTCATCGAAGCAGCTCTCTCAAGAAGAGCTCCTGTTTCCTCTGTAGCATTATGACCAGCATATTCTAGTCTAAAGAGATAATTTTTTTGATCATTATAGTTTAGGTTAAAGACATAACCAGTTGCTTCTCTTCTCTCCCAACTATCTGCAGAAGGATTACTGGTAATATCAAAGTCAGAATTTGTAGGGTAGAGGTAACTTGTCTTACCGATACCACCAGTGACTCTTAGGAAGTCTTTTTGGTAACTTAAAACAATACCAGGGATTGTTTTTTGGGCAATTCTTTCACTACCAGACTGAACTTGGCTAATAGCACTTGGGGCACCATCAATGAAATAGATTCTTGTGACATCTCTTGTACTAAAGTATCCACCAACTTCACCATCAAAGTTAAACGGGTGAAAAGAAGCACTAAAGTTAGGTGTGAAATTATATCTGATATAAGTGTCTTCAGAGTCGAGGTCAAAGCCAAAAACTGTTCCACCATCATCTTCATCATTTGTTTCTAATTCAAGATCGATTGAGACATCGAATTTATCAAATCTTTTTAAACCACCAATCTCAAGTCTTGATGTTTCGTTATCAAATCTATTTTCTTCCGGAATTGTGGCAAAACCCATTTTTAAAATAGTGCCTGCATCGAAGTTATACTTTAGTCTTGCATCAAGTTCTACAGTGTCACCAACTTCTGTTTTTCTAGAATTACTATAGATATATTCATTGTAATTAAAT
>NZAF01000067.1 GCA_002686115.1 Halobacteriovorax sp. | reverse complement strand
TTTCTTAGAGAAAACACCATATAGTATTTCTCCTAAACTTGATAAGCATAGCTGTTTAATTATTGATGGGCCTATTTGTTGGCATTATTCTGCTAAGCACTTATTTAATATGGTTAGTACGAATACTATTGTGAGCTTTCTTGGAGTCTTATTTATTTTTATCATGATCATGTGGATATTATTTTCAAAAATTAAAGAAGATAAGCTTGAAGATATGAAAAGAAAAATGGCGTTGCAGGTTCTTAGTCATGAGTTTAGAACTCCTGTAGCATCCTTACTTCTAATGGTTGATAAGATAGGTAAGAGAATGGACGCTCTTGATGAACAAACACAAGAAGACTTCTTAAGAATGTCGAGTGAGGTCTATCGTCTACAAAGACTTACTGAAAAAAGTAAACACTATCTACAAAGCCAAAGAGGTAAGAAGCTTGTAAGCCTAAATTTTGAACAAGTCGATTATTTAGAGGATATTGTCGAAGATGTTTTAACGGCACTAGAAAATACTTATAATGTTCATCTTAAAAGACATTTCACGCATCTTGATAAGCAGTTTTCACTTGATGTTTATTGGTTTCAAATAGTCTTAAAAAATCTTGTAGAAAATGCCCTTGTTCATGGTAAAGGACAGGTTTATGTTAACATTTCTGTTAGCTTTGATAATTTGCATCTGGCCGTCTCAGATGAGGGTGAAGTTAAGAGGTCTCTAAAAGATCTCACGACTGAATTTAGTAAAGGTAATAAAAGTAGTGGCTCAGGTCTAGGCCTTAGTATCATTCACAAAGTTATTAAAGACTGGGGTGGGAAACTCGAGTTACAAAAGAAACCGACAAGATTTACAGTGAAGCTTCCTAATATATATAAAAGTGAGGACAGTAATGGAAAAGATTCTCTTAATTGAAGATGATAATAATTTAGGTCAGAGTATTAGTGATTTTTTAATCTCTGAGCAGTTTGAAGTAACTTGGGTTACAAGTCTTTCTGGAGCGAAGAAAGTAAAAACTGATGGTTATCATCTTGTGATCTTAGATTGGATGCTTCCTGATGGACAAGGTGTCGATTTTTTAAGAGACTTTAGAAATGATGGAAATCAGATTCCTGTGATTATGTTGACCGCTAAGAGTGATCTTATTGATAAAGTCGTAGGCCTTGAATCTGGTGCTAATGATTATATGACAAAGCCTTTTGAGCCAAGAGAACTTCTTGCTAGAATTCGTGTTCAACTAAGGCAAGTTGACTATTCAAGGGTTCAAGATAAAGGTGTTGTAGAAATCAGTGATCTTGTTCTAAATTTAGATACTAGAGAAGTCTTTTGGATGAAAAGTCCTGTTGAGATGACTAAAATGGAGTTCGACTTTTTAAGGCTTCTTGCCGAAAACCCAAATCGAGCTTTATCACGAGATGAGATTTTAAATAAGGTATGGGGCTATGATAGCTATCCTTCGACAAGAACCGTTGATACTCATGTCCTACAGTTAAGGCAAAAGTTAAGCGATGAGCTTATTGAAACTGTTCGAGGTATTGGATATAAGCTTAGAGCATAATTGTTCTATATAGTTTAACTTTATCTGTCATACTCATATCGATGAATTTGATTCCAACTCCCTCAGGATAAGATCTATTCATTTTACTGATTCTGACAACTTCTGCCTTAAGGTTCATATCACCAATTTGTAATCTTAATTCATCACCTTCTTTAAAAACAAATTGATTGATATTTTGCATGATGTAAGCACCTGTTTTAGAGATATCAAATGACCTACCAAAGTCAAAATCCTTATCACCTAGTTTAAGATTCACAGGAAGAAACTTTCTTTTTCTCTTTGAAACTCGCCACCATTGCTTACTTGGATCCTTAACAATTTTAATAGTGTTTGATTTAAGAGTTAGAATAGTGAAAAGTGAAAAACCTGCAGTTGCAATTAGTACAATCATCTCATCACTATAAGGAGAGTAGTTAAGCATGATGAGATTATTTATGATAACGAGACTTAAACATGTTGGTAGAAACCAAATCAAATGTCTTGAAACGTTGTAAAACATAGCCGCTGCAGTTAGAAAAGTGACTATTATACTGACATTAAGAACATTTAATCTCATGAAGATATCTATTAAATTATTCATTCCAATATCTAGTCCAACTAATAATTGAACAGGTACTGATAATGCGATTAACAAAAACAGAATAGCGTTAACATTAAAAATGATAGGCTTTTTTGTCATAGTTATTCCTTTTATGATTAGTGAAGTGATAGCAATAGCTTTTAATTTTATTCGTATACTTTTTTGCCTCGATTAAACTTTTATGATTAATCCAATTTCGAGGCGATTTTAAATAATGTCTTTTAATTCTGTAAGGTCCAAAGTTATAACTTGCTAGTATAAGATTTGTTTTTTCTTGTGCGCTAATTTTAAAATTACTATCAAATTTATCCCAGTAGTTATTAAGATATTCAAGATAACTCACTCCTCCTTGGATGGATTTGCTGGCATCGAGACGCCAATCATGTTTGTTACTGATTCTTTTCATTTTAACTAAAGTCTTAACAATTGGAGCAGGAAGAATTCTTGTTCTCTTATCAATACTCCAATTAGGATATTCATCTTGTAACTGTTTGTGAGCAATATTTGTAATTTGTGTAAGACCTATGGCCTTTGCATAGCTTACAGCTTTTGGGTTAAATGAAGATTCACTTGCTATTAAGCCAGATACTAGTGAAGGATTAATATCTTTTTGAAGTGAATACTCTTCTATTTTATTCTTATAGAAATCATTTGATTTGTATGGACCAAAGTTATCGATGAGGTTTAGTTCACTTATTAAGCACTTTGGTTGATGATAAATCTGCTCAATAACACTATTTTTAGTCTGGTAGACTACTTTTATTTCATGATCAAGTTCTGGTTTTAATTTCAATACAGGTATTTTTACGGAGAGGTTGTAGTTTTTGTGACTAATTTTAGAAATATTCTTAATTCCCTCAGTCACTAATTGATTATTCCAGTAGATTCTTAGATTCTTAAAATTTAAAATGTTCTGATTATCTTGTGAATGAATATTGATAATTAATTCATGAGTTTGATGAAGGTTTTGTCTCTCAGGAAACATTGATATTTTAATATCATCAGCATTATATTTCTTATTAGTAAGTTTAATTTTAGACTCGGCCTTTAAGATATCCAAAATACTATTTCCAAAAGGATTTAGTGGATTAGCACATGAGCTAAGAAAGAAAGTAAATATGTATGATAAATGACCTTGCTGCAATTAACTACCTTTTGTAATTTAAATTCTTGTAACGGACGTGCAGCGAAGGTTCTTATATTAGCTATTAAATGTGATTATATATTCATATTGATTTTTTTGAAGAGTTTTGTAAGTGCTTGATATTACATCTGTAAACAGGTGGTGTTGAGAGTGAAAAGTGCCAATATTTCTTCTCACTCTCAATATATGGTGTATTTTAGAAAATTTCCTCAAGGGCCAGTGTTAAATGAGGGTAGTGAAACCTATAATTCATCTCTTTAAGTCTTTGTGGAATCACGCGATGACCATCTAATAAAACTGAAGACATATCTCCAAAAAGTGTTTTTAATACAAAGCTTGGGACAGGGAATATTGTAGGTCTGTTGATGACGCTTCCAAGTATTTTTGTAAATGATGTATTTGTAACTGGTTCAGGGGCAACAGCATTGTATACTCCTGAAAAGTTCTCATCAAAAATAGAAGTGATGTAGAGTTCACTTAAGTCATCTCTATGTATCCATGACATAAATTGTTTGCCATCGCCTAAGATACCACCAACACCCATTAAAAATGGAAGTTTCATTTTTTCAATTGCTCCACCATTTCCATCTAGGACAACTCCTACTCGTAGTATAACCTTTCTTCCTCTTTGTAATTCATCAAGTGTCTTTTCCCAGTCAATACAGACGCTAGCAAGCCAACTGTCCTGATCTACCGGGGTATTCTCATCAATCAGTTCATTCGTATTTGGTTCATAGATACCAATGGCAGATGTTGAAATAAATGACTCTAAAGATGTCGCCTCTTTATTTAAGAATGAAATTAAGTTCTTAGTTCCGATGATTCTAGAGTTATAAATTCTTTTTTTACGCTCCTCACTCCATCGTCCTGAAGCGATATTTTCTCCCATGAGGTTGATGACAGAATGTATTTCAGAAAGTGGTATATCTGGTGTATTTTCAGTTAATGGGTTCCATAGACAGTATGTTACTTTCCCGTTTTTCTTTCCATTTATATTTGCATTTCTGGTCGTAACATATACATTGCCAATATCCATTCTTGCATTAAGCATGGCCACTATCTTTTCACCAACAAAACCCGTACCACCTGTGACTAAGACATTCTTCATATTTACCTCCGATATGTTCTTGATTTTACATTTTATGCGAGCAATGTGGCATTGACAATACTTAGACAGTTGGCACAATATCATTAATATGTGTTTAAATGAATTAACTATTCAGGAGGACGTTATCGAAACAAAATATTCAATACAACTTGTATCAAAACTATCAGGCGTTGGTGTTCACACAATTAGGGCTTGGGAGAAAAGGTATCAAGCAGTTGTCCCTTCTAGGTCTGATTCTGGAAGAAGAGAGTATAATGATACTGATCTAGAAAAGCTTGTTCTCCTAAACCAATTATGCACTCTAGGTCATAGTATTGGGAAGATCGCAAACAATGAAATTCCTGTGCTTAAAGAAATGCTCGAAAAGCTTGGTAAGGTTGAAGATAAGACTGAAAAGACCGAGTCAGTTGAACTTGATTATAATCTTGAAAACTCTCTTTCAAATATGATTCTTGGTATATCTGCTTATAAGTTAGATATTGTTGATCATGAGCTTAATAAGATAAAGCTTCTAACTAATACAAGAGAAATCGTTGTTAAGATTTTAGTTCCTCTATTACAGAAGGTTGGCTCACTCATTCAAAGAAGAGAATTAACACTATCTCAAGAAATTGCTTTTCACTCACTTTTAAAATTTCACCTTGGTGAGATCATTTTTAAATCAAGAAAGAAAAATCAGAGTCTTGAGAAAATTATTATTGCGACACCTGAAGGGTGCTTTGAAGAGATACCTTTATTATTAAGTACATTACTTATGATCTCAAAGAATTTTGAAATTATATACCTTGGAACAAATGTACAAGCAGGAGCACTACTTGAAGCCACTAAGGCCACGGATGCCTCAGCTGTTCTTTTATATCTAGGCCCTCACTCTGAGCTTGATTCGGCGTCTTATTATAAAAAGTTCATTCAATTTCTTGATAAGAAACTAGAGGGTGACACTAGGTTATATGCCTTGAAGTCTCATAAGATTGATCAGATAGAAAGTAGCTTTAGTAAGACTCATCTTGTAGATAACCTTAGGGAGTTAGATAAGAAGGTTGTCTTATAGGCCTATTTGATAAGTGAATCTGAATCATTTTCCTCTACTGTCCTTTGTTATGTCGTTGTATAATATGAACGTCAACATAAGGAATCATAATGAGTAAAGTCGTCAAGATAAATGATAGTTCTATGAATATCCTCGATACATTTTTAAAAAATGCATCTCTTAATGTCATTGGAAAAAAAGATCAACTAACATTACTTTTTTCTGCTCTTATAGCAAAAGGTCATGTGCTAATAGAAGATAGCCCAGGCATGGGAAAGACGACTCTTGCAAAATCTGTAGGAGATTTGTTTGGACAGAGCTTTAATCGTATTCAGTTTACCAATGATCTGCTTCCCTCTGATGTCATTGGTTATAATTATTTCAATAAAAACTCAAATCATTTTGAGTTTAATCAAGGACCTATTTTTACAAATCTTCTTTTGGCAGATGAGATTAATAGGGGAACACCTAAGACTCAGAGTGCTTTTTTACAGGCGATGGAAGAAGGTTTCGTGACAGTTGAGGGGACCGATTATCAGCTTAATAAGCACTTTATGGTCATTGCTACTCAAAATCCAACGGATCAAGTTGGCGTCTATGAACTTCCAGAATCTCAACTCGATCGTTTTGCTGTTTCATTTACTATGGGTTCACTCACACGAGAAGAGCAAAAATTAGTTTTAAGTAATCCTGAATTATCTGAGTTACCAGCAATTATTGATGCTCATATTCTAGATGAATATAAGGCGAGTGCATCAGAAGTAATCTTGTCTGATAACTTGGTTGATTTTATTTTAGATATATCTTCTGTAGTAAAAGATCACTTTAATTGTCATGTCTCTATTAGACCTAGTATTGATATTCAAAAACTTAGTAGGGCACTTGCATTTTTAAAAGAGAGAGACTTTGTTATTGCTGATGATATTGTATTTATTGCACCATATGTTTTTTCTCATAGAGTAATGAATGGAGAGTCCATTGAAACAAATATTCAAATTATATCAGAGCTTGTCAGCGGAATTAAAATCCCAACTAGATAACTCTCAAAAGGTTTATATNTTACCGACTAAGTTTGGTTTAGCCTTTTTTTCTGTGAATTTTATTAGTTTTATTATCGCNCTTGCATTTGGGCATCAGTTTTCTTATATTTTTTCCATCACNTTATTGGTTACTTTTGTAACTAGTGCAATGATAACAAATCAATATATGAAGAANGTNAAANTAAANGCCAGCTCTTACTNNGCTATTACTGANGCGGGAGTTCCNTTTAATTTGTCTTTAGCAATAGAAAATAATGATGAAAAAGTTATCGATGTAAATTTAAAGAATTTTGATGATAAGAAAAGAGTTCAAGTAAATAATAATAAAGTAGCAACAAGCTTTACTCTTCACCGTGAATATGTTGGAGTATTTGAAAAAGAAAAGTTTAAACTCTATTCAACATATCCCTTATTCCTCTTTAGAGCATGGAAAAATATTGAAATCGACTGCACATCTCTTGTTTATCCTAAAAGCTCTGATGTTCATTCATCAACATCTATGGATAAAGAGCAGGGTGACCATGAAATCGAACATGTTAAGTATCAACCAGGAGATAATTTTTCTAAAGTTGATTGGAAAATATTCGCCAAAAGAAATGAGTTATTTACAAAGAAAGATTTAGGCGATGACTCTGAGCTTAGTGTTATTGATGAAAACTTTATTTTAAAAAATGGCATAAGAGGTCTTGGGGTTATATGTAAAATGATTCACCACCACATTAGTCATGGTCATTCTTTCATCTTTAAAAATATACATCACCATGAAAAACAGTACTCTAAGACATCACATATGGTTGAATTGATGAAGAAACTAATTGTGGAATACTATGTTTGAAGTGTTAAAGTCTCATAAAGACTTAATGTATTTTATTATTTTATCTTCATTTCTCGTAGGAGAAATTGATCCTATTATATACATTTTTTTAGTTGTGCTATGCCTTTCGTTCTTGATCTTTGGTAAATCGTCTTTATGGCGTTATTTACGACATCCCTTTGCTGTCATCAGTTTGATTCTTCCTATCCTTATTTATGGAACAATTAAAAGCGTTGAAGTAAGTGCGGCAATTATGATGTTTCTCTCTGTAATGAAATATACAGAGATTAAAAGCTTGAGAGATCGGTTGAACTTCTATTCTTTTGTCTTTCTTTATATGGCAATCTCAGTCATTCTTAGCGATCAGATACTGTATCTCATTTATTGTTACTTTATTGTTTATCATATTTTCAAGTCATTAATAGAGATAAAGAAAATCGAAATTCGAGCACTAAAGTATAGTAAGATCTTGTCTCTTTCACTTATTTTTACAGTCATAACCTATTTTATTATCCCTCAACTGAGTCTTGGAAACCTTATGAAGTATCGACCAAAGAAGGCGCTTGGAGGTTATGGGACAGGAATAAGTCCTGGCTCTTTTAATGAGATTGTAAAAAATAACGAAATCTATTTTACTTTTTCGCCTGAAGAATCAATTGAGTCCATTGGTGGTTATTGGAGAGCTGAGGCTTTTGAGATGACTGATGGAAGATCATGGTCTAATAGATATGATAAAAAAGATGCTATTGATATTGTCGATAAAAATAAAGTCATTGGAACTATTAATATTATCAACAAAACAAAGTTTCCAATTATCCGTAATTATGATTCCGTTCCATATAGCTCATCTTTTAAACTCAAGAGAAATGATAGCTTTGAGTATCGTAGACCGAAGTCAATTAAACGTTATGATCTTGTACGTGAAGAAGAGAAAATAACTCATGTATCAAAGTCTAGTCTATCTATTCCTAAGTCCATTTTAAATTCAAAACTATATAAAGAGATAACTTCTTTAATGACTGGTAAAGAAGATTTAGACGTTAAGAAAAAGATTAACCTCCTTACAAAATATTTTACTAGTTTAAAGCTCTCTTACAGTCTTGAAGTAGAACAGAGTAAAGAAAATAATATGGATCATTTCCTATATGATCAAAAGATTGGATATTGTGAACACTTCTCATCTGCATTTGCTCTTGCTTTAA
>NZAF01000066.1 GCA_002686115.1 Halobacteriovorax sp. | reverse complement strand
TTTAAAAAAAGAACACTATCAACAAAAGAAGCCAACACTCGAAATGAAACGCTCCTCTATGAAGTTTTTAAAAGTTTCTCAAGAAAGGATGATCCATTTCTTTCTCGAAGAATCCTTGTGGAAGCAACAGGGCTATCAGAATCTCAGGTAAAAAGAGAGCTTAGTTCTTTGTTAGAAAAAGGACTTATTAGAAAGACAGGTAGTGGTCGCTCAGTTCGTTATACGTTGATATAAAACCATGTGTAGGCGTAAGGTATTAAAATTATTGATAACAATCGGACCATAAATGTAAGAACGTGTTTGTGATGAAAAATTCATTTCTAAATTAAATTATCTCCACACAACATAAGCGAAAGCTTTTTAACAGGAGATAGAAATGAAAAAAATGTCACAAGCAACTATTGCTATTCTATTAACAACTATTACAAGTCTGCCAGCTTTTTCAAATGGCCCTGCTTGTTACTTAAATACTTCGTCAGTAAGAAGTATTACTCAAGCATCATCATCAGTTCATGCAGAGATTAGAGAAAAATCAATTTATGATGACTTTAGAAGTGTTTGTTTAGAAGCTCTTTCAGAATTAAACATTCAATTAAGGATGGCTCATGATGAGTGGAAATTTGGTAGTAGCGTTTCAGCTGTTGAGAGACTTCATGAGGCATTAAAAGTCGCTGCAGAATCTGTTGTCTTTGATAGCGTTGATATACCTCCTCATGCAGCAACAACAATTATTCATTCATATAGAATCGCAGAGAAACTTAAGTCAAGCACACAGAGAAATATAAGTGATCAAGGACTTACTCTTCAAGTTCAATTTATGATGCTTACTGAATTAGTGAATACAGTTAACTGGGCCAATGTAGAATTAGATAATCCTTATTATAGAGATATCATTGATAGTTATTTTTCATATGATCGAAATTTTACAAGAATGAATTTTACTAGAGATTATCTTCTAAAAGTAAAGAGCTTAAGTATTAAGTTTCTAGATGTTTTTAGAGATGTGCAAGCTGCATTAGTAACTGACAGAGTTGAACTTGATGTTGCTCATAGTTTTGCTTTTGCTTCAAAGACTACTTTAAACCAATCTCTCTATAGAAGAAAATACTGTAGTGCAATCGCTGATCTTGATCGAGTCATGGAGTTAATTGAAGGTTTTCAGTGTTCTACCGCAAGGATTCCAAGTTATCGACAAGTTAATATTGTAAGAAATGCACTTGAAGACTTAAGTTATGAAATCAGAAACACAGATAACTATAGATGTTATTAATAAAAATGAGGTTTGAGATGAAAAATATAAAAAAGATTATACTTATAATGATTTCCTTTATTTCGATGACAAGTTATGCAAGCCTTCTAAATTTACAAGATGGTTATTATAAGATTAAGAAGATAAACCACCAAAGAGTCTTCACTGATAAATACGAAATGCTTGTACAGACTGATTCAACTGATCGTGAAAAAAAGTTTGTGGCCATCATACCGAAAGAGATATTAAGTGGTGGAAATTCTGGCATGGGATACTTTTATCAAGCAAGACCTGTGAAGAATGGACATGCCTACATGTTTTCACCAATTAGTATTGATTTAAATGGTAATTTTGTTATTGATTCAGAAAACTCTACACGATCTCCTATTTTACTTCTATCAAAGCAATATGATGGAGAAAAGTTTCAAATGATGCTTCAGGGGAGAAATGGTGGGATGGAAAATAGTCTTTTCACAGTGGAGAAAAAGGGAGAGAAACAAAAGTACCCTAAGCTAAGCGCTACACCTGAAAATGGAGTCTTTGCAGCAGGTAGTAAACGAAGAGGAGTTGATCTCGTTGTCTTTGGTGGAATGNTATCTTTATTTGATAATAACCAAATAAGCCAAGCTTTTGAAATGGTTGATGTNAATAATGATTTTGTTTTTAGNGGACTCACNAGATCTGAATTTGACAGTATGGCNGANTANGAAGTTGNNTATGAGGGNATCAGTAAANTTGCAATGTTNTTTGAAACTTATGAAGGNAAAGAGCAATCTCTACTTGTCGCTTCCCCTGGTTTTCGAAAAGGACAATACCGAATGGATGTTTACAAAAGTGGAGACATTAGTTGGGTAGAAAAATTATTTATCAATCTTTTTGAGTAGTGGAGAGAGTCATGAATGTTTTATATAAAGTAATTTTTTTATTAATGCTTATCAATATATCAAATGCAAATAACTTACTAAGTGATATTAATGTAGATGAAGTGAGTCTTAGTGATATCTTTGCTGGTGAAGAATATAGTGATTTTGTAGATAATGCATATAGTTCTGAGGACCTTATAGAGAAAGCCCTTGATGAAAGATTTCAGTATCAATATGAGCAACGGATTGAATTTTTAAGAAGTAAGACACATGAGATTATTGCTCATTCTGGTATGAAAAATAATGAATTACTTCTTAGAATGACTTTGGAGAGAACTTATAAATTTGCAGATATTATCGAAGGTTTGAGTTTAAATAATACCGAAGAAGATATGAGGTGGTTAGCAGGTTTTTATAAAGATGGTTTTGAGTTTGCAAAGATACTAAAAAACTCTAATTATATTCTCGTCTCAGATACTTATCTCATGGATGAGTATGATAGAGATAAATTGTATTTAACATCTGCTGAATATGGAAGACAACATGCTCTAAGAATTTGGGAACACTCGACTGGACTGCAGTCTGATCGTGTTAAGGCAATTTTGTTAGTGAAACTTGTCTCATATCTTGGAAACGACTTAAAAAATGATCTTCGAAGAAGGGAAGGTCATATCATCAAAAGTCTTGCTGATGTTTATCACTTACAACGCTCTCGTTCTTATCAGTCAGTTAAAAGTTGTCTTATGACTGGCAAAGAGATTTTGAGGGCCGATATTGTTAAGCTTAGAAGATCTATATACACAGTTATTACGGATATGAATTCAAGGTTTTAATTGGCATGAATGTTGCTTTAATTAATAGTGTTTTTAAGAGTTTATCTTAACGAAAAAGTTAGAAATATAGGGACAAGTGTCTAATAAATAGACACTTGTCTCATAATAATGGAAATAAAATGAAAAAGTTAATATTCATATTTATCTTTTCTCTAATGTCTCTTTCTAGAGCACAAATAATATCAAATCGAATCCCGTTTAATTTAACTCGAGAACTATATAACCAAGGACTTTGGAATGAAAATTATGATGACATTTCAACTCTTGAAAATAAATCTCTCAATGTGTTTCTAGATGGTCTTAGAGAAAATTCTATCTCTAGTTCAGAAGTGGTAGATAATATCTTTGGAAAGAATTTTACATATTCTCAATTTGATAATTTATATAGAATAAAAATTCTTATTTTGAGATATCTTAGAGATAGAAACAATGGAGATTATAGTCTTACGAAAATTAAGTCTGTGAATAAACTCTTTAAACTTCGTTATATTGAATCAATTGTAAGTCTAGTGAAACTATCTAAAGTTGAAGGTCTAGATAAAATATCAGATAACTTCATAAAAAAGATTAATAGTAATGAAATTCAAATTGCCGATTTAAGCCCTGATCTGAGAAAGTTGATCAGCTCTTTTTCGTCTGTTCATACGCATGAGTTTCAAGCAAGAACTGATGCTCGCTACCATGTCAGTGGTGCTTTTCTTCCAAGAAAAAGCTTATTTGTCCTCGACTTCGCTGGAGAGTCTTTTGAACAGACAATTGTGACATTTGTTCATGAAATGATTCATGCAGCAAATCCTGATCTTGAAATAGCTTCTAGGAGATTTTTTGAATTATTACCACAGGCACATGAAATTTTAGTTAAGTGGAGTGGTGATCAAGATATTTTTAAATCTATAAACACTAACTTTATTAAAAGCATCTTCCTTGAGAGTAAGAACGCCGATATTAGTGATTTATTTTTAGAGAAAGATAATTATAGACTTATTAAATTACATCAAATTTTAGATGTTCAAACACTTCCAGATAGAGAAATTGCTGTTGTCAATAAATGGATTCAATCTGGTCTAGAGCTCACTGTGTTTAATGAATATCATGCTTATGGTAAATCCCTTGAGTTCCTATCAGAACTTATTAATGAGTTTAAAATTGTAAAAGGTGATGTCACCAAACATAAAGCCCTCGTTGAGAATTTCAAATACGGAGATGATGCTTTTGTTGCGATGCTGTCTAATAGCTTTGATCCTTTTTCAAATCTTAAAATATATAGTTTTAGGTATAGAAAAAATAAAAAGCAATATGAAGCTTACAGAAGATTACTTCAATATCTAGAGTATCTGTATTTAAAAAATATTAAAGATAGAGTTTCATTTGAAAAAACAAATTATTCAAGAAGTTTAAATAAAATTAGAATTCATGACCAAGAACCTTCACAAAATAGTGGGCTTATAGATGTTGATTCTAATGTAAATCCTTATGAAGTCATAGGTTCAAGAGTTACTGGTGTTGCGATAACAAAAATTGAGAATAACCTTTCGTACATATCAACTTATCTTAAGTCCGCGATTAATAAACTTCATACTACAAAAGCTGGTATCCTTGATTTGAGTGATGTGAGTTCTGCAGAATTAAAATTACTTGGTATTCAATGGCAGGGATCGGCTTACCAGATAAATGAAAAGGGGTTAGAGAGTAGTTTTTATAAGGATATATCTGACATCGATGTTGAAGTTCTCAAGTATTTTGAACCTGTATCGTGGTCAAAAGATAATATGGTTAATGATCGTGGAAGGTTCTTTGTTGATGGCGACGTGCTCAACGAAAAAATATTAAAGCTTAGGCTTTTAAAACTATCTCAGTGGCTTAGAAGTGCCTTTGAGCCTTGGACAAATAGTCTTCTAGGTGCACGAGTGTTTTATGAAAAACTAAACTCTGAACTCTACTTTGATAAAAATGACCTAGGAATTGATAGAGCTATTGAATTTGAAAACATTATTGTAGAGCTTTTAGAAAATTCTAATGAAGACTATGATTCATTAAATAAACTTTCAATTCTTTTTGATGATCTATGTGAACTTTACCTCTTAACAGATAGCAGCGAACTAACATTTATTCGCTCTGATTTAGAAAATATGATTAATATTTTGAAGAGATCTTTAGAGAGAGTTGGAGTAAGTGGATTAAATAGTAAAATGCAAAATATTGAGTCTCTTATGAATATTGGAGAAGAGTTTAAGGGACAACTTAGTTTCTTTGATGACTACTGTAAGAGGTCATCATTTGAGAATTTAGGTGCGATAGGTAAATACGGTTCATTGGATAAGTTTTCATTAAATGAAGAACGATTCTATCTTATGATATCATGCTATAAGAAAAAGGCATATGCAGTAAGGCAACCAGGTGACTTTAGTGACTATATGACTGTTTCTTTCGCATCAAGTGGGGATCTTGTTGCAAAAATTTTTAAGGGCTCCCGAAAAATACGTTTAACGCCAATTAAAGAAACTAAAAAAATTAAGAAAAAGTCATCATTCTTTGATCTATTCTTCTGATTCTTGCTTGGGTGGTGCGGCATAGGTTCTTATACTATACATTAGAAAGGCCTCTTGCTAATATTGCATTATGAAGAACTCTCTATTTTTTCACCCTGTGACAATCTTTGTCTCCTCACTTCTCGCCCTAGGAGTTTCCTTATATCTATATATTGATTCTTATCTAAGAGTGAATGAAGCACTAAAGACTTTCATTGAAAAAAGTGGTGTTCCAAAAACACAATTTAAGTCTCCTGAGACGTGGGTGATGATCTTAACTCTCTCCATTCTCGTTGTTCTTATTATTACTGGAATGATTATCATTTTCACTTACTATCAAAAAGTAATTCAGCTTTATCGAATGCAACAAAGCTTTATTAATGGTTTTACTCATGAGCTTAAGACTCCCATTGCTAGTCTTAAAATTTTTATTGATACTTTTAAAATGCATGAAATAGAAAGAGAGAAGCAATTAGAGTACCTTGATCTGATGAGTAGAGATACCGATAGACTTCAGTCAAATGTTATGCAGATACTAAATATGGCAAAGATTGAAGATCGAAACTTTAAACCAAATTTAAAAAGTATTAATGTATATGACTTTACTGAAGATTTTTTAAAAAAGAATGATTATATCTTTAAAGAGATAAATATTGTTAATGAGGTAGAGTCACTATTCATTTCTTTTGATAAAGACTTACTCGAAATCGTCTTTATGAATCTTATGACTAATGCTCTTAGATATAATAATAGTGAGTATAAAGAACTTATTATCTCATCAAAGAGATCAGGAAGTTACATAGAACTCAGCTTTAAAGATAATGGTATAGGGATTGATAAAGACCATCATAAATCTATTTTTAAGAAATTCTTTCAAGTTGGAAAGTCAGTAAAAGGTAGTGGTATTGGTCTTTATATGGTTCATCAAATTTTAAAAGTGCACAGTGGATCGGCCAAAGTTTCTAGTGAAGGAGAGGGCCTTGGTTCAACATTTATTTTAAAAATAAAAGAAGAAAAGTAGGAAGATTTTATGGCAACGATACTTCTTATTGAAGATGAAATACATATTGCAAAAGGAATTATTCTTAATCTTGAACTTAAAGGACATAAGGTCATTTCTTGCAGCGATGGTATTAGTGGAATAAAAGCTTTTCATGACAACGAAGTAGATTTACTCATTCTAGACTTAATGTTACCAGGAATGAGTGGAGAGAAAATTCTTGAAAATGTTCGCGCCAAAAGTGAGAAATTTCCAGTGCTCGTTCTTTCTGCAAAAGATGAAAGTGCCAGTAAGATAAATTGTTTTAACCTCGGTACTGATGACTATCTATCTAAACCATTTAACCTTGAGGAGTTTCTCTTAAGAGTGGAGAGGCTTCTCAAGAGATCGAGTTGGACTCCTGACGCCGAAAGTGACGTTCTTAAAGAAGTTTATCATTTTAGAGACTGTTGGATTGATTTTAAAAATTTTAAGGCGTCAGGCGTTAATGGTGAGATAGAGCTTACAGAGCAGGAGACAAGACTTTTAGAGTTATTTGTTAAAAATAGAGGTGAAGTTCTAAAAAGAAGTGAAATGCTTCTCCACATAGGATATGCCGAAAATTCGGAGACAAGAACACTTGACAACTACATCGTAAGATTTCGAAAATACTTCGAACAAAACCCTAAGAATCCAGAGCTTTTTAAAAGTGTGCGTTCAGTGGGTTATATATTTGAAAACGAAGAAAATGAGTAAAAGGATTCATAATGATTTTAAAAGATAAGAAAGTACTTATTCTGGGCCTTGCAAATGACAAATCAATTGCCTGGGGAATAGCAAAGATGATGAAAGAACAGGGAGCAAGACTTGCATTCTCATATCTAAATGAAGCACTTCAAAAAAGAGTTGAGCCTTTAAGTGAAGAAATTGGTGGAGAGTTTACATTTGAACTTGATGTGACCAATGATGTTCACTTAGATGCCATGGAAAATACAGTGAAAGAAAAGTGGGGAAGCGTTGATGTTATTGTCCACTCTCTTGCTTTTGCAGATAAGTCAGATCTTAAAGACCGTTTTCATAAAACAAGTCGAGAAGGCTTTAAGCTTGCTCATGATATTTCTGCTTATTCATTAATTTCAGTTTGCGAAACTTTAAAGCCACTGATGTCAGAAAATTGTTCTATCATGGCATTAAGTTATCATGGATCAGTAAAAGTTCTTAATGGATATAATGTCATGGGTGTTGCAAAAGCTTCTTTAGAATCAACAATGAGATATCTAGCAGATGATCTAGGACCGGAAGGGATTAGAGTTAACTGTATTTCAGCAGGGCCGATTAGAACTCTCGCAGCTTCTGGTGTTCCTGGTTTAAAAGGCTTTTTAAAAGATGTTGAAGAGAAGTCTCCATTAAGAAGAAATGTTACTCAAGAAGATGTTGGGGGAGTGGCGACATTCCTTGCATCAAGTTTATCTAACGGAGTGACTGGTCAAGTGCTCTATGTTGATTCAGGCATATCAATTCTTGGTGCATAGCCAATAAAGTAAAAGGCCGACGATGAAAGCTTTATCATGGTCGGCCTAGGTCTTAAATTTATTTAATATTATTTTTTTTGATTTTTTAAAATCCATCTTGTTTTAGCATTCGTATCCATTGCGTGATGGAAATATCCAACTCGAACCCAAATAGGTGTCTCTAAAATTGACTGATGCTCATAACCGTCATATTCAAGATTCTCTAGTGCAAGTTCTGTTGTTGGTGCATAAACTAACTTATCCATTGCGGCTAAGTAACCACCTTTTTTTGCATCAAATCCAGTTGGGATAATCATCATTTCATCTCCAAATAATTTGTCTGCTAAGAAATTTATTCCATCAATAAGTGGTCTTAGAATTCCTTTACTTATAAGTGAAAACTCAAAGTCATAACCTTGATCAAGTTTTTGAACAAATAAGTCTCCCCAAAACATAACGTTCCATAGTCTAGACATTCCAAGATCATCTTCTTTACTTGATGTTGGTCTATAGTCGGCCATAACTTCAAGATATGGAGAAGTAAAAATATCTCCAGGAGAAGGCATTGTTCTTTTCTTCATTCCAAAATTCTTTAAGAATTCATAAGCTCCGTCAGAGAATATTGAAGACTGGTGATCTGTGAAATTATAATAGATTGATTTATAATCTAGATCTTCATTTGATTTCATCTCACCATATGACTCAAGTCCTTTTGCATAACAACTTGCTACGAGTTCAGAACAAAAAATCTTTGAATGATCTTCACCATCAAAATCAAGATCGTAATCAGTGTTATTCTTTACATGCTCCCAACCACAATCCGCTGCAATGTCTGCAACATACTTTCTCTGTTTTTCATCTTTTACTCTCATGACCATAAGAGTTTGAATATTACTATCAAGAAGTTCCTTCTTTGTTCTTGATATGACTCCTGTTTGAATAAGAGCTTCCATTGTACCAAATTGATTATCTCCATGATCTTTAATCATGAGTGCATGTGAGAATTTTCTTTGTGGCATTGTACTTTGAGTAATAATAGCTGAAACTGCGCTATAGCCGATTTCAAGAATAACATCACCATTTTGATATTTAAAATCATATCGGTCATTAGTATCTAGAAAACCTTCTCCTGGTACCCACCAAGAAGCGTGTATTCCTCTATCTTCTAATTGATAACGAATTAGATCTTCTAAGACAAAGCTTAAGTTAACTGTCTTTTGAAGATTTGCATTATCTTTTAATGTCTTCATCTGTTTTAATTTTCTGTCATTTATTTTTGCAAAGAGTTTCTCAGTTAAACCATTTCTACCAAATTCACTAAGACAGTTTAGAAACTCAGAGCGAGCATTGTCGTTATCATCAAGATGATCAAAGCATTTTTCACTTTCAGCTTCACCTGTAAAAGCATCATTCAGTGAATCCCAAAAATTAACGAGACTTTCAGATGAAACGCCCATCTTTTGTGCAACCATTTTCTTTGCATTCTCTGCATATTTTAATCTTTCATTCTTTTCTTGTTCTTTTCTTTGCGCTTTCTCATAAGCCCGCTTTTCTCTTTTTAATTGTCTAACTTGCCATGTTGGATACCTTCTCTCCCAACCTTGAGTGTCCCAAGGTTTTCTATCTTGACTCTTTGCCATTAAAGAGCATGAAAGAATTGCACTCATAGTTAGTGGTATTAAGACTGATTTTTTCATCACGACCTCTCATAGTTTTAAAAGATTTATTATTTAAACAAGCAAAATGGATGCCATGTAAAGAGATGTGATTTTAATAAATTATGACTTAAGTGCTCTACGCACATTTGCATGTGTATAAAGTTTGGTCACTTATACTTAATTACAAGTTTAACTTTTAAACAGTTTAGACATGTTAGGTTTGAGACATGCGAATATGTTATATCATTGCTCTACTTTTATTAATTTCATGTGGCACAAAGAAAGAAATCACATCTAATGGTGAAATGTGCACTAATGCCATCATTTATGGTGAGAATGATATGACTAAAGTCAGTGATGCTGCATCAAGTATGCAAGAGGTTAGTGAGTCTGTTGCTGGGATGATTCACTCTGCAAGATTTAGCGTAAATTTTAATAACCAAAATTCTGATAATCAATCTTATCGAGTTATGATAACGCCTATTGAACAGTTTATAAGAGATAAGAAGAATATGAAAATGTGTAATAACCAAATTAATAGATTGGGCTCAGCTTTTTCATGTACAGGTTTCTTAGTCGGAAAGGACCTTTTAATGACTGCGGGACACTGCCTTACACCAAATAATGATTTTAATAGTACTAAGTATAGGTGCCAGCGATATGAATGGGTCTTTGGACTAGAAAAAGAAGAAAACTTTTATCAGGGACTAACAATAAAGAGTGAGAATAGATTTCGTTGTAAAGAGGTTTTAGCTTTTGAAAATTCTGGGCCTACTGATTATGCTCTCATAAAATTAGATAGAGAAGTACCAGGAAGAAAACCTTTAAAAATGAAAAGCGCCTTAAGTATGGTGGCAGAAGATGTTCTTTATACTGTAGGTTTTCCTTATGGCTCACCAATGAAGGTTTCAAGAAATGGAAAATTTAATGAAATTATAGAAAA